>JAQUKG010000022.1 GCA_028719245.1 Candidatus Altimarinota bacterium | reverse complement strand
GGTTTAAAAGCTATAAAATGAATTTGAGATTGACCAATTGAAGCTATAAAAAATTCAAGAAAAGATTGAAAATATACTTCGCTTGAAGATTTTATTATAAGAGCTTGAAAAGATGTAATAAACAAAAAATCACTTGAAGCATTAATTTTATCTTGAGCATTAGATGAATTTGGTGAAAGATGAGAATTATTTAAAAATATTGAAAATATTATAAGACATTCAAAAGCTTGAGAAAAAAAATCACTTACAAATCAAATTTGACTTTTTGACCATATTGAAAATTCAAATAATTTAGTATTAACAAAATTTGAACCATTTTCATTTGAAGAAACTATTGTTTGAGAAAAAGAAGTTATTTGATTATCTATTTCTTGACATCCTTTAGACTGACTTTCAAGATATATAGAAAAAAGATCTCAAAATGCGAAAATATTAAAAATGGACTTTTTAGAAATTGAAAAACTTCCTGAAAAAAATAAATCAAGAACTACAATAGTTCAGACAGTTTGATATATAAAAAGTATTAGAAAAATGATGACAAAATCTTGATGAAATATGGTTTTTTTATATTGTGAAAGTTTTAATTATGATTTTGAAATTACAATTTTTCCAAAGGATTATGATAAATTTGCTGACAAAATAGAAATTGGAAAAATAATAATAGTTAGTTGATGATTAAATATAAATACTGAATATAAAAGAAAAGCTATTTTAGCTCGTGATATTAAATCTTTAACTTTAACTCAAGTTAGAGAACAGGCAATTTCTCTTTGATTATTTGATAATAAGAAATTTAATTCTTTTTTGAAAAATAATTTAGTTTGAAAAGTTGAAGAGGATAAAGAAAAATCAAAAATTATTTTAGAATGAAATATTGAGGAAGAGAATAATGAAAATATTTTAAATGAGGATTTTATAGAAATAAAAGAGGAAATTGACAAATATTTAATAAATATTCCTTCAACTGTGAAAAAAGAAAAATTAATTGAATTAAAAAGTTTTATGTTAGGATTAGAAACTTGAAATATAAAAGTATTTTTAGACTTAAAATGACAAGAAATAGATACAAAAATAAGTTTAAAAAATATTAAAAAATTACAAAATTGGGAAAAAGAAAATTTTATAATTTAATTAAGTATTATTTTATGTTCCAAAATGAAAAAATAATTGAAACAAAAGTTTGTAAACATTGTTTTACTAGTTTTGAAATTATTAACAAAGATTTAGAGTTTTATGAAAAAGTAAGTCCTGTTTTTGTCTGAAAGAAATTTTTGATTCCAACACCAAATTTATGTCCAGATTGCAGACAACAAAGAAGATTAACATTTCGTAATGAAAGGAAATTATACAAAAGAAAGTGTGATGGCACTTGAAAAGAAATTATTTCTATTTATTCTCCAGATAAACCATACAAAGTTTATGAGCAAAGTTATTGGTGGAGTGATAATTGGAATCCACTAGATTATGGAAGAGATTTTGATTTTAGTAAGAGTTTTTTTAGTCAGTTTGAGCAACTTTTGAATGAAATTCCCCAATTATGATTATTAGTCGCAAATAATTTAAATAGTGAGTATGTAAATTATTCAGCAAATGTAAAAAATAGTTATCTCATATTTGCATCAAGTCAAAATGAAGATTCTATGTATTCCAGATGGATAATGAATAGTAAAAAAATTGTAGATTCAAATAACTGTAGTAAATGTGAAAATTGTTATGAATGTATTGATTGTGTAAATATTAGTTCTTCAAATTTTTGCTTATGATGTGTTGATTGTTATAATTGTTTTGCAAGTTATGATTTAATTTGATGTAGTAATTGTATTTGATGTTCTTTGCTTAGAAATAAAAATTATTGTATAAATAATATAGAATATTCTAAAGAAGATTATTTTAAAAGAAAAGAAGAAATTATTATAAATAAAAACTTATTAGAAAAAACTATAAAAAATTGAATTCATAGATCTAAATATTTTTTAAATAATGAAAATTGTGAATGAGAGTATATTATAAACTCAAAAAATATTTACTATTGATTTGAGGTTGAAAATAGTGAAAATTGTAAATATATTACAAATTCGTTAAATTTAAAAAATTCTCAAGATATAGATTTTCAAGCCTTTGATGATAGTTTTGCATATGAATCTATTTGATTTGAAAATACATATAATTTACTTTTTTGTTATTGAGTTTTAAATTCAAATAATTTAATTTATTCTTATCACTGCTTAAATTGAAATTCAAACCTTTTTTGATGTATTTGACTTCGTAATAAATCCTATTGCATTCTAAATAAACAATATACAAAAGAAGAATATGAAAATCTTGTTCCAAAAATAATAGGACATATGATTAACTCTCAAGAATGGTGAGAATTTTTTCCAAGTTCAATTTCTCCTTTTTGATATAATGAAACTATAGCACAAGAATATTTTCCGATCAGTAGAGATAAGGCATTGCCTTATCTCTACAACTGGTCAGATTACGAACCACCATTTCCTAAAGTAGATAAAATTATAACTGTAGAGATGTATAGTAATACATCTTTACTAGAAGATGTAAATAAGGTTCCTGATGATATATTAAATCGGGCAATAGAATGTGAAATAACTAAAAAACCTTTCCGCATAATTAAACAAGAACTAGATTTTTACAGAAAGCATAACTTACCAATCCCAAAAAGACATCCAGACCAAAGACATCTTGATAGAATGAAACTAAGAAATCCAAGAAAACTCTTTGATAGAAAATGTGATAAATGCTGAAAAAATATTAAAACAACTTATAGTCCTGAAAGACCTGAAATTGTTTATTGTGAAGAGTGTTATAATAGGGAAATTTATTAATTAATAATTTAAAAATATGCAAAAAACAATTATTTCAAATCAGAAATATTTTGAAGAAATATTATCTAAAATAAAAAAAGATTGATTAGAAAAATTACATATTTTGGCTGATTTTGATAAAACTTTAACAAAAGCATTTTCAAATTGAAATGATTGAAAAATTAGACAAAGTTTGATATCAGTTTTGAGAAGTGAATGATATTTGTGAGAAGAATATTCTAAAAAAGCTTATGAACTCTATGATTATTATCATCCAATTGAAATAGATCCAAATATTTCATTAGATGAAAAAAAGAAACAAATGGCGATTTGGTGGAATAAACATCTTGATTTACTTGTATCTTCAAAACTTCATAAAAAAGATATTGAAAAAGTAGTTTTTTCTTGACTTATAGAATTTAGATCTTGAGTAAAAGAGTTTTTAAAATTTTTAAGTAAAAATAATATTCCTCTCATAATTATTTCAGCAAATTGACTTTGAAGCGATTCTATAAAAATGTATTTTGAAAAGCAGTGATTTTTAACTCCAAATGTTCAAATTATTTCAAATGAATTTTCTTGGGATGAAAATGGTAATGTAGTTTGACATAGTAAAAAAATAATTCATGTTTTTAATAAAGATGAAACTGTTTTAAAAGATTTTGTAGAAATTCATGATTTAGTTGAAAATAGAAAAAATGTTATTTTACTAGGAGATAGTCTTTGAGATCCACATATGATAGAATGATTTTTGTATAATAACTTACTTAAAATATGATTTTTAAATGAAAAAGAAGATGAATTATTAGAAGAGTATAAAAAACATTACGATGTGATTTTAACTTGAGATAATGATGGAGAATTTTTAAATAGTTTATTTAACTAAATATATGATTGAAATTGTTTTAAAATATGATTTTGTAATGAAAATATAAAGTGATATGGTGTATATTTATGAAAAGAGATTAATTTACTTGAAATAATTAAATATTTATAATGACAAAGATATTATTCCCAAATGAAGAAGTATTTGACGGAAAATACTTTAATATTCATCAAGATTGGGAAGTTCCTATTCCTTGATTTTTTATTTTGGCTTCAAAAAGAAAACTAAAATCTATTTGAGAATTTTCTCTTGAAGAACAAGAAGAATTTATAAATCTTTTATGTAAACTTCGCAGAGTTATGAAAGAAGTTTTAAAAATTGAAACAGTTTATTTTTTTCAAAATGAAGATACTTCTTGAAATTTTCACTTTTGGATTTTTCCAAGATATAAATGTATGGATGAGAAGTTTTGAATAAAAGTGGAATCTGTTCGTCCAATAATGAATTATGCAAAGGAAAATATGGTGAATGATGTGATTACAAAAGAAGTAAAAATAAATGTAAATATTATGAAAGAATATATGAAGAGTAGTTTATTTGATAATTTTAATTAAAAATTTATGCTAACAAATTTAGAAAAAAAGTTAAAGTTTATAGAACTTGTTGATGAAATGAAAAATATTAAAAGAATAATATTTTTAAAAAACTGAAGTTTTGAAAGTGATGCTGAACATAGTTTTCACCTTGCAATTATGGTAATGACTTTTATTGAAGATTTTCCAAATTTAAATTATGAAAAAAGTTTAAAATTAGCTTTAGTTCACGATTTTGTTGAAATATATGCTTGAGATACACCAGCTTTTAATAAAGAATCTGAAAAAACAAAACATCAAAGAGAAAAAGAATCATTTGAAAGATTAAAAAATGAATTTTGATATATATTACCAGAATTGATAGATTTGATTTATGATTATGAAAATAAAGATTCTCCAGAAGCGAAATTTGTTTATTCTATTGATAAAGTTCAACCAATTATTCAAGCAGTTATGGAATGAACTTGAAAAGCTTGGTTTGATTATAAAATAGATTTTGATGAATTAAAACAAAGACAATATTGAAAAATTTATGAAGAATTTTCATCTCTAAAAGAAATACTTGATATTTATTTTGAAAAAGCATTTAAAAGTAAAATATATTATAAAAATCCTTTAATTATGACAAAAATAATTTGAATAGATTTAGATGAGGTTTTAGCAGAAACTATGGACCAGATTTTGGAAGATAATAATTATATGATTTCTTGAAAAAAAGTTTCAAGAGAAGATGTTTTAGATTATTATATTTATCACAATAAAGATTTAAATATAACAAGGGATGATTGAGCAAGAATATTTCATGAAACATATAAAAAGGATTTCGAAGTTCTTGAAATCAAAACAGTTTATTGAGCAAAGAAAAAATTAGAGGAGTTAAAAGATAAATGATATACCTTAAAAATAGTTTCAGCTCGTCCTGAAGATATTGAAATTTATACTAAAAAATGGTTAGATAAACATTTTGCAAATCATTTTGAGTCAGTTCATTTTGCAAATCATTTTAATTATAATTGAAGCAAAAAGAAAGTTAAAAAGAAATCAGAAATTTGCAAAGAACTTTGAATTAAAATTATGATTGAAGATATTTTTGATTATGCTCTTGATTTAGCTGAAAATTGAATATTAACTTATATTATAGAAAAACCTTGGAATAAACATATTTTAAAAACTCATAAAAATATCATAAAAGTTAAATCTTGGGAAGAAATTAATATTTAAAATAAAAAAATGAATTTATTATTGAAAGAAATAAAACTTTTTTCTAAATCAAATTGGTGGGTTTATATAATATTCCTTATTTGTATTTCTATTATTTGGAAAACAAATACTTGAAATATTTTTGAAATAACTATTATTTTCTTATTACATTTTTTATGAGATTTATTTGTAATGATGATGAGTGATTTTTATAAAAATAAAGACAAAAGAAAATGAAGCATTTACCAAATATTTTCTTGAATAATCTTTAATATTATATGAATTTATGCTCTAATATTTAATGCAAAACCAAATTACTTTATATCAAATATAATGTTTTGATTTACTTCTTTAAAATTATATTTTGAAGATATTAAACAAAAAAAGTATAAAATATTTAATTACAAAAATTCAATTATATTGTGAATATTTATTTTTATAATATTTCTCTATTTTGGTTTATTAGATTATATTTGAAATTTTATTCAACTTTTATGATTTATATTATTTGCAATAGCTTTGATTTTAGATAATGAAAAAACTAAATATTTTTTATCTATTTTAGCACTATTTTTACAAGTTTTATGATGATGATTAAATATCTATAATTCATTTTTACTTGCAAATATTGTTTGAGTTGATGTATCTTTTACATTACTACCATTAACAGTTTTTATATTTTATTTAAAAAGTTTGAGTAATTCCTATTGAATCAAAACTAAAAGATAATGATATAATTCCAAAGATTTTTAATAGTTTTTACAGCGATTATAGCGAAAATATAAAATATTTTATAAGAACATCTACAACAAAAAAAGAGCAAAGGTTTTTAGAAGATAAGCCAGTAAAAATAATGCCTTTTTGGATGATTGTAGAGGAAGTGTATAAAGTTTTAGAGCAAGATGTGAATTATGAGTAAAGTTTTATACTCTAGCATTCCCGTTTAGAATCTTTTTTTATCAATTAACAAATCCCCCCATAACTAATTCTGAAACTTTATTAGCAATTACTTCTCTAGTAATACTAAGATTATCTTTATTTGGGAGAAATAATAAAAATGTGGCTCATCAGTTTCATTTATCAAACAACCTACCATAAGCTATTCCTTTAATTCATAACATATTTTGAACAAAGAGTCATAATCCAGAAGAATCGCTATTTGAAAATCATAATGTAAGTAATACCTCATCCATTCAAGCTCTAACTTCAGCATCTTTTGTAATATCTCACAACTTCCAAGCCTTTAAAGCACTTCTAAAACTATCTGATATTCATAAAATACTATCTACATCATCCTTTGAAATTCAAGCTAATTTAGTTTTTATTCAATTTAAATTTATTCAAGCAAAATGATTATCTGATACAAATATATAAGTTCATTCTTGATCTTGCCATCATTCTACAGTTAATTTAATATTTTGAGGGTTTAATATTGATATAACATCAGGATCTCTTCATTGTCTTACTTTTTCTGTATCTCTATATTGTGTAGTAAAAGAATTTTTCATTACATTATACAATAATATATATAATACATCTGTAGGAAAGTTAATATGTAAGTCTGGTTGTAATCTATTATCTATTTCTCTATTTGCAGCAATATCATACAAAACTCTATACATAGGATTTGTCTGTAAAAATGTATCTAATTCAGCTTGAGTTAAATCACATGTATCATATTCTCAGACCTCAGGATGAGTTCTACTATGGATATCCTTCAATAATAGTTTTATATCTCATATTCTTCTTAGCTCAAGTATGCTAGATATTTGATCAACTAAGGCTCTTGGATTACAATCTCATTTACCATTTTGTCATAAATATAAATAATAAAAAGCTTTTATATATCAACAATAAACTTTACTTTTATGTGGATCTATACAAGTATAATCTATATCTGGAAATATAGTTTTAAAATCACAGGAAAGGTTTAGAGCTAAGGTAGAAGATTTCCCCAAATCATGAGATAACATTTGTTGTGCAAATATGTTTGTATTTCTACATATTTTTTTAAAAACACAATTAAATCTTTCCCTTTCAGTATCAGGTAAGCTATTAATAAATAACATAAACACATATCATAATACATTTTCAAAGAATCAATGTTCTTCACTTGAAATAGAATCTAAGTTAGCAATAATTATTCATAACTCCTCCAATGTGCAACTAAAAACATCTCTATGATATCTTTGTATAATATCACCAATTTGTAAATCAGGGAATTCTGTATATTTCATAAATATTTATTAAAAAATAAAAACTATATTAATTAGTGATATTTTACCATATATTTAAATAAATCAAAAAAATCACACAAAAAAACCAATTTACATTATGTAAATTGGTTTTTTTGTTACACTCTAGTAGTATTTTTTCAGTCATCTTTTTCTACTTCTCATTCAACTACTCAATCAGCAGGTTGTTCTGGTGGAGTTTGTCCTGGATTTGCCCCAGCTTGGCTATAAATCGCTTGTCCGATTTTCATCATTAGATCAGTTAGTTCTTTAGTTTTTGCTTCTAAACTTTCTTTTGTCGCACTAGAATTTGCTAGTTCATCTTTTAAGGCTTTAATTTTTTCATCCGCTTGAGTTTTATCAGATTCTGGAACTTTCTCCTTATTATCAGTAATTGTTTTTTCTGCTTGATAAACAGCCGACTCAGCATGATTTCTTGCTTCTACACTTCATTTTTTCTTTTGGTCTTCTTCTCTTTTTGCTTCTGCTTCTTTCACAAGTTTATCAACTTCTGCCTCATCCATACCAGTTGAACCAGCAATTGTTATGTGTTGTTCTTTTCATGTTCATTTATCTTTAGCTTTTACTTTTAAAACTCAGTTTGCATCTATATCAAAAGTTACTTCAATTTGTGGAACTCATCTTGGAGCAGAAGCTATACTATCTAACATAAATCTTCAAAGAGATTTATTATCAGCTGCCATTTCTCTTTCTCATTGTAAAACATTTATTTCAACACTTGGTTGATTATCAACAGCAGTTGAGAAAGTTTCAGATTTACTTGTTGGAATAGTTGTATTTCTTGGAATCATTTTTGTTGCAACTCATCACATAGTTTCAATAGAAAGTGAAAGTGGAGTAACATCTAAAAGTAATACATCAGTTACATCTCAACCAATTATTCAAGCTTGAACAGCAGCTCAAACTGCAACAGCTTCATCAGGATTTATTCAAGCATTTGGTTTTTTACCAAAAAATTCTTCAACTTTTTTAACTACTAAAGGAACTCTTGTAGAACCTCAAACAAGTAAAACTTGATCTAAATCTGAAGCTGAAACTCAAGCATCTTTTAATACCTTTCTGCAAGGTTCAATACTTCTTTCTACTAAATCTCATATAATACTTTCAAATTTAGCTCTAGAAATAGTCATCATTAAATTTTTTGGACCACCAGCATCAACTGTGATATATGGTAAATTTATATCATAACTAGTTGTTGAAGATAATTCTTTTTTTGCTTTTTCAGCTTCATCTCTAACTCTTTGTAAAGCCATTGGATCTTTTCTAAGATCAATCGCTTGTTCTTTCATAAATTCATCAACTATATAATCCAAAATCCTTTTATCAAAATCATCTCAACCTAAATGAGTATCTCAATTTGTAGCTAATACTTCAAAAGTTCATTCTTCTCATAATTCTAAAACAGAAATATCAAAAGTTCAACCTCATAAATCATAAACAGCTATTTTTTCATTTTTCTTAGCTTTATTAAGTCAGTAAGCTAAAGCTGCAGCAGTTGGTTCATTTACAATTCTTTTTACATCTAATCCTGCAATTTTTCAAGCATTTATTGTCGCTTGTCTTTGAGAATCATTAAAATAAGCAGGAACTGTAATTACAGCTTCTGTTATAGTAGTTCAAAGATATTTTTCAGCATCTTCTTTTATTTTTGCTAAAACATGAGCTCCGATTTCTTCAGGTCTGACATTTTTTCAATTAAATTCAATTAATGCCTCTCAATCAGATCATTTAACAACTTTAAAGGGAACATTTTTAATTTCTTCACTTACTTCATCAAATTTTCTACCTATAAATCTTTTTGCAGAAAATATTGTTCAAAGTGGATTTGTAATAGCTTGTCTTTTTGCAGGAGTTCAAACTATAATATTTCAATCTTTTGAAGCAACAATACTTGGAGTTGTTCTATTTCATTCAAGATTTGGAATAACTTTTGCTTCTCAACCTTCCATGAATGCTACACAAGAGTTAGTAGTTCAAAGGTCTATTCAAATAATTTTTCACATATGTTTATAAATTAATAAATAAATTAAAGTGATTTTTCACTTGCCTAGGTTATTATATAGAAAAAATTTTGAAGTCAAATAAAAATTAGCACTTTTTTATTGAAAGTGCTAAATGGTAATATTTTGTTTATACTTATAAATCTTATCTAATAATTCATACCAAACATCTGTATTAGATATAGGATTTCATTCTATTCACATAATTTTTGCCACAGTATGTAATCCGTGTCAATTAATTTTTAAATCTCTTCTTCTTTCCACGGTATATCTTTTCTCTTCTGGTCAAAATGGATAAGGTTGCTCAATTTTACATCTATCAAAATAATCTCTAATAATTTGTACATCTATTGGTCATTTTTCTTTTCTAGTATTAACACTATATCATATATTTTCAAAAAATTGCTTTAATATTCTTTGTGAATTAGGTATGTTTTTTATTGGTCACAAATCTTCATTACCAAGTAATTTATTTAATTTTCTTAACGAAGTTTCTCAATGGTATCAAAATATTTTAAATTTTGCTGGAGTTCCCATATCATATAAATTAATTACTTTGCTTCTAGTATTTATTAACATTCAAGCTCTTAAAAACTCTTGTTCATTTTCAGAATCTTTAAAATATTCTTCATAATCCTGTAATGTCTCTAATCTTTTCTTTTCTTTTATTTCTAAAACTACATTATATCACATACCTTCAAAAAATTGTTTCAATATCTTTTGTGCTTGAGATTTATTATTTATATCTCAGTTACCTTCAATTCATAATAATTTTCATAATATTCTAATAGATACTTGTGGACTTATTCAAAATAATATTCAAATAGTTGGTCTTTTAATATTATTTAAATTAATTGTTTTTATTTTATCATCAATAATTATTCAAAAAGTTAAAAATTCTTGTCTATTCTCAGTGTTTTCAAAATATCTTTGATAATCCTCTAGAGTTTCTAGTTTTTGCTTTTCTTTTATTTCTAAAATTACATTATATCACATACCTTCAAAAAATTGTTTCAATATCTTTTGTGCTTGTGGTCTATTTTTTATACATCAGATATCTGGATTTCATAGTAATAAATTTAGGTTTTTTAAAGAGTTTGAAGCAAATAATAAAAATATTTTATTTTTATTTGGATTTCATATACCATTTAAATTAACAGTTTTAACTCAACTTTCTTCACTAAAGATACATCAAAACTTCTCAAATTCATCTATATGTTCTTCAAAATATCTTTTATAATCATCTAATGTTTTTAGTTCTAGACTTTTTTTAATATCTAGTATTCAAAAACCAATGCCTGATAAATCAATACTATGTTCTTGTATTCAAATATCTCATCATAAAAGCTTAAATCTTCTATAACCTCAATAACATCATCACTCTCATCACATATCATCTCAATCATCTCAAACTATCCCTTTATAATTTTCATAAATTCATCATATCCAAGCAAAATTTTGCATTCATCACACATAATCATAATATCTAACAAGTCAGTTTCATCTTAATCATCTACCAAATTGTTGTAAGTATATTCTTGCTACATCCGTTCATCTCCAAAAAACTATATTTGATACAACTGGTAAATCAATTGATTCATTTAACATATCAACTGCAACTACTATTTTAGTTGAACTACTTTTATCTTTTAATTTATCAAGTCAATCTCTATCTTTAGAATGATATGCTGAAGCTATATCTTCTCCATATTCCTGATTTATTTGCTTTACTATATTATTAACATCATCTATACTACTAGCAAATATAATAGTTTCTTTTATTTCATCATCTTCAGCTATCAATCTAGTAAGTAAATCTGAAACTAATTCTTGTAGATTTGGAACTTTTAACATAATTCATTCAAATTTTTCTTCAATCGCCCTCAATAATTCTTTTTTATCCTTATAATCTTTAACTTGTTTTGCATCTTCTACCATTCTAGATATAGATTCTATATCATCTCTATTAGCTTTAGAGCTTGTAATCAGTTTATACTCAATACTCGGAGAATATTCACTCGCTAGATATTCAGCTAATGGATAACTAAATATTGGTTCTCAAAAAAGTTCTTCAGTTTTATTTGTAGGTGTTGCTGTTATTGGTAATATTAAAGGTGCTTTTCAATCTCTTCCATGAACAGATAGTTTATCTATCAAATCCTCAAAATCATTTCATCACTTTACATTATGAGTTTCATCTATAATTATTATGTCAAAATATGGTATTTTTGATTCAATATTTTTTAAATTAGCAGTTCTATCTGTAGCAAAAAATATATTATCTTTTTTTCTTCAATTTTGTTCAGAAAAAACTTCTACATCATCTGTTTCATCTTGAGTGAAAAGACTTGGATCTATATCATCTAAATTATCAGCTTTAGAGTGAAAAGTTGATACTCTCATATTTTCTAAAACTTCTATAGAAATTATTGGAGGTTTATTTTCAGTTGGTCTTCCATGAACTAAATCATCTCTAAATTGATTTAATCAATCAATTCTATTTGTTAAAACTAAAATATTTAATCATTCATATTCTTTTTGTTTGCGAGCTTTTTCAAGCTTTCTATTTCTACTATTTCTTAATTTAAAAAGTAAATCAAGATATTTTCAAACTGTAAAAGTTTTTCAACTTCAGGTTGCCATTTCTAAAAGTCATGCACTTTCATATTTTTGTTCTGTTGTTTCTAAAACTCAGTCTAAATACTTTTTTACAAAATCTAAAAGAGAACTTATTGCTTGTGATTGATAAGGTCTTTTTCTTAAGGTCATTGATCTGCTAATATCAATACTCATATTAATTTTATTTAAAATAATCTCATCTCTATCTTACCACATATTTCTCTATCTTCCAAAAAATCCAACATAAAAATCTAAATATTTCTTTGAACTTTTTCATTTTTAACTATATTTTAAAAAACTAACCAAAATCTTATGATAAAAAACATAAAAAAAATTATTCAAATACTTGATGAAATATTTCAAAATCCAAAAACTGAACTTTATTATAAAAATGAATTTCAGCTTTTAGTTGCTATAATTATGTCAGCTCAAACAACTGATAAACAAGTAAATAAAATTAATAAAAATTTTTTTGAGAAATTTTCAACTCCAAAAGAACTTTTTGAGTTATGAGAAGAAGAAATAAAAAATAATATAAAAACTATTGGACTTTATAATTCTAAAGCAAAAAATATTTTCTTAACTGCAAAAATGCTTTTAGAAAACTATAATTCTCAAATTCCTGAAAATTTGCAAGAACTTCAAAAACTTCCATGAGTTTGAGTAAAAACTGCTAAAGTTTGGCTTAGTATTATAAAAAATTCTTCATATTTAGCAGTTGATACTCATGTTCATAGAGTTTTAAATAGACTTTGAGTTGTATCAACAAAAACTCCAATAGAAACTGATAAAGTTGCTTCTAAAAAATTAAACGGGGAAGATTTAGCCAGACTTCATCATACTTTGATACTTTTTTGAAGGTATTATTGTTTGGCAAAGAATCCAAAATGTAATTGATGTAAATTGTTTGAATTTTGTTCTTATAAAGAAAAGAATATATAAAAAATCACCAATTTAAAAATTGGTGATTTTTTGAAATTTAATTTTTAGGCTGCCAATCAAAATTGTTCATCATTTGCTGCCTGCCAGATAACTCATCTTATTCTTTCTTGAGTATAAGCCATTAAATCTTTTTTTTCTCTATTTTTTCATCAATTATTTCCTAAGTTTTCAATGGATAATTGAGTCTTTCATAATTCTGCTACAACTAAATGTTCACTTCATGGATTTTGAGAAACTATTTGAAGAACTCTTTTTTCAAATCAAGCAAATAAATCTTTATCAATTCACAATCATTCTAAATCTCTTAAATTAGATAATATTTCTGGATTAATATTTGCATCAACTTTTGCATTTAAAGTTGGACTTTCTTTCATATTTGCATTCATTTTTGTTTTTGTTTTAAGATATAAATTATATTATTTGTTTTAGTTGGGAAATGCTATATTTACTTGCTTTTTTTATTCAAGAATTTCTAGCATTTTTTATAGCAGTTTCAATATTTGAAATAGCTTTTCCAAGAAGTATTTCTTGTTGTTCTCGTAATTCTTCTTTAACTTTAATTATAGCCTGAATCATTTTATCAAAATTTTTTAATAT
This sequence comes from Candidatus Altimarinota bacterium, assembly GCA_028719245.1. GTDB lineage: Bacteria > Patescibacteriota > Gracilibacteria > BD1-5 > UBA6164 > UBA7396. The sequence continues at coordinate 3,924 of JAQUKG010000022.1, read as the reverse complement.
ATTTTGCTTTTTTTCATCATCTACTATATTAAAAATTTGCCTAATTTCATATCTATCTTTATCGTCTAGAAAATTATTTAACAACATTTTTTCTAAAAGAACATTCATTTTTTGTATATTATATATTATAACTTAAAAATTAAATCAGTTTAATTATAATATTATTTTATAAAAAATACAATTTTTTTAACATTTTTCTAAGAACTTCCTATTGCACTCAAAACTTCTTGTATAGAAGTATCTCATAGAATTACTTTTAGAAATGCATCTTGCAAGATTGGAACCATTCAATCTCATATTGCTTGAATTTCTATTTGTGTTTTTGATGCTTTATTTATAAGTAAATCTTCTATCTTTTCATTCATTTCTAAAACTTCAAATATTCAAATTCTTCATTTATATCAAGTATGGTTACATTTTTCGCATCAATTTTCGCAAGCACCATAAAGCTTTATTTCATCTTTATTTTTTATATATCTTCATACTTTTCATACAAGCACATCTTTTACTTTTTCATCAGCTAAGTAACTTTCTTTGCAGTTTGGACAAAGTTTTCTAACAAGTCTTTGAGAAATCACTAATCTTAAACTTGATGATAATAATAATGGGTCAATTCATAAATTTACAAGTCTTGATAAAGTATGAACAGCACTATTTGTATGTAAAGTTGAGAAAACTAAATGTCAAGTTATAGAAGACTCTACTGCTAATTTTGCAGTTTCTTCATCTCTAATTTCTCAAACCATAATTATATCAGGATCTTGTCTTAAAATAGACCTTAATCATTCAGCAAAACTAAATCAAATGCTTGGATTAATTTGAGTGTGATTTACTCAAGGAATTCTGTATTCTACTGGATCTTCCAAAGTTGAAATATTGTTTTTTTCAGCATCAAAATTACTTAAAAGTGAAAATAGTGTTGTTGATTTTCAGCTTCAAGTTGGTCAAACAGCTAAAATCATTCAATGACTATCAAGAAGGTGTTTTTTGATTTTTATCATATTGTATGGAAGCATTCATAAATCAACTAATTCAGGTGGCTTTTCTTCTTTATTTAATATTCTAATTACACATTTTTCTCAATAAATATTTGGTAAAATTGAAACTCTTAAATCTATACTTTTTCAACCAAATAAGTTAAAATTTATTTTCCCATCTTGAGGAAGTCTTTGCTCATCTATTCTTAAATAAGCCATTATTTTTATTCTAGCTATAAGAGAAATTGCTTTTTTTAATTCTAAAGTTTTATAACTAACAAAATTTCAATCAATTCTTAATCTAATTCTAATATTTTTATCATTTGGCTCTATATGAATATCTGAAGCTTTTTTTTGGATTGATATTATAAATAAATCATTTACAAATCAGATAATATTTTCATCATCTTCTTTTGAGGCTTGGGTTATAGATAAATGAGATTTTTTTAGTCAGTCTGATGAAACTCATCAAACATCAAAAAGATCATCTACTTGAGATTTTGAAGAGTTATTTATGTCTTTATTTTGAGATTTCTTTTTAAAATTTCATATTAAATCATTTATTTTAGACACATTTTTATAATTAAAATTTAAATACAAGAGAATTGTATCATAAAAAATAATGTTTTACAAAAATATATTATTGACAAATTTATTTATATTTTTTAAACAAAATTGATTATAGTTTACTATAATTTTTTAAGAAAGTGGATAAATAAACAGAAGAAATAACTCAAAATTTCCTGGACCAATGAGAATAATATCATTAAAAATAACAGTATTTTAGCTAAGTTATCTTTATTTTCCGTATATTAATTTATGAAAACCTGTGGATATTTAAGATTATTAGGGCAAATTTATTTAAAAGATTTTTATCACTTATTAAATTATCTCTTAAAACTCTACCAATTTCAATTTGAATTCATTGTAATTTTCACCTATTACAAATATTTTCTTTTTGTAATCATTTAAATTTAAAATCATCTGAAAAATCAGGAGCATTAAATCAGCTTTGTTGAAAGTTTTTAATTAATTTATTTCTTAAAACTGTATTTCATCATCATACAAAAATCTCATTATTTCATTTACATCAATGAATTGTTATAATTATTTTGTGTTTTAGAGCCAATTTTAATCAAATCGGCTCATCAAAATTTACACTTGTAATGTGAAGATTAAAATTATTTTCTTTTTTATTTCAATAAAAACAGTAAAAAGAAAAATTTCATAAATTTGAAATATATTTTGCTATTTCACTAGTTCAAAGTTCTATATATCCTCAATGAATAGCCATAATTAATATATCAGAATTTTCTTTATATTCTATGAAGTAATCTTTACTACATTCATTTTCTTTTTCTAATTCTTTAAAATTTTTGTATTTATCAGTCATAAAACAACTTTAATAAACTAAAATCAATTTTGTATTTTTATATATTACATTATAATTAAAATATTAACATATAAAAATATTTATGAATAAAATCTTCCTTTCGCTTTGAAGTAATATTTGAGATAAAAAAGAAAATCTAAAAAAAGCTATCAATTTATTACAAGAAAATATTTCCAATGTAAAACTATCAAAATTTTATAAAACAAAACCTTATTGAGAAACAAATCAAGATAATTTTTTAAATATGGTTATTTCTTGAGAAACTAATTTATTTCCAGAAGAATTACTTGAATTTGTAAAAAATATTGAAAATGAAATTTGAAGAACTCAAACCTATAGATGGTGACCAAGAATTATAGATATAGATATTTTGTTTTATGATTATTTAATTTTAGAAACTCCAGATTTAATTATTCCACATATTTGAATTGAAAAAAGAGATTTTGTTTTAAAACCTTTGTTAGACTTAGAATTAAATTTTGTTCATCCAAAACTTGGTAAAAGTGTAAAAGAATTATATGAAAAACTTGATAAAACTACTTTAACAATTATTTAAATTTTATGCAACTAAATCCAAAAATAGTTTGAGTTTTAAACCTTGCACCAGATTCATTTTCTGATTGAAAAGTTTATACAAAACAAGAGTTAGAAAATAGAATTACAAATTTGGTTAATTTTTGAGCTGATATTATAGATATTTGAGCTGAATCAACTGCTCCAAATTCTGTTGCTATTTCTCTAGAAGAAGAATTAAAAAGATTAGAAATATTTTTTGAAGTTATAAAGACTTTTCCTGACGAAACTTTTTCTCTTGATACTATGAAAAGTGAAGTAGCAAAGATTTGAATTCAAAATTGAGTGAAAATAATTAATGATGTTTCTGGTGGAAGATTTGATAAAAAAATGTTTGAATTGATAGCTGAAAATCCAAATATATTATATGTAATGATGTATTGCAAAAATACTTCTGGAAGAGCTGATTTAAAAGAGAATATTGATAAAACCCCAATTTTAGAAAAAATAATAAATTTCTTTGAAATAAATTTAAAACTTGCACAAAGTTTTTGAATAAGTAAAAACCAAATAATCCTTGATCCATGAATGTGAGCTTTTATAAGCACAAATTATCTTGATAGTGTTGAAATATTAAAAAGTATAAATATACTAAAGAAAAAGTTCAGTTTACCAATTTATATTTGAACTTCAAGAAAATGATTTTTATCAAAATTAGCTTTTGATTATTGACCTCAAGATAGACTTTGAAGTTCTCTAGCTTCAGCAATATTTGCTTGTAAGAATTGAGCTAATTATATAAGAGTTCATGATGTAAAAGAAACAAAACAATTTATAGAAACTTTTAATAATTTAACTAAATAAATATGTTTAAGCCTATTTCAAGAGAAGATTATAATAAAATATTACAAAAAGAAATGTATGGAAAAGATGATTGTCCTTTTTGTGATGAAAAAAGATTTTGAACTCAGATAGTTTGGAAATGAAAATATTGGCAAATATTATATAACTTATGATCTTATTCTTGAGATCATCGTCATA
>JAQUKG010000021.1 GCA_028719245.1 Candidatus Altimarinota bacterium | reverse complement strand
AAAACCTTTAGAAAAATATTCAATTGAATATTATAATGCATGGGTTGATATAGATTTTTCAATTAATAGAAATATTATTGAAAGATCTAAAAAAACTTTTAATGAGTTACCTTGATATTATGTTACTTTTTATGAGTGATTTGATGAACATGGAATGGAAAAATTTTATAAAATGTTGAATCAATGAGTTATAAAAATTGAAGACTTGGAATTTTTTGTTAAAGAAGATAAAACCAAAAATAAACAAATTACACAAAAAATGTTTAATGAAGCAATAGCAAAATTAAACTTATTATTACCAAAACAATGTTTGGATACAAGATTTAGAGTATTAGACTTTAAAGATTGAAAAAATTATATTTATGATTCTTCAATAACTATAGACGATTTAGAATGATATTTACAAAGATGAAGAATATCACAAGATATTTATGATTTATGTAAAAGAAATATTTTACAAAGAGATGAATTATTAAGAAATAAGAAAGAGAAAGAGGATATTATTGTAATAAAAACAAAAGATTTATTAGAAAATGAAAAGAAAGAAAAAGAAATCCTAAGGAGAATGATATTAGATACATTAAACTAATAATATTTTTCAAAAGTTGACTATTTTTAAATTTATCTATAATTCTATTAGCAGTTATATTAGTATATCTGTCCACCTATTGAACATTAAAATAAATTCACTTTGATTATTCAAATAGTAGTCAAAAAGTGTTCCACTTTTTTGACTATTGGGGTGCCATTTAAAAAAGTAAGTTTTGAAGAGCTATATAAGTCGGGTTACCTGCTTATATAGCTATTTTTTAGAGTTAGCTACGAGATAAATTTTAAGATTCTTTATAATTGGTTGATATATAATTTTTTTTATTTTTTTATTATTATAATACTTAGAAATAGTTAAAATCTTTCTTAATAAATTCTATCAATATATTTATTTAAAGCCTTTAAGCTTACTATAACAATTAGTGTTTTTTTAACCCATTTAATAACATGCTAAATAATAATCTCAAGAATTAGTATAACTTGTCCAGCTTGAAGCAAGATTTGACCAATATCACATAGTGTAATTAAACATTGCGGATCTTCAAGTTATAGCATAAGTAGTACATCAATCCACATCAGCGGTTCTTTTATCAGGAAAAAATATCTTTTGTGTAGTTTGGATAGGCCATCATTCATTATGCATGCAATTACTAACATAAGATAATCAAGGAACATATGAGTAATCAATATAATTAATAGAAGTATTGGTATATCAATAGCATTCATTTATAACCCTTTTTCATAAATCTCTACATTTTTGACAGGCATTTTCCCAAGTAGAATCTACATATATTCATATAATGCTGGCTCATCTAAAATTTATTTTGATATTTCTATCTACACAACTACTTCAATTCCAAGAGGTTCATCCATAACAACTATATTGACAAGTATTAGAAGTAGGTATTGCATTATAGTTTGCAGTCAAAATAGTTCAAGTAGGAGCATTAATTAAACTATAATTTTTAACATTTCAGTAATATGCTCAATTATCTGGTAATCATATACAAGGTATTCATATATAATTACTTACTATTTGAGTTAATAATATTCAAGTTCAAGTAATAGTTCAACTAGATGTATTATTTACTATAGCTTTGTAAGTTCAAGTTGAAGTTACTACATCTATTCAAGTTAAAGATAATGTTTGAATTGGATTATTGTTTGTGTCTAATAGTGCTCATAAATTACTTCAATATACTTTTGGTATTCTATCTGTATAATCTATTGCATATACTTTATTTATTATTGGATTATATACTGTTTGACTATCTCATTCCATAAATGCAAGAAGTTGATATTTCTTATATTTTACATCTGTTGAATATGTATATCTAATATTATCTAATGGATCTAATGGTATAGTATTCATATTTATTGTTTTTGAACTATTATCTCAAAAATATCATTGATATCATATTGTCGTTCAAATAGCTATTATTGGAATATTATCTTCTGGTGTTGGATATTTTCTTGTTTTTCAATATATTAATTGTAATCATGTTTCTACATTTCACATTGTTTGAAGTCTATTACTATCTCTTGAATTTCAGAAGTATTGTTGATATCACACGAATGCTATTGTAGATAATATTGCTATTATTGTTATTACTACTACTAATTCTACTAAAGTAAATGCTTTTGTAGTTTTTAAGGTTTTGATGAATATTTTTAGTGATTTTTTCATAAAAGAATTTTTAAGAAATATTTTTTATATTTTAAGTAATGTTTTAATAAATCAAAACTTTTTTGATTAAATATTAATTCTTTAATTTTAGTTGTCAAGAAATTATACTTTTGTTTAAAAGCAAAAAATATCAAATAAAAATTATAAAAAATATAGTTCAATAAATTAAAATATTTCAAATATGTCCCAAATTATAATTTAGTAAAAAATAATTTCATAAAAGAAACATAAAAATTGAAAAAATTATAGCTTTAAGCAGGTAAAAAAAATCAAAATCAAATTTAATAATTTTTCTTGAGAAATAATATGAAAGCCCAAAAAGTAATATCTGACTAAAAAGTGTTGTAAGTGCTGATCCGATAAAACTAAATTTTGGTATTAATAAAATATTTCAAACTATATTTACGATTGTTATGATAATATTTATATGTAAAATAGTTTTTTCATTTTTTGAAGCAATAAAAATATAATTAAATAAAGATGAAATAAAATAAAATAATAACACAAATAAAACAACTATCATAGCATCATAAGAAGTATAGTTATGAATAGTTGAATCTAAATAATCTTTTGTAGCAATTATTGAAATAATATCTTTTCAAAATAAAATTCACAAAACTACAATTATAAGTGAAAAAGAAAATAAAAATCTGAAACTATTTTTTAGTAAAATAGTTATTTTTTCTAAATTATTTTCTTTAAATAATTCGCTTAAACTAGGTAAAATGCTGTTTAAGAAAAATACTCATATAACCATTAAAACTTCAATTATTTTCATAGGCAAAGAATAAAAAGCTATACTTAAATCTGCTTTTACTTGAGGTTCTAAAAGTGAAATAATTACAACATCAACTTTAAAATATACAATACTTAAAAATAAAGCAACTCAATAAGGTAGAGAAATTTTAAATAAATGTTTCATATAATCTATATCAAATAAAAATTTAATTTCTACAATTTTTTTGGCATAAAAATAATTCATATAATAATTAACTATTATTCATATAAGTCAGCTAATCATTATTAAAATAAATGAATTATCAAAAGAAGTTGTAGTATTTTTAGGATAAATAAAATATATTATAAAAAGTATAATAGATAAATTAACTATTTTTCAAATTACAAAAGTTACTCAAGAAAACTCTATTTTCATAAAAGCTTGCATTAAAGACAAAACTGAAGAATTCATTAAACTAAAAACTGAAAAAATGGAAATAATGAAAATAGATATTAAAGTAATATTTGAATTATATCAAGGTAAAAATAAAGCTATTAAAACTGATAAAAATATTATTGCTATTGCTAAAATAAATCTCAAACTCATCACATTTCAAACAATTTTGTGAGCATTTTCTCTATCTTTTGAAATTTCTCTAACTGATATAGTATAAAGTCATAAATCAGCTAAAAATGTAAAAATAGCCAAATAATTATATATTTTATTGTATTGTCAATACATTTCAGGACTTAAATATTTAGTTAAAGCAGATATTAAAAAAATTGAAATAATTGCAGTAAATACCTTAGAAAGTATTTGAGAAATAGTGTTTGATGCTATCTTTTTAAGCATAATAAAACTTGTTATTTAGTAATTATTTTTATAATAGAAAAAATTAATTAAAAGTAAAACAAAATTTATGAAAAAAATATTATTTATTCTATCAAGTATAATATTAGCTGTGGTATTTTTTTTGTGATTTAATTATTATAAAAATCATTTAAATATACAAAAAAATATAAAAAAAACAAAAGTTATTTCTCAAGAAATAGAAAAAGTAAATAAAGTTGAAGAAACTAAAATCATAATAAGTGAACCAATAATAAAAACAAAAGATGAAAAGATTGAAACTTTGAGAAAAAGATTTTCTCTAAGGTGAATAATAGCAAGATGAGATAATTTTTTTGATTGAAATCAATTAATATTGGCTTTAAATGAATATGCGAAGGCTTTAAAACAAAATCCTAAAGATGAACAAATAATTAAAAAATTAGCTTTGACTTATTTTGAATTAAAGAGGTTTCAAAATTCAGTTGAACAATTTTCAAAAATTGAAACTTTTTTAAATAAAGATGAAACTAATAAATATATTTTATCTCTTATTTATCAAATTGATTTTACATCAAATGAAAATATAAAAATTACAATTGATAAAATAAATTTTCTAAACATAACTGCAGAAGAAAAATTTTATTATACAACTATAATAAATTCGGCCATAGATTTCCACCAAGCAAAGAAATCCTTTGAAGAATATTTTACAAATAATCAAGAGTTAATTTTTCAGCCATTAATAAACATAAAAAATGCAATTATAAATTACAATAATTTTAAATCAAATGATTTATATTATAAAGATGCTTTAATAATTTGAACTTTTTTTCAAGCTAGAGTGTTTAATATTTCTAATATTTTAGCTGAAAATATGTTGGAACAAAAACCAAATTATAAACCTATACTTTTGATTATTTGAAAATGAAATTATGAATTATGAAATTTAGAAAAATCTCAAAAATATTTGCAAGAATATTACAATTTAGAACCAAAAGATAAAGATATTTCTTATATATTATGAAATATTAATTTTAAATTACATGATTATATTACAAGTAATTTATATTATAATGTTGCTTTAGATAACTGATTTGAACCAAAAATAGAACTTAAAAGAAAACTTATCTATAATTATTATCTTAATTGAGATAATAGAGCAATGTTAAATATGTTTTCATTTTTACTTGATGAAGAAAATTCAACTATTGATGATTTTTCGCTTTGAATATATCATGCTATACTTGAATGAAGAAATTTAAATGCTATAGCTCGGAGTGAAAGGTGATTACAAAAATTTTCCTGACAAAATTGATATGAAGTTTTTTATGCATATTTATGATGGGTTTCAAGAGAAAGTCGTGAGTTAGATAAATCAAGAGAATATTTAATTAAATGATTAAGTATAAATTCAAAAGATCCACTTTTAACTTTAAATATGGGATATTTAAATGAATATGAAGAAAAATATAATTTAGCTTTAATATATTTAAAAAGGACTATAAATATAAATTGAGATTGAGAATTTTGAGAATTAGCACAAAAAGAAATTAGCGAAATAGAAAAATATTTGAGTGAAAAAACTAGTAATACTTGAAGTATTATTACACAATAATTTATTTATTTGTAAATATAGTTTTACTTGTAAATGTTATTATTTTTTATATAAAATGAAATCTTATAATTTAATTTTAAAAATATGAATATTGATTGAAGAAAGTGACTAGAATGATTAACTCAAAGTTGAATTGATACAAAGATAAATGAGTTAACATCTGAAATAGAATGAAAATTTAATTTTAAACAATGAACTTTATCTAGATTGTTTGATTTTAAATTTCAAATTTGATGAGAAGAAGTTAAAAAAGATAGTAAAGAATTTAGAAATGCTTTACTTGAAGAAATAAAATCAAAAGCAGAAGCTTGAGAAATAACTTTAGCTAGTTCTGAAAAAATTTCTACTGAAGAATATAATATTTTGGCTGATAGAATAATTTCAATAAATAAATTAACTGATGATGTAAAAAGTTGAATAGATTTATTAAGAGCTGATTTATTAAAAGATTTAAAACTAGATACTAAGTGAATGTTAACAGCAAAATATTATAATCCAGAAACTTTAGCAAAAATTGATAATCCTAAAAACTTTGTAGATCATTTAGAATGATTATTAGTTTGAACAGTAGAAACAATAGCAGTTTTGTGAAAACTTGGTTATGATATATGAAAATGACTAGTATTAGCAATATATCATTTAATTTTATTACTTAGGTGAAAAGCTAAACACGATTGAGTTGATGTTTAGTTTAATTGCATAAATTTAAAGTTTTATGAAAATCCTAAAATTTGGTTGAACTTCGCTTTGAAGTTTAGAAATGATACAAAAAACAGCTAATATAGTTGTAAATTCAAAAAATAATTCTTGAGAAGGTGTTATTGTTGTAGTCTCAGCTATGAGCCATATAACAAATACTTTAATAGATTTGTGTGAACTAGCAAGACTTTGAAAAGTTCAAGAAGTTTTAGATTGAATAGAAAAAATTAAACAAAAACATCAAGAAGTGGCTTATGCTATATGATGTGAAAAAGAAATTTGTAGTATGCATATAAATATTATAAACAACAATTTAGACAAACTCCATGATATATTGAAATGAGTTTCTTTGCTTTGAAATCTTATGACTAAAGATAAAGCAAAAATTTTATATTTTTGAGAAATATTATCTTCAATTTTGTTATCACTTGCAATAAATAAACTTTGAGTTGAATCTAATTTTTATAAGTCAGCAGATTTAATTGTTTGCCTTGGAGATTTTATGAATGCTGAATACGATAGTGAATTATCTTTGTTTAAAACTAGTGAATTTCTAAAAAATGTAAATTTATTAAAACAAATCCCAGTTATTACTTGATTTGGTTGATGAGATGAATCTGGAAATATTTGCTTATTTGATAGATGATGAAGTGATTATGTTGCAACTATTTTATGAAACTTATTTGATGCAAATATTGTAGAAATCTGGACTGATGTTGATTGAGTTATGTCAGCTGATCCAAGAGTTGTAAAAAATCCAATAATTTGGGATGAGCTTGATTACTCAGTAAGTGCAGAATTTGCTTTAGCTTGAGCAAAAGTATTACATCCAAAAACTATTTCTCCAGCAATTAAAAAAAATATTCCAGTTTATATAAAAAATACATTTAATCCAACTGCAAAATGAACTAAAATATGCAGACTAAATCAACTTGAATGAATAAAATGAATAAATATTGATAATTCGCAAGTATTAATCACATTTGTGGACAATGCTATGATTGGTGGAGTTTGATATTTGTATATAGTTATGGAGCTTTTAAAAAATCTTAAAATAAGTATAGATGCTGTCGCAACAAGTGAAACTTCTTTTACGATTTCTATAAAACAAAAAGATTTTAGTGATAGTCTGGTTTTAGAATTAGAAAATTTAAAAAATAGATTTACTATTAAAATAGATGAAGATGTCACTAAAATTTCTATTGTTTGAGATAATATAAACGATTACTCAATATTTTCAGAACTTGATAATATAAAATTAATAACAAAATGAAATTTTAACAAAACCTTAACAATTTTTATTGGTAAAGTTGAAAAAGAAGTAATTTTAAATAAATTGCATAACAAAATATTTTGATAACTTTTTACATTATGTATAATATCTGAATTGTTTGATCAACTTGAGCTGTTTGAGTTGAAATGATAGATTGCTTATATGATTTAAAAATTCCTGTAAAAGAACTTAGACTTTGAGCTTCTGCAAAATCAGCTTGAAGTATTCAAAAAACTCCTTTTTGAGATATAAAAGTTCAAGAAGTAAATGAAAGTTTTTTTGATTGACTAGACTTTGCTTTATTTTCAGCCGGATGAGATAATTCAAAACTTTTTGCTCCTATGGCTGTTTCAAAATGAGTAGTTGTTATAGATAATTCATCAGCTTTTAGATACGAAAAAGATGTTCCTTTGGTTGTTCCACAAATAAATGCAGATGCTATTTGAGATGCTAAAATTATTGCAAATCCAAATTGCACGACTGCAATAGCTTTGATGCCGATTTATCCAATTTATAAAAAGTATTGAATTAAAAAAATGATAGTTTCGACTTATCAGGCAACAAGTTGAGCTGGAGCAAAAGGTATGAATGAGCTTTTAGAAAATACAAGAAATTATTTAAATGATGAGAAAAGAGAAAATAATATATTTGCTTATGATATAGCTTTTAATTTAATTCCTCATATAGATAAATTTCAGGAAAATGGTTATACAAAAGAAGAAATGAAAGTTGCTTGGGAAACTCATAAAATATTAAACGACGAAAATATCCTAATTTCTACAACTGCAGTTAGAATACCAACACTAAGAGCACATAGTGAAAGTATAGTTTTAGAAACTGAAAAACCTGTTGATATAGAAGATATAAAAAATTTATTAAAAAATTCACCATGAGTTGAATTAAAAGATGATATAGAAAATAAAATTTATCCAATGCCATTAACTGCTACAAAAAAATACGATGTGGAAGTTTGAAGAATTAGAAAAAATCTTGTATTTTGAGATTATTGACTTGAGTTTTTTGTTTCTGGTGACCAATTACTTAGATGAGCTGCTTTAAATGCTGTTGAAATTTTGAAATATATTATTGATAATAAATAATTTATTTTTTAACTTACTTACTATGAAATATTTACCAGACGGTTGAGAAAACTTATTCCAAAAAATGAAAAAATTAGTTAGAGAATATGAAGCTAAAAATTGAGCTTGAAGCAGTTTAAATATTGCGGTTTGAGAACCTGACACAAATCCTCCTGAATTACTTAGAAAATTTGTGGCTGAAGAAGTTTTAAGAGACGATAATGCAAATCATACTTATTGGGATAATAGAAGTCCAGAATGATTAAATAAAAAATTTGTAGAATTAAATACTTGAATAAATGTGGAAGAATACTCTCATCTTTCAACACTTTTAATTCCTTGAGAAAAATCAATGTATTGATTATTACCAATAGCTTGTTGAGCAAATAGAAATACTGTTCCAGTTCCAAATACTTGATATATGAAAAATGCTCTAGCTTATGATCTCATATCTACTTGGAGCGAATATCTTTGAGAAGAGAGTTTTGTTTGGCCGATTTACTCTCATGAAGAATTTAGATTAAAAATTGAAAATATCCCTGCTTGAAAATTACCTAGAATGATTTTGACTGTAAAACCATGAAATCCTTGTCCAGTTTGAGCTAGTAGAGAAGAATGGATTGAGGTAATTAATTATTGTATAAAAAATAAAATAAGACTTGTAAATGATTGAGCTTATACATCAGTAGTTCATAAAAATCATATTAGTTTAACTGAAGTGGCAAAAGATTTTGGAGAACTTGAATGGATTGAAATGTTTTCTATTTCAAAAGCATTTTCAGCTTGTGGATGGAGAGTGTGAGTTATAATTTGAACAAGTGATTTTGTTTCTGAACTAACAAAAATAAAATGAAATACTGATTCTTGAGTTTTCGGTCCTGCTTGAGTTTGATTAAATAGATACCTTGATACTCCAGATTGCAAAATAGATAATAAAAGGATTAAGCAAATGTATAAACAAAGAATGGATATACTTATTCCGATATTTGAATCGGCTTGATTAAAACTTGCTTGTCCAGCCGATGCTTGATTTTTTATGTTATTTTATTGTCCAAATTTTTTAAATTGAGAAAAAATTGAATCACCAGAAGATTTTAACAACAAGATGATAAACACAATTTGACTTGTTTGAGTCCCTTTTACCTGAAGTGAAATTGATTGAGAAAAAGAAAAGTTTATTAGATATTCGGCTTGTTATGATTCGTTAAAGCAAGAAAATGTTGAGAGATTAAAAAAAGCTTTATCTAAAGTAAAAATAAATTACTAATTATTTTATTTTTTAATTTTCATAATATGTTTGATATAATTTCATTTGTTAGAGAAAAAATATTTAGAAGACCTAAATTGACTAAAGAACTTGCTTGAGAAGAGCTTTCAGAAAAACAAACTACAAAACTTTGATATTTTCTTTTGTATTGTATGTTTTGAGCTATTATAGCTTCAGCTCAGTGGACAATAAGTATTATAAAAGATATACCAAATAAACCAACAATTATTCCATATTGTATAAATGATACTATAAATTCATTTAAAACTTGAAGTAGTTATTGATATTGATATGAATGTTATGATGAATTGAAATCAACAAATCCAGAATTTGATTTTACTACTGAGTATAATAACTTAAAAGGACCATATAAAAAAATATTAAGTTTTAAAAGTGAAATTTATTCTTTAGAAGAACGGCAAAGAAATCTAAAAGATAAAGAAAAGGAAATAGAGCAAAATTATAACACTTCTTTAACAGAAAAAATAGCTAATGAAAATTCTTGATTATATAATAAAAATAATATTCAAGAAGCTATAAAAAATAATCGTTTACAATTTGATAAAATAACTTGAGAAATAAATGATTTAAATAATAAAATATCTGAAATTATATCCAAATATAAAACAGAAATAGAAATTCTAAATACAAAATTAATCAAAGCTGAAAATGATTATAAAATTGCATATTTATTATATAAATTTTATATTGCTTTTATGTCATTTTTATTTTCTATAATAGTGTTTACTATACTATATAGAATTTATGTTAAACAAAAAATAAAAAATAGTCCTAATGCCGTTATATTCTCTGTAGCAACATTTGCATATTGACTTATTTTATTGCAAGTAATTTCATTGTTTATACGGGATATAATTCCACATAGATTAATGTTAATTTTGAAAGATTTATTTCAAAAATTTGCTTTCTTAGAATACATAATTCAATTTTTATGGCCAATATTTATAATAGCAATATTTTGATTCTTAGTATATAAAATACAAAAAAGACTTTATTCTCCTAAAAATATTTTAAAAAGATTTATTTCTGATAAAAAATGTCCAAATTGTGGTAATTGAGTTGATTTTACAAAACCATTTTGTCCTTTATGTTCTTATGAAATACAAGTTAATTGTTCTAGTTGTAATAAATTAACTGTTAAGTGAATGCCATATTGTTCTAATTGTGGAAAAAAGTTATCTACACAAGATTTATAATAAATATTTATTTATTTGCTTGTGCATATCTAAAAAATAAATTTGACAATAATATTTTTATAAGTATAAAGATATCTTATTTTTAAAATAATTAAATATGCATGAAACATTAAAATATTTGGATACAACTAAAATGTTTCAAATTCCTTTTGATTTTGCTTATATAGAAATTGGGAGGTGTAAAGATTCTATTTGAAGATTAGTTAATGATGCTGCTAATATAGAATGAGACGATTGAGTAAGCTTAATTTTAGATTTACAGTTATTGGGACCTGATGAAGAAGGTGATGAACCAGGAGTGTGAATATGATTTCCTTGATGATAAACTTTAAAAACACAAAAAAGTTTCAACTTTTTTGTGTTAATTATCTTATTATTTTATCAAGAGTATGTATTTTTAAAAGAGAGTTAAATCATTTTTGTAAAGAATTTAAAACAACAGTAGTAATACATTTTTGCTGATTTTCACAAAAAATTCAACTAGTGCAATTTACAATTGATAAGTCTTCTTTCATACTTACAAAAATATCATAAAGTGAAATATTTTTTAGCTCTTTTTCAAATATTACTCAACCATTTCTTCATTTTATAGTTTTTAATAAATCAGCTTTTTCAAAATCATTTATAATTCTTCTTAAAAAAGTTTCACTAATTTTTAGTTCTTTTGAGATATCAGAAATCTTTACTAATATTCATTTCTTTGAGGCTAGAAATGAAATAGCTTTTAATCAATAATTTCATTTTTTTGATAATTTTATCATAGTTTTAGTTTGGTAAAAAGCTTAAAATATCATCATTTTTTCCATCTTGCAAATATTTATGAATTGCATTACGAGTTGCAATAAGTCAGAAAATTGCTGATTTTTGTCTACGAGGAGAAACTTCTTCTCAAATTAACTCAATTATATAATTATAATCTTTTTGTAAAATCTCATCTAAAGTCATTCAAACTATACTTTCTCAAAAAACTGATGAAGTGGCTGTTGTAATAATTGATGTAATTCATTCAAAAGACCAATCTTTTAAAATATTATTTTCTATTAATAAAAAGATTTCAATTGTATCGCTACAACTTCTATTTTCTTCTTTATATCTAATTGTAAAATTTCTCATTTCAAATTTATTTGGTGGAGTTTTTGAATAGTAAGTTATTATTTCATTTGTCATAATTTTTTTGTTTGAATTACAAAATTAAATTTGCTTTAAACTATAGAATAGTTAAATTTAAGTCAATAATATTTATATATTTTTAAAGAATTATTAACTTTCAAAATAATAATAACTATAAAGGAGTAATTGTAAAAATTTTTTATAAAGAATTAGTTTAAATACTTATGAAAACCATTAATCGTTTATTTATCCCAGAAGATTTTATATATTATAGAACTTGATCAAAAGTTTTTTATGAATATTATAAAAAATATTCAAAGTTTCTCATAGAAAAAATAAATAACTGATATGAATTTATTAAAATAATTAAATTTTTTAAATTTCCAATTCGGTTTGTAGTTGCTGAAAAGACTGATATTGAACCAAATAAAGAATTTATTAAATCTATCGGTATTAAACATTGAATAATTCATTGGGCACCATTTAGAAAAATTGAAAAACCCAAAGGTTGGCTTAAAATTCCAACATTTATAACTAAAGATATACTTCATTCTTCTAGAAGTGCTTTTTGTGTTTTAGATAAATCTGATTATTGGAATAAATGGTCTCCAAAAGCAAGATGACATAGAAGAAAAATATTAGATTTAAAAGAAAAATGAATATTAAAAATTACTAAATGTGAAGATTTAAATATTTTTTTAAATATTTATTCAACTATTAGTATAAAAGACCCAAATCATAAACGGCTTATAAAATGGTGTAATCGTAGTTTTTCTGATCCAATTATAAAGGAAAATTTAAGAGTTTATGTTGTATATATTAATGAAAAAATATTAGCTTGAGCAGTTTTTATTGATGAATGAAAAACAAGTGAATATTTTACTTCATTTTATACTGAAGAATCAAAACCATATCATTTATGAATTGCTATTATGGATGAATGGTTTTCTAGTTCATACGAAAAATGAATAAAATATTTAGATTTAGATCATATGCAAGATTATGGACAATTATCTTCATATGCTGGATATACAAAATTTAAAGAGTCAATTGCTGATTATGATGTTTATTTTCATGATATGTGGGTGAAATTCTTTTAAAATAAATTATTTATTTTCTGATATTTAAAATATGACTTATTGACAAGTATTAAAAACTTTAATTTTAGATTTCAAAAAATTCATTTGAAATTTTAAGTTTTATTTAATTATAGTTTTATCAATAATTATAACAATTAGTTGATCAATTGAACCATTCTTTGCTTCAAAAGCTATTTCTTATATAGAGAATTATTTAAAAAATTGAAATATTTTAATAAATCAAATTGTTAATTTTTTTATAATTTGGGTTATTTATATAATAAGTTTTTATATTATAAAGTTTTTTTATAGATTTTATTTAGTTGATGTAAATGCTTTAAAGCATTATGTTAAGATAGAAAATTTTTATAAAGATAAAGTTTTAAATATAACCCAAGCAAAATTTTTAGAAAAAAAATGATGAAGTTTTTTTAAAATAATTGATAGATGAGTTGAAGCAACTTTTCAAATAATTTTTAATGTATTCACAGAATTAATTCCACAAATAGTAAATATAATTTGAGTAAGTATTGTTTTATTTATTATAAATATAAAACTTGCTTTGGCCACAATTTCTTTACTTCCAGTATTTTTATTTTTAGGATATTATTTTAATGTAAAAACCAGAAGAAAACAGGAAAAGATTCATAAAATGTGGAATAGTTTTTTTGGTATTTTATGAGATTTTGTTAATAATTTAACTTTAGTAAAAACTTTAACTTTTGAAAAAAAAGCTTCTCAAAAATTGCAAGATTTATCAAATGAAACTTTAACTTTACAAATTCCCATTTCAAAAAATTGGTGATTTGCTGATGTTTATGCAAATTTAATTATGAGTTTATCAAGATTAATAGTTATTTTAACTTGAATGTATTTAATTATCAAAAATGAACTTGATTTTGCTACTTTAGTTTTATTTTTTCTTTTTATAAATTTTATTTATTATCCGTTATCTTTTATATTTGCTAATTTAAGAAATTTACAAAGAAACTTAGAAGCAATAAAAAATATGTATGAAGATTTTAACGAAATTCCTCAGGATAATGATTTAAAAAATGCTGAAAATATAAAAAATATTTATTGAAAAATAGAATTTAAAAATGTAAACTTTTCATATAAACATGATGATGAAAATGAGGTTTTAAAAAATATAAGTTTTATTATAAATCCTTGAGAAAAAGTTGCACTTGTTTGAGCTACTTGAAGTTGAAAATCAACTATTACAAGTTTACTTTTAAGATTTTGGGAAATTAAATCTTGAGAAATACTTTTAGACTGAATAAATACCAAACAGATAACAAAGTCTTCTTTAAGAAAGCATATTTGAATAGTTATGCAAGATAACAGCTTATTTAACACAACTATTAAAGAAAATATGTTATTTGCAAAACCAGAAGCAACTGATGAAGAAATAACTTCAGCAATAAAAAAAGCTAAAGCAGAATTTGTTTTAAAACAGAAAGACTGAATAAATACAGAAATATGAGAAAGATGATTAAAACTTAGTTGATGAGAAAAACAAAGGTTAAATATTGCTAGAATAATTTTAAAAAATCCTGAAATATTAGTGCTTGATGAAGCAACTTCAGCACTAGATAACAAAACTGAAATAGAAATTCAAAAATCATTAAATGAATTAATTATTTGAAAAACATCAATAATAATTGCTCATAGGCTTTCTACAATTAAAAAAGTTGATCGCATATTTGTTCTTGATAATGGGCAAATTATTGAAAGTTGAACTTATGAAGAATTACTTAAAAAATGATGAAAATTTTTTGAACTTGCCAATCCAGATAAAATGGTGATGAGTTAAATATTTAAAACAGTGTTTTTAAATTTGAAAAAACATAAATATTTTTTATAATTCGGGCAAATTATTTTTTAATATTAAAATTATGTGAAGAGGTCCAGTAGTTGAAAAGAAAAAAAATCAATCAAATGCACTTAGGCAAAAAGCATTTTCTATTCATGCAAAACTTATTTCAATTGCAGCAGAAAAATGATGAGATCCAGATAAAAATCCCTCACTTTGTGATGCTATTGAAAAAGCTAGAAAAGATAATGTTCCAAATGAAAATATTTTAAGAGCAATAAAAAAATGAACTTGAGAAGATAAATCAGCAACTCAAATTACACAAATAATTTATGAATGATATGGACCAGGTTGAGTTGCTATAATTGTTTCAACTTTAACGGATAATAAAAATAGAACTGCTCCGAATATTAGACATATTTTTTCAAAATATGGTTGAAATATGTGAGAACCGTGAAGTGTTAGTTTTATTTTTGAAAGAAAATGAATATTAGCTATTGATTTAGAAAATTATTCAAGTGAAAGTTTAGAAGAATTAGTTTTTGAAACGGATGTAGAGGATTTTTGGCAAGAAGATTGAATGTTTAAAATAATTACTTCTATTGATAGTTTTGTAAAAGTTAAAAAGTTTTTTGAAGCAAAAAATATAAATTCTGAATTTGCTGATATTGATTATATTCCTTCAACAATAGTAGAGGTAGACGATTTTGATAAAGCTTTAAAATTAACAAAAATGATTGAAGCATTTAATGAAGATGAAGATGTTGAAAAGATTTCTGTTAATATGAATATTTCAGATAAATTACAAAAAGAAGTAGATGATTTTATTGATAAAAATACTTTTAGGACTTAAATTTAGAAGAATATAATTATTAATATATCCGGAAATAAAACAAATAATTTAAAATATAATAAAAACTATGAAAAAAACAATTATACTTCACGATACATTTTTATATAAATGAGGTTGAGAAAGACTTATAATGATGATGGCAAAAGCTTTAGAATCTGATATTGCTTCTGGATTTTTTAGTGCTGGTAGTTTTGATTTAAGAAAAGAAGGTTTTAAGTGAGAAATGATCTCTATTTCAAGCGAGGTATTTAGAAAATGATTTAGACATATTAAATTAAAATTAGCATTTTTATTCAAAACAAAGTTTTTAGAAAATTATGAAAATGTAATCTTTTCTTGAGACAGTATAAGTTGAGTTAGAAATTGTCCAAAAACTACAAAAAAAATATATTATTGTCATACTCCACCAAGATATTTATATGATTTACATGATTTATATCATAAGAAAGTTCCATTTTTACTTAAAATTCCTTTTAAAATAGCTTGTTTTATATTTAGATATTTATATGAAAGAGATATAAAAAAAATGGATTTAATTTTAACTAATTCAAAAAATACTCAAAATAGAATCAAAAAATATTTATGATTTGAATCAGTTGTTTTATATCCACCAGTTGATACTAACGAATTTAAATTTATTTCACAAAAAGATTATTATTTAAGTTTTGCTCGTTTAGCTGATGCAAAAAGAGTTGATAAAATTGTTGAAGCTTTTAAAAAATTACCAGATAAAAAATTAATAATTATTTATTGAGAAAATGATCCTCAAAAAGAGAAAATATTTGATTTGGCAAATTGATATTTAAATATAGAATTTATAACTCTTCCTTGAAATATTTGATTTACTGATTATGTAGGAAACTGTATTGCTACAATTTATATTCCAATTGATGAAGATTTTGGTATGAGTCCAGTTGAAAGTATGTCAGCTTGAAAACCCGTTATTTGAGTGAATGAATGATGATTAAAAGAAACTATAATTGACTCTATAACTTGATTTTTAATTCCTAAAGAAGCAGATGTTGATGATCTTGTTAAAGCAATACAAAAATTAACTCCACAATTAGCTTTATCTATGAGAAATGATTGCGAAAAAAGGGCTTGAGAATTTTGAATAGATAATTTTAGAAAACAATTACAACAATTTGTAAAATAATAATATTTGTTTTTTAAAAGAAATTTTATAAAATCTAAAAAAATATTTTTTAAAATATATAAATATGTCTAAAAAAGTTTTAGAAGTATTAGAAATAACAAAAAAGCTTTCTTGAGAAGAAGTTCTTCATAATGTAAGTTTTGAAGTTTTAGAGTGAGAAATTTATTGATTTTTATGACCAAACTGAGCCTGAAAAACAACAACTATGAAGTGTATTATGTGATTAATAACTCCAGAAAGTTGAAATATAAAAGTTCTTTGAGAAGAATGATTAACTATAGAGGGGAAGAATAAAGTTTGATTTATGCCGGAAAATACTTATTTGTATAAATATCTTACTTGAAGAGAGTTTTTAAGGTTTAACTGAAAATTCTTTTGACTTCATTGAGATAAATTAGAAGAAAAGATTGATGAATTGTTAAAAAAGGTTGGACTTAATTGAGCTTCTGATAAGTATTTACATGAATATAGCAAATGAATGCTTCAAAGAATTTGACTCGCTCAATCAATAATAAATAATCCAAAATTACTTTTTTTAGATGAACCGATGAGTTGACTTGATCCAATTTGAAGAAAAATGGTTAAGGATTTACTTGTTGAACTTAAAAAATCTTGAACTACAATATTTTTTAACACACATATTTTAGCTGATGTTGAGAGTATTTGTGATAAATTTAGTATAATTAATAAATGAAATATTATTGTTCAAAATAAAGAAGTTAAATCTCTTACAAAACATTTAGAAGATTTTTTTATTGAAGAAATTGAAAAAAATAGCTAAAATAATAATTATTTATGTAATTTTATATTAATTAGTTTTTTTATGAAAAAATCACTAAAAATATTCATCAAAACCTTAAAAACTACAAAAGCATTTACTTTAGTAGAATTAGTAGTAGTAATAACAATAATAGCAATATTATCTACAATAGCATTCGTATGATACCAACAATATTTTTGAAA
>JAQUKG010000020.1 GCA_028719245.1 Candidatus Altimarinota bacterium | reverse complement strand
TTCATAATTATTTATATAATTCGCTATGAGTTCAAATTTTCAAAAGTTCTATAATTTCATAATTATTATCTGAAATTTCTTTAAAAATTATTCTATAATCTCAAGTAACATTTATACTTCTAAGTCAAATAAAGTCTCATTTTAAAGCATGGTTATTTAATTTTTTATCAAAATGATTTTTTGTAATTAAAACTAATGTTTCATTTACTTTTAATTTTAGTTTTTGACTTAATTTTAAATAAGATTTATCAAAAAGTTTATGTTTTTTAATTATCATTTTATTTTAAACTTAAGATTAAATCTTCCATATTATCATAAACTCAAGAGATATTTTTAGGATTATTTATTTCTCAAGATTTAATATATTCTTTTAAAGTCATATTTGAAGAATTTTTTACTTTTCTTTTTTTAGTTCATACAAGTCAATCAAGAGTTCTTTGATCTAGTTCTATAATTATTTTTTCAGGATTTTTTGCATTAATTCAAATAATCTTAAAATCTTTTTTTGATAGTATTGTTGCCATAAGTTAGTTTTAGAAATTAAATTATTTTTATTATAATTAATTTTTTGTTTTTACAAACATTTAAAATTTATTAATTTTATCAAATTCTAAAAAACTTGGATGTCTTTTATCTTTCTCTGAAATAATAATTTTTTCTATATCAAAATATTCTCACCAATTTATATTTAGTTTTTCATCATTATAAATTATTCATCATTCGGCACTAGGATTATAATAATTATCACATTTATAAACAAATTCAGTATTATCTTCAAGTGTCAAAAATCAGTGAGCAAATCAAGCTGGAACAAAAAATTGTTTTTTATTTTCGGCACTAAGTAATATTCAAAACCAATTTCAATAAGTTTTAGAATTCTTTCTTAAGTCCAAAACTACATCATAAACACTTCAAGAAATAGCTCTTACAAGTTTACTTTGAGTGTTTTCAGTTTGAAAATGAAGTCATCTTAAAACTCAAGCTTTTGATTTTGAATGATTATCTTGAACAAATTCAGCATCTATTCAAGCATTCTCAAATTCTTTTTTTGAATAAGTTTCCATAAAAAAACCTCTTTCATCTCAAAATACTTGAGGTTCAATAATAATCAATCAGTTAATTGGAGTTTGTATAAATTTAAACATTTTATTTTATTATTTTTAATAAATATTTTCCATAATTACTTTTCATCATAGGTTTAGCCAAAATTTCAAGTTCTTCTTTTGTTATCCATTTATTTATATAAGCAATTTCTTCTACACATCAGATTTTGAGTCCCTGACGAGCTTCAATAATTTGGATGAAATTAGCAGCATCAAGCATACTTTCATGAGTTCCAGTATCAAGCCAGGCAAATCATCTATTCATTATCTCAACTTTTAGTTTAGAGTTTTTTAAATATTCTTCATTTACAGTTGTAATTTCAAGCTCTCATCTATCACTTGGTTTTATATTTTTTGCTATTTTAACTACATCATTTGTGTAAAAATAAAGTCCAACAACAGCAAAGTTTGATTTAGGATTCTTAGGTTTTTCCTCAATAGAAATAGCATTTAAGTTTTTATCAAATTCTACAACTCAATATCTTTCTGGATCCTGAACTTCATAAGCAAAAACTACTGATTTTTTTTCATTTTCTACTTTGTCTACTGCATTTTTTAAAAGATTAGAAAATCATTGTCAATAAAATAAATTATCTCAAAGCACTAAACAAACATCATCATTTCAAATAAATGTTTCTCAAATAATAAATGCTTGAGCTAATCAATCTGGACTAGGCTGAACTTCATAAGTTAAATTTATTCACCATTTTTTTCAATCTCATAATAATCTTTTAAATCAAAATTGATCTTCTGGAGTTGTAATAATCAAAATATCTTTTATTCAAACTAACATCAAAACTGACAAAGGATAATAAATCATCGGTTTGTCATAAATTGGCATAAGTTGTTTAGATATTCACATTGTAATTGGATAAAGTCTAGTTCAGCTTCATCAAGCGAGTATTATTCATTTCATAGATTTTTACTTAAATAATATTTTATAGTTTTTACAATTCACACTTCAAATCTAACTTTTGGTTCCCAAGCTAGCTCAGTTTTTAGCTTAGTAGCATCTATTGCATAACGGACATCATGACCTTTTCTATCTTCTACAAAACTTATAAATTCCTCTCATTTTCACATTTCATGCAAAATAAGTTTTGTAATTTCAAGATTTGTATATTCATTATTTCCTCAAATATTATAAATAGATTTATTTTCGGCACAAGTAAAAACTTCCCAAATAGCATCGCAGTGATCTTCTACATAAAGCCAATCTCTGATATTACTTCCATCTCAGTAAACTGTAACTGGTTTATTATTTTGTAAAAGTTCTATAAAATGAGGAATTAGCTTTTCATTATCTTGATTTGGACCGTAGTTATTACTACATCTAGTTATTACATAATCTACCCCAAAAGTTCTTCCATAAGCTTTTACAACTAAATCACTACCAGCTTTTGAAGCACTATAAGGACTTGAAGGATTTATTGGAGTATTTTCTGTAAAGAATCACCCGTTTGGTAAATCTCCATAAACTTCATCAGTTGAAATATGATGAAATCTATTTAGTCAAAATTCTCTATGACAATCAAGTAAATTTTGAGTTCAAAGCACATTTGTCTGTGTAAAAATAATAGGATTTTTTATACTATTATCAACATGCGACTCAGCAGCAAAGTGAATTATATCAGTTGGAGAATATTTTTTATAAACTTTTTTTAAGCTTTCAATATCTCTAATATCAACTTTTTCAAAAGCATAATTTGAAGAACTTGAAACTTCACTAGAAATATTTTCTAGTTTTCCAGCATAAGTCAGTGCATCAATATTTATAAAATCAATTTCAGGATGTAAAAGTACATATTTATTTAAAAAGTTTGAGCCGATAAATCAAGCTCAACCAGTTATAATTATTTTTTGTTTCATAATTTAAAAGTTAATTAACACCCAACTCAAACATAATTTATTCCCAAAGTTTTAATTTCATTTTTATCCAAAATATTTTTTCAGTCAAATATTATATTGTCGCTCAGTTTAATTTTAGAAAAATCTTCGTTTAAAATATTTTTATCCTCTAAAGTAATAACCAAACTATCAATATTTTTAGTTAATTCTTCAAAATTATTAACTATCTCAACTTCAAAAAATCCTCTACTATTTCCTAAAACTATTGCATCTAAATATTTTTTGAAGTTTATTAAAGCTTCTTTATTATAATCAAATATTTTCAATTTAGCTCCAGCATACATAAGTTTTTTTATAATTTCAATTCATTTTGACTCTCTTAAATCATCAGTTCAAGGTTTAAAGGCAACTCATAAAACTCAAATACTTTTTCAATGTAGGGAATTGTTATAATATTTAAAAATTTTTTCTAAGAAATATTGTACTTGTCAAGAGTTTGTTTCATCAACTTTTGAAATAATTTCTCAATTTAGTCAGTTTTCTTTAAATTGATGAATTAGTGATTTTACATCTTTTGGGAAACAACTTCATCAATAACCAATTCAAGCATTTAAAAATTGTTTTCAGATTCTAACATCTAATCAAATAGCTGTTGCAATATCTTTTATATTTGCTCAAACTTTATCAGAAAGTCTAGCAATTTCATTTATAAAAGTGATTTTTGTAGCTAAAAAACTATTTGCACTATATTTTATAAGTTCAGCTGTTTGCCAATCAGTCTCTAAAACTGGAATATTTTTTTCTAGGCAATAATTATAAACTTTTTTAACTTTAGAAATCGTTTTTTTATCTTCTAAATCTCAAAAACCAAAAACTATTCTATCGGGATTAAAGAAATCTTTTATAGCAAGACCTTCTCTTAAAAATTCAGGATTTGATACGATTTTATTTTTTCATTCAAGCATTTCAAAAACTTTTTTATTTGTTCAAACTGGAACTGTTGATTTTATGATAATTATTTCATCTCAATTTAAAAAAGGTTTTATGTCATTTATGGCTCAAAATACATAACCTAAATCAGTTTTTCAACTATCATCTTGTGGAGTTCAAACACAAATAAAGATTATTTCACTTCCAATAATTTCACTTTTATCAGTTGTCCAATTAATATTTTTATAAGTTTCATTTAATAATTCTTGTAATCAATCTTCATAAATTGTTGGAATTCAGGATTTTAGTTTATCAATTTTGTCTTGAAAAACATCTAGTGAAGTTATTTTAAAACCAAGTTTAGCAAGTCAGACTGCTTGAATTAATCAAATATATCAAGTTCAAATTATTGAGATTTTCATAAATAATTAGTTAAAAAATTTAATTAAATATATTTATAAACTAATTATTTTCAACTTTTTATAAAAAATATGGTTCTTTTTTTTTCATTTGGAATTTTTAAATTAGAAAATAGTATATTTTTTGTTTTTAAAATCATATTTTTAGTAAAAATCTTTCTAATATAATTTTCTTTAATTTTAAATCATTTTTAGTACAATATGCTAAAATATATACTTTAATAAAGAAGTTAAAGCAAAAAATAAATTGCATTTAGTGAGAAAATAATTAAAATAATTCTTAGAATTAATTTAAAAAAATATGACTAAAAATCTTCGTGAATTAGAACAACTTCAACAAAATCTAGAATATCAAAACGAGACTTTAAAAGTCTTTATTGCTGATGTTTTACCTTTAGAAAACAGAAATGAAGAAGATTTAAAAAGTAGAATGCTAGAAGTTGAAAGTTTGGTAAATACTTATGGATGAATAGTTATTTTAAAACATATTCAAAAAAGATGATTACCTGATTATAAAACATATATTTGAGGTTGAAAGCTTGATGAGATTATGCAGGAAATGAAGATTTCTTGAGCAAATTTACTTATTTTTTGAAATATTTTAAAACCAATTCAAATTCATAATATAAATGAAAAACTAAAAACCATTTGAGCTAAAGCTTGGGATAGAGTTGATTTAATATTAAAAATATTTGAAAAAAATGCCAAAACTATGGAATCTAGACTTCAAATAGAATTAGCATCAATTAAATATATGTGACCTCGTATATTTAGTATGAGTGAGGAACTTTGAAGTCAATGAAGTTGATGATCAAAACTTTCAAGGTGAAAATGAGAAACAAACACTGAGATTATGAAAAGACATCTTAGAGAAAGGGAATTGCATATTAAAAGAGATTTAGAACATTATAAAAAAGTTAGAGCTGAACATCGTAAATCAAGAATTAAAAAATGACTAAACACTGTTTGAATTGTAGGTTATACAAATGTTTGAAAATCAAGTTTAATGAATATTTTAACTTGAAAATGAGTTTTAGCTGAAGATAAACTTTTTGCTACTTTATGAACTTCAGTGTGAAAATTATATATTGAGAATAGTTATAATGAAACTTGAGAATTTATAAAAAATCCAGAAATATTAATAAATGATACAATTTGATTTATAAGAGATTTACCACCAAATTTAATTGATGCTTTTGCTTCCACTCTAGAAGATAGCATTGAGTCAGATTTGCTTTTAGAAGTAGTTGATGCAAGTGATGTGAAAATAGAAGAAAAAATAAAAGTAGTTGATGATATTTTAGTTAATATTTGAGCCAATCAAAAGAAAATCTATGTTTTTAATAAGATTGACTTGATTTCTTTAGAATATTTAGAAGAATTAAAACAAAGGTTTGCTGAGTTAAATCCTATTTTTATCTCAACAAGCGAAAATATTTGAATAGAAAATCTAAAAAGCTTTTTTAAAGAATTTCTTTTTAAATAAAAAATTATCTTTTAAAAAATTAAAATATAATAAAATATTTATTAAAAAATCAAATATGCCAAAATTTATAAAAGTTGAGCTTGATTTAGTTAATATAAATCAGAATGATATTATTAAATTACAACCACAAATAATTAGCCAAGACAAATCTCTTTTAGAAAAAACTTGAGCTTGAAATGATTTTTTGGGCTGGATTGATGTTGAGAAAATTATTTCAAAAGAAGAATTAAAAGAAATAATAGAAACTTGAAAATATTTAAAACAAAATTTTGAAAAAATAGTTGTAATAGGTATTTGAGGTTCTTATCTTTGAGCCAAAGCATACATAAATGCTTTAAAAAATAATTTTGATGAAGAACAAATAATTTTTGCTTGATATAATCTTGATGGTGAATATTTAAAAGATTTATTAAAATTTTTAGAAAACAAAAATTATGCAATAATAATTATTTCAAAATCTTGAACTACTCTAGAACCAGCTTTAACTTTTAGAATGCTTTTAGAACAATTAAATAAAAAATATTCTAATGATGAGGTTTCAAAAAGAGTTATTGCTATAACAGATGCAAAGAAATGAGTATTGAAAGAATTATCTATAAAAAAATCATTTAAAACATTTAAAATATCAGATGATGTTTGATGAAGATATAGTGTATTAACTCCAGTTTGACTTTTACCAATTGCAACTGCTTGATATGATATAGAGAAAATGATTGATTGAGCAAAAGATATGAAAAAATATATTGATGAAAATTATGATATTTTTTCAAATCCGGCTTATATCTATGCTTGAACTAGAAATATACTTTTACAAAATGGTAAAAGTATTGAAATACTTGCTAGTTTTGATTTAAAATTAAAATTTATAGCTGAATGGTGGAAACAACTTTTTTGAGAAAGTGAAGGTAAAGATTGAAAATGAATATTTCCAACAAATCTTGATTTTACAACAGATTTACACTCTATGTGACAATATGTTCAACAGTGAGCTAGAAATATTTTTGAAACAATTTTTATTGTTGAAAATGATAATGTAAATTTAAAAATTCCTTTTATTGAAAATGATGATGATAAATTAAATTTTGTTTTTTGAAAAACATTTGATTTTGTTAATAAATCAGCTTTAAACTGAACTATTAAAGCTCATAAAGAGGGAATGATAGATATTATAAAAATCATTATTCCTGAAATAAGTGAATATTACTTATGACAATTAATATATTTTTTTGAAAGAGCTTGTTCTATAAGTGCTTATATGCTTTGAGTAAATCCATTTAACCAGCCTTGAGTTGAGGCTTATAAAAAATATATGATGACAAATATAAAAAACTAAAAAAGCAGTAAAATTTTTTACTGCTTTTTTAGTTTTTTATATTACTATTCAGAGTCTGGTACAGTTCATCAAGTAGAAGAATTTTGAATATTATCAGAATTTAATAAATTATCAATATCGCTTCAAATTCAATATTCATCTATCATATCTGATATAACAGACTTTAAAACAGTTAATGTATTTTTTAATTTTGTATTTGTGGTTTTACTTAAAATTTGATCTATTTTAGGGGAAAGTGTATTTAATAAATCTAATCTTTTACTTTCATCAAAAGTATTTAATTTTTTTTCAAAAATACTTCTTAAACTTGCTTTAAATTTATCATTATTTGTTGTATTAGTATTAATAGTAGAAGTAGTAGAAGTTTGTATTGTTTGATTTTGAGAATTGTCTGAAACATTATTTTTATTATCATCCAAAAACATATCAAATTTCTCTAATTCAGCATTTTTAACATAAACAGATAGTCATTTTTGGTCAAAATCTTCATTTTCAATATATTCACTTATATTATTAATGAAAGTATTAATTAATTTGTTAGCATTATCTTTCAATCAATCTAATTGTTGTTTTGTTGAATCTATTTCATTATTTATTGAATCTAAATCTTCTTGTTTAGTTAATTTTAATTTATTATTTAATATAGATAATGAAATCTTAGCTTTTTTAAAACTTGATAAAGTTTTAGAATAATCAGTATCATATTCTTTACAAATGTTTCAAACAATTTTTAAATCTTCTAAAGAAATATCTATTTTTAAATATCAATCAATTTTTCATAAAATTCATTTTTCTATATTATCAGAAAAATCTGCATTTATTCACATATTTTTACCTCAGAATGCATAAAGTTTTCATACTCAATCATAATTAGTTCAAGTTGTTAATAATCAAGTAGCTTTAATTTTTCAATTAGTTTCAACATTTACTCATAAATTAATTTTACCATATCAATATATAGTTCATGTTATTTGCGAACTTGATCAAATATCTAAATCTCAAAGAACCTTAACATATCAAGTTATATCAACATTTGAAGATATTTTTAAATTTCATTTAACAAAAATATTACCATTTATTGTAGTATTACTTCAAATTATTAAGTTTTTTTCTGCTATTATATCTCAAGTAATATCAGAATTGACTCAAATTTTTCAGTCTTCTGAAAAATTTAAATCCTTTTCAATATCAGAATTTGTTTGAAAACTATCATCATTTAATGAATCCTCAATATCTCAAGAAGAACTATCATAGTCGTCTTGATAATATGATTTATCATTATAGTTTCAATCTATAACATTTCAACTAGTAAAATCTCATAAAACAGTATTTAGAGAAGCTAGTATAATTAATGATAAAGCTAATTGTAGTTTATTTTTTTTATTCATAAATATAAAATTAAAATATAAAATAAAGTTTTTCACCTTCAAAAAGTATTTTAATTGCATATTTATAAAAATCAAACTTAAATTAAATTATCACCAAATTAAATTATAAATTTATCATCTAATTTACTCTATTGCTTTTTTTAAAAAAACATTATACTAGGTTTATCTAAAAAATAATTTAAAAACAATGAGAAAAATAATTAGTTTTTTCATATTAGTAGCAATACTATCTGTTTCAAATTTCTATAATGTAATTATGGCCTTTGATGGTGCAGATTATTGAATGCAAGATAATATGTTAAAAACAAATAATTGTTGAGAAATTTCAAATTCTAATACAAATTCAAATTCTTGAGATTGTGCTTATAGTTGTTTTAAAAAAGTTAATTTTGATAAAAATTTTTCAATAAACTCAAATGAAGTAAAAATTAAAAAAGATTTATTTTCCAAATTAAAAAATACTTTTCAAGAATTTATAATTGTATTTTTTGATAATACTGATAAATCTATTTTAAAAATAAATTCTCCTCCAGGTTTGGATAGAGAACTCAAAAACTATTCTTATATAAACTTAATAAAAATCATAAAATCAAATACTTAAAAAACTATCTTTTATAAATTTAAAAAAGACTTTTTTTGTTGTCTAAAATTTATAAATTTAAGGTAGTTTTTTAATATTTAATTTTAATAAAGATGAAAAAAATAATACATATAAAATGAATGCACTGTATTAGTTGCGAAGTAATTCTAGAAAAAGAATTAAAAAATATTTCTTGAGTTGAATTAATTATGATTAGTCATAAAAAATGAATAATGGAAATAGATTTTGAAAATATAAAAGATTATGAAAGAGTTGTTGAAATTATTAAAAAAAATAATTTTAAAGTAATTGAGAATAATAAAAAAGATAAAAAAGAAAATAATATATTATCAAATATTATTGCAATATTGGTTGTAATAATATTGTTTATGTTAAGTAAAATATTTAATTTATATAGTTTAATTCCAAATACCTCAACTTTAAGTTATTCTAGTGCTTTTTTGATTTGAATAGTTGCATCTTTATCAACTTGCTTAGCTATAACTGGTTGAATTATTATATGATTTTCAAGATATGTAGATTCTACAAAATCAACTTTAGGACATTTAAAAATTCAGCTTTGATTTCAATTTTGAAGAATACTTTGATTTTTTATATTAGGTTGAATTTTAGGTCATTTATGAAAAATATTTACAATAAATTTTTCTATAACTTGAATAATTACATTTATAGTTTGAGGTTTACTTTTATATATGTGATTAAATATTTTATGAATTATGCCAAGTTTAACAAAGTTTTGAGTTCATATGCCAAAAAGTTTTATTTGAAAAATAGAAAGAATTTGATATCCAAAACTTGCACCTTTATCTTGAGCTTTAACATTTTTTTTACCTTGTTGATTCACTCAAACTATGCAACTTTTAGCTGTTAGTAGTTGAAGTTTTTTAATTTGATGACTTGTAATGATGTTTTTTGCTTTATGAACTTTTCCAATACTTTTTTCAGTTTGACTTTGAACTAGTTATTTTAAAGATAAAAAATTTTGAATTTTGAATAAAATTATTTGAATAATTGTGGTTTTATTTTGAATATTAACTTTAACTAATTCTTATAATTTAATTAGTGTAAAAACTCCTAAAAATAATACAATTCCTACAAATACAAATTCACAAATAAAACAAGAAATTATATATGCATCTCACAATTGATCTAGTATGGTTCCAGATATTATAGAATTACAATCTTGAAGAAATTATAAATTAATTATAACTCCAACCTCTGATTGACTTTGATGTATGTCAACTCAACTTATTCCTTGATTGTCTGATAAAGTTTCTTATATAAAAAAATGAATTCCTATAATATATGATATTTATAATGCTCAAGTATGAACTTATAATATTATTTGTAGTGCAATGTGAATGCTACAATGAAAAATAATTATTAAATAACTAAAAATATATATGGAAAAGAAATTTTTAATAGAATGAATGACTTGTGCTAGTTGTGTAATATTGAACAAAAAAACTCTAGAAAATATTTCTTGAATTTCTAAATCACAAATAAATTTAGCTACAAAAGAAGCAAATATAATTTTTGATGAAACTAAAATTAATTTTGAAGAAATAAAAAAAGAAATTGAATCAAATTGATTTAAAGTGAATGAAAATATAAAAATAGATAATTTACAAGAAAAAGTTAAAAATAAAAAAATATTTTTAAGATTTATATTTTCTCTAATTTTTTCTATTCCAGTTTTTCTTGAAATGTTTTTCAAAATGGAAACTTGAGTAAATTATTTTTGAGTTGATATAAATATGTATATTTTACCTTTATTTTCAGCTATAGTAGTTTTTATATTTTGATGACATTTTCATAAAAATGCTTTTAAATCTTTACTAAAATTACATTTTAATATGGATAGTTTAGTTTCTCTTTGAACCTTGATTGCTTTCTTTTATTCTATTATTGCGATGTTTTTTAATTGATTTAATATTTATTTTGAAACTGCTGTATCAATTATTATTTTAATAAATTTATGAAAATATCTAGAAAATAATGCTAAAACAAAGGCTTGAGATGCAATTTGAAGATTACTTGAATTATGAGTTAAAAATGCTTTTATTTTAGAAGATTGAAACTTAATTGAAAAAGAAATTGATAATATAAAACTTTGAGAAATTATTGTTGTGAAGCCTTGAGAAAAAATTGCTTTAGATTGAGAAATAATTGAATGAAATGCTAATTGTGATGAAAGTATGCTTACTTGAGAAAGTATTCCAATTTTTAAAGAAATTTGAAATAATTGTTTTGGTTGAACTATAAATTTAGATTGAAATTTAAAAATAAAAGTTTCAAAAACAAATAAAAATTGAACTTTAGCAAATATTATTGCATTGATAAATGAAGCTCAAAGTTCAAAATCTCCAATTGAACATTTAGCAGATAAAGTTTCTTCAATCTTCGTTCCAACAATAATAGTTATGTCAATTTTAACTTTTGTAGTTTGGTATTTCATTTCTTGAGATATTTCAAAAGCTATCATAACTTCTGTTACATCTTTAGTTATAGCTTGCCCTTGTGCTTTATGACTTGCAACTCCAACTGCTATAATGGTTTGAACTTGAGTTTGAGCAAAAAACTGAATACTTATAAAAAATGCTGAAATTTTAGAAAAAACAAAAGATATTGATTGTATTGTTTTTGACAAAACTTGAACTATTACAAATTGAAAACCAGAAGTAATAGATATAATAAATTTTTGTGTGTCAAAACAAGAACTTATATCTTTGGCAAAATCTCTTTGTATTTTATCAAATCATCCTTTATCAAAAGCAATTTCTAATTATTGAAAAAATGAAAATATTTATCAAGTTTCTAATTTTGAAGAAATAAAATGAAAATGAATAATTTGAGAAATTTCTAAAAAAACAATAAAACTTTGAAACCAAAAGTTATTTGTAAATATTACAGAAAATATAATTTTAGAAATAGAAAAACTAACGGAAAGTTGAAAAACTCCAATAATTATTTGAAATGAAAAAGAAATTCTTTGAATTATTTCTTTGCTTGATTTACCAAAAAACTGAGTTGAAAAAACTATAAATAAATTAAAAAGCATGAAAATTGAAGTAATTATGCTTACTTGAGATACAAAGAAGACAGCAGAATTTATAGCAAAAAAGATTTGAATACAAAATATTATTGCTGAAGTTATGCCTGAAGATAAATTAAATATTATAAAAGATTTACAAAAACAAAACAAAAAAATAGCTTTTGTATGAGATTGAATTAATGATGCTCCAGCTTTAATGCAAGCAGACTTATCAATAGCGATGTGAACTTGAAGTGATATTGCCATTGAAAGTGCTTGAATAGTTTTATTAAAATGAGATTTGAATAAAGTGGTTTTAGCTATAAATCTTTCAAGAGAAACATTAAAAATTATAAAACAAAATTTATTTTGGGCTTTTGTTTATAACAGTATTTGAATTCCTTTAGCAATTCTTGGTATTTTAAATCCTATATTTGCAAGTTTTGCTATGAGTATGAGTTCTGTAAGTGTAATATCCAATAGTTTGAGATTAAAATTTTTTAAAAAATAAAGTTATTTTTAGTTATTTTATAAAATCTAAAATTTCTTTGCTAACTTCTTTACTAAGTTCTTGAAAAACAAAATGAGTTGCATTTGGAAAAACTTTTAATTTAGAATTTGGAATTAAATTATTCATTAATTCTCAATCTAATACTGGAGTTTCTTCATCTTTATCTCACCGAATTAATAAAGTTTCTATTTTTATTTGGGATAAATATTTTCTCAAATCTTCATTTATAACTTTTAAAAAAATTTGTTTTAATCTTCAAGAATTTAAATAATCTCTTGATCAAATTTTTGATTTTATTTTTTCTCAAACTCATTTTAATCATGGTAGAGAAAAAACAATTTTTCATATTTTTGTTAAAATATCTCTTGACTGGTTGGTTTCTGGCTTTATTCAAGCAGCTCAAATTAATATTAATTTTTGTATATTTTTATAATCACTTCAAATAAGCAATCAAACTCTTCATCCAAAAGAATGTCAAACTAAAACAGGTTTTTTTAGTCATATCTTTTCTATAAAATCTTTTGTAAAATTTGCATAATCGTAAATATCCCAGTCATCTGGTGGAAAATCAGTTAATCAAAAACCAGGAAAATCAAGTCAAATATAAGAAATTCATTTTTCACCAAATACTGAATATATTTTCTCAAAACTTTCTTTGTTTTGCCCCCAACCATGCAAAAATAAAATTGATTTTTGCAAATCAAAATTATTAGAAGTTATATATGAGGTTAAAATTCAATTTATAATTATTTTTTGGTTTTTCATAATATAAAAATTAAATTCAAATAAATCATTTTTCTAAAAAAAGTAAAATAATAATTAATCATCACCACTTAAATCAAAAGAATAAAATAATTCTCATTGAAGTTTATTTAAATCTATTGAAATATTGAGTTTATAATCAAAATAATAACTAGAATTATATATATAAATAACATTTGTATCTTTTCAACAATGTCATTTATAGATGTTTTCTTTATATTCAATTAGTTTGATTTTTTTTAAACTTTGGAAAAAATAAGGGACTTCACTATAAATATTAGATTTTCTATTGTATAAAAAAGTTTGTTTTATATTAATAATATTTCAGTTATAAAACCATTCTTAATTTAAAAAAATTATATTTCATTTTTTTCCAAATTTACTCAATACAAATGAATTTTATTCATGTTATTTAAATTTAATTATTAAACTTAAACAACATCACATCTCCATCCTGCACTATATAGTCTTTTCATTCAAGTCTAACTTTTGCTTTTTCACGAGCTCCATGCCAACCTCAAAATTCTACTAAATCTTTCCAATTTACTGTATCTGCCTTTATAAATCACTTTTCAAAATCAGTATGAATTACTCATGCAGCTTGCGGTGCAGTTGCTCAGATTGGAATAGTCCAAGCTCTTACTTCTTTTTCTCAAGCTGTAAAATAATATTGTAATCATAAACTCTCAAAACTAGCTTTTATTAGATTATCAAGTCCTGTAGTTATAAGTCACATTTCAGTTAAAAAATTTTCCCTTTCTTCTAAAGACATTTCTATCATATCTGCTTCAAGTTTGGCACAAATTGGCACAATTTTTGAATTTTTCACTCAAATAATTTCTTGTAATTCTTCTTGCGAAATATCCATCATATCTTCGCTTACATTCGCTGCATAAACAAATTTTTTATTTGTAAGTAAATGTAAATCTAAAAAATATTCTTGTTCTTCATTTTTTATAACATCAATTGCTAATTTTCATTCATTTAAATCCTTAAAAACTCTTTCATAAATTATTTGAGCTTCTAAAGCTTCTTTAGAACTTTTTGCTTTTCTAGCATTATCTATAATTCTTCTTTCTAAAGTTTCAATATCAGCTAAAATTAACTCGCTATTAATTATTTCAATATCTTTTTTTGGATCAACTTTTCAATTAACATGAATTACATCATCATCTCTAAAAATTCTTACAACTTGTAAAATAGCATTTGCTTCTCTAATATTTGCTAAAAATTTATTTCAAAGTCATTCTCATTTTGAAGCTCACTCTACAATTCCAGCAATATCAATAAATTCGCAAGTTGCTGGAATAATTTTTTGTCCATTAACCGCAACTCTAATTTTTTCTAATCTTTTATCATTAACATTTACAATTCAAATATTTGGCTCAATAGTACAAAAAGGGAAATTTTGAGCATCAGCTGAATAATTCCTAGTTAAAGCATTAAATAATGTAGACTTTCCAACATTTGGAAGTCAAACGATTCAAATTTTCATATTTATTTGTTAATAATTATCTTTTTATAAAATAACTTGGGTATAATTCCCTAGCTCTTCTTAAAATTTCTTTTAAATTAGTTGTAACATCTACACTATATTTACTAACTCATAATTTAGGAGCTTTTGTAGTTTCAGAATCAATTCTAAAGGTACTCCAATTAAAATTACTTCTCATAAAAAAATATAAATTATAAAATAAGTCATGATTATATTATTTTTTACCAAAAATCAAATATTTATTTATGTTTTTTATCAAATTTTTCTATTATTTTTTCAAATATTTTTTCATCAATAAACTTTTTTACTAATTCATATTGTCAATTTTTTAGCATTTTTCTAATATTTGTAGAAGAAATTGGAACTCCTTCAATTTGAGAATTTTCTCTTGAAAGCAAATTATAATAAATATCTCTAAATCACAAATATTTTTCAAATTCTTTTATAGCCTTATAAGCATAATCATTTTCAAAGTCTCAAAAATAAAAATTTAGTTTATTTTCGGTATTTCAAACAACTTCAAATATCTTTTTTCAAATATTTTCCACCCAAATTTTATCATCTGGCACATCATCAATATTTGTAATAATTAATTTATTTTCATCAACTTCTTTTTTTAAAATTAAATATAAAAAATTTTTTCTTTCTTCAAAACTAAATGGATTATTTTCATCAATTATATTTGAAGATCACAAAAATAAAATCGTTTTAGAGTTTTCTTTTAGAGATTTTTCTAAAATTTTTACATGTCAAATATGTGGAGGATTTAGTCTTCAAATAAAAATTCAAATGGTATTTTTTTGCATAATCTTTTTTTAGAATATATATTTATACTATTTTTTTTTTTATTAAAATCAAATGTATATGAAACTATTTACATTTTCATTTTGTATGATTTTTTGGATTAATAATTTTTTATTTTTTAATAAGTTATAAGTATATTTTTTTGAATCAAAATTTTCCTACTTCCCACTTTTGCTTCTATTGCAATTTTTGCAAAGCATTTGGCAATTTTCACTAATTGTTTTTCCTCATAAACTCCAAGGAGTTATATGGTCTGCTTCCATTTCACTTAATTCAAAATGAAACTTTTCTCTTCACTGTTTTTTGCAAAAAGGGCAAATTCAAGCTTGTTTTTCATAACTTTCCCTTTTTTGTTTCTCGCTAAAAGCTCTAATATTTAGATATTTTTCATTTCTAGTTAAAACATACTGGTAAATTCATTTTTTTGCATCAACATCTTCATCTTGCATAAGTTTTTTTATTTCTTGTTCTAATTTTTGAGAGTCAAAAAATGTGTTTTTAAATTCATTATAAAGAGTTCAAAATGCAACTCATTTCATCTCTTTTCTATAGTTTGGAAATATAGTTTTAATCCAATTTATCACAGATTGAAAATACAACCACAATTCACTTGCATTTGGTTTTTGTTGATGCATTGCCATATAATTTTCTATTTCTCAATTTGAAATCCAGTCAATTGCAGTTTCTAAATATTCCTGACGAATAGAAGAACCATTTAGATAATCACTTGCTATTTGATGAGCTACTGAGCCGGATTTTGAAAAATATCTTTTAGCATCTGTTAGCCAGCTTCAAGTATAAACTGCATTTCTTAATTCTTGAGGAGTTAGTTTTTCTCCAGCAATATTTATAGTTTTAAACCGTTCAAGTTTTTCTTTGTCGCTTCATTCACAAAAATAAATCATCAATTTATAATTCAAAATTTGTTCTTGTTCGTCTTTTTCCAGATTATGAAAATATCTAAAATCTAGTGAAAATTTTCCATCCACATATTCGCAAATACTTATAATTCTTTGTTGTCAGTCAAGAACTTCAAAAGTTCAATCAGTATTTTTTGCAAAATACATTACATTTAAAGGAAAATCTTTTCTAACGGTTTCTATAACAGCATTTCTTTGCAAGTCTTTATAAACAAATTCTCTTTGGTATTTTGGGCGAATATTTAAAAGTCAGTTATATCAAATAACTCAGTCTTCAAGGTTGTTTTTATAATTTTTTGTAATTTCTCTTATGGAAATTTCTTTTAGTTCTATTTGCATAATTTTTTGGTTAAATGTTAAAAATTTATTTTTTTGTCATCTTGAATTTATTTCAGGATCTTTTTAATAATCACTCTCGCATAAGGCACATCAACAATTCAATTCTTTATCATATACAAATCTCCATCAACTGCTCATCTTTTTTGAACTTCTTTTCTGTATTTTTTGTGTTCTTCTTTATAAGGTTTAACTCAAATCTCTATTCAAGAATTTGAGATTCAAAGTCAAATTATTTCAAACTGCTCAGGATTGTATTTATCTAAAAATGTTATTGGAACTCACATAAATCCGTCATAATCAGTTGGAATATCCTTTACTTTGTCTATGTTTATCGCATCATAATTATCATATTTTGGATATTCTTTCTCATTGTAAGTTTTATACAAAATCATTTCTTCGTGTCTTTTTTTAGTTTCTATGTTTGTAAACCAATTTATTGCTGGAGTTTTTATGTAATTTTTTCAAAAATATCATTTTTGTTCACAAAATTTTAAATTCGCAACAAGGTTATTTTCATAAGTAGATTTGAAAACTAAACTCATATTAAATCAATATCAAGCCCAAATCTTATTTTCTTTTATCAATTTAAAAATTTCTTTATAAGTAATTGCATTCATATTTCATAAAATAATAAACTTTTTTTCAAATTCCATAAGTTGAGCTATATATTCACGGAAAAGCGAAAATGGTGGATTTGTAATTACTATATCTGAGCTTTTAAGTATTTCTACACACTCAGGACTTCTAAAATCTCAATTTTGTTTTAGATTTATTTTTTGTATATCGCTTAAATCTATTTTTCAATCATTATTTAAATCAAGTCAGTCTGTTATTTCTAATTTATAACTTGGTTTTTCTGTTTCATAGTGAGTGGAAATAAGTTTTTTGAGTCCCAGATGAGTAAAGTTTAAAGCAAAATATTTGAAAAAGTTGCTTTCCTTTGGATCATCACAATTACAAAAAATAGTTTTTCATTTAAAATGCTCTTTGTAGTGTCAGAGCTCTTTTTCTATGTCTGATAGTTGAGTGTAAAACTCATCGTTTTTGTTTTTATTTGCTTTTCTCAAGTTTGCATTTGAAGATTTTTTTGTCATAAAAAAGCATATTATGAAATAATATGCCAAAATAGACTACTAAGAAGTAGTTTTTAAAAATATAAGGTTTTTTAGCAATATAAAAAGGAGGAAATTAACAACCCTGATTATATCGCCAAAAAACCTAATACACTCAATAAATGAATAATAAGGAGAGGAAAGTTAATTTCCTCCTTAATATTTTCATTTATTAAGTAATAGTATATTTAGTTTTTTGGCTTTTTTAGTTTAGTAAAAAAGCTGAGATTTGCAAGTTTTGAAGAAAAAAATATAATGAAACTGTTAATTCTTAAAAAAATACTATGTGAAAAAATGAAAATCTAATTACAGTTACTTTAAATAGTATAAATAATCAAATTGAAATCTATAATAGTATAAAAATGACAATATCAATTATAGTGGCAATATTTTGAATTATATTTTCCACAATAAAGAAATGAGAATATTATTTTTATTTTTTCTCTGATTTAAAACTAGACATTTATAATATTTATTTATTATTTTTTATAATTTTAATCATATTATTTCTTAGTTACTCATTTAAAAGGATTTCAATCTTGTTTTACATCCATAAATAAACCTGTTTCAGTGTCTATTTTTACCCATTGTTCAGTTTTTGGATTGAAAACTTGTTCTCTATTTTTGACTGCTCAAATTCTGTGTCAGTCTTTAGCTCAATTTTTTGCCATAATTATTATTGTTAAGTTTTAAAATTTTGTAAATCAATCCTGCTTTGCAGGATTGATTTTAGTTCTTTTGTGAAAAATCAAACAAGTTAATTTTCTTTTTAGGTAAAAGTAATTTTCTAGCTTTATTTTCTCATATTTTCAATAAAGATGGATTTATAATCTTGTTTGACTTCCTTATATTATTTTTCCATTGAAGAGGTTGTAAATTTGTAATAATATCACTTCATCATTTATCTTGTGGTATTATGTGGTCTATATGCCATCAATAAGTGCTATCTTCGTTTCAATAATCACTAAATTTAATTAAAGATCAAAAAGTATCTTTTCTTATTTCATTAGGAAGAATTCATAAAACGAAAAATCATTTTCTCCAAACTGCTATTTTTAGCTCTTCAGTTACTTGCATGTTTTTGTAGTTAATTTCTAAATTTATTTAAAGTTTTAAGCAATTATCGATATTCTACATTTTTCTATAATTAAGAAATAAAATAATGAAATTTTAAAAGTTTTTATAAGACTTATAACCTTCTTAATTTCAATTATTGAGTATATGAAAAATAATCACTAAGTCAAATATATTTACTATACACATTAATATTTTGTTTTATATACAAGTATAAATTAATATTTTACCTTGAAATAGTATATATTGAATTGTATATATTTATAAATTATGTATATATATTTATATTTTATAAATAGTATATAAAATAATTTTATATTAATTAATATAAAAACAAAATAAAGTTTCAATTGAATTTTTTAAGCAGGAAACATTTATATATTAGTTAGGATTAATAATTAATAATTATTAATTTACTTTTTAAGACTAATATATGAAAACATCGTTAACTTTTTTAATAACATTATTGAATTTTATATTTTGAAATTATTTTTTAAATCCAAATTTTATTTTTATGCAATTATTTATATTTGAGATTTATATAAATATCTTTTTTACTTTTTTAAAAAATTATTTACACTTTGATTAAATATATAATTGTATAACAAAAATTTATGCTAGACAAATTTGTAAAAACCATAAAAGACCAAATATTTTTTAAATATGATAACATTATTACTA
>JAQUKG010000019.1 GCA_028719245.1 Candidatus Altimarinota bacterium | reverse complement strand
GCTATTGTAGATAATATTGCTATTATTGTTATTACTACTACTAATTCTACTAAAGTAAATGCTTTTGTAGTTTTTAAGGTTTTGAGGAATATTTTTATGATATTTTTATTTGAGAGTTGCATATTTTAAGATTAAAAATTATAGAAATATAATATTAAAATTATTTAAAAATTCAATATTTTAATCTTTCTTTTTTATAAAATAAATAAATCCTAATATTAATAATATAAGCATAACTATATTTATTTCACTAGTATATTTATGAAATATATCTACTATTCCTTCTCAAAAATAATATCAAAATATTACTAAAATAATACACCAAAGTCATGCTCAAAGAGTTGTAATTACGGCAAAATATGCAAAATTCATTTTAAAAATTCAAGCAGGAATTGATATTAAATGTCTTATAACTGGTAATAATCTTCATAAAAATGTATACAATTTATCATTTTTTAAAAATAAATCTTCAGCTTTCTGGTATTTTTTATTAGAAATAAAAAAATATTTTCAATATTTTAATAAAAATGGTTTTCATATTAATTGTCATAAAATAAAATAATTTATAATTGCTCAAAATAAACTTCAAAAGGTTCATGTAATAATTACTAGAAATATATTTAATTCTCAATTTCTTGCTAAATATCAGGCAGGAATCATAACAGCCTCGGATGGAACTGGAAATATACTTGATTCTAAAGCCATTAAAAAAAAGATACTATTATAATCAAGATTTCAAAATAAATTAGTTAATTCTTGGATTAAATTAGACATAATGTTTATATTTACAAATTAAAATTTTGTTAATTATAAATATTTTCAAAATATATCTAGTTAAAAACTAGATATAACTTGACATATTAATGAATTAATATATTATTTAAAATTTATTATTCTAAATAATATGAAAAATAATTTTTATTTTCATTATTAAAAAATAATTTAAAATTAAGTAAATGTTTAACTTTTAAATTTTAATTTTATGACTTATAATTGCTCTGATGCTGTTTTAGATTTATTAGAACATTATTGAATAAATACAATGTTTGGTTACCCAGGTGGAGCCATTATTCCATTTTATGATAGAATTCCTTACCACAATATAAAACATATTTTAGTTAGAAATGAACAATGAGCTTGATTTGCAGCTCAAGGTTGGGCTAGAAGTACAAAAAAGCTTTGAGTTTGTGTTGCAACTTCTGGACCTTGATGAACAAATGTAATAACAGCTATTGCTGATGCTTATATGGATTCAATTCCTCTTTTGTTTATAACTGGTCAAGTTCCAAGTAATATGATTTGAAAAGATATGTTTCAAGAAGCAGATATGACAGGAATAACTATGAATATTACAAAACATAATTTTTTAATTGATGATCCAAATAAAGTTATAGATATTTTTACTCAGGCAATACATATTGCTACAAGCTGAAGACCAGGACCAGTTCATATAGATTTTCCAAAAGATATACAATTAGCTCCATTTCCAGAAGACTTCAAAATGCCAAATTTTTCTCATATTCCAAAAATGGATTTAATAGATATGGATGATATTGATAAAATTGTTTGAATGATTTTACAAGCTAAAAAACCTATTTTATTAATTTGACATTGAGTAAAACTTGCTTGAGCTGAAGGTGAAGTTAATGATTTTATAAATTTAACAAATATACCAACTGTTTCAACATTACTTGCAAAATGAGTAATATGAAATTCAAATGAAAATTATTTATGAATGCTTTGAATGCACGGTTTTTATCATTGTAATATGGCTGTTGCTTGAGCTGATTTAATAATAAATATTGGTTCTAGGTTTGATGATAGAATAGTTTGAACTTATAGTGATTTTTGAAAAAATGCTAAAATAATTCATGTTGATATTGACAAAGCAGAATTAAATAAAGTAATAAAAGCTGATGTTTCTATAAATGAAGATGCTAAAGTATTTTTAAGAAAAATATTATCAGACCCAAATATTAAAAAATTACAAATAGAAAAATGGTGGAAAGAAATTCAAGATTTTAGAGATATTTGAGATTACAAACCAAATACGACTAATTTTTCTATGAGAAGTGTTTTAAATACCTTGCAAAATATTATGAATAAAAATTTAGATAATTTTATTATTACCAC
This sequence comes from Candidatus Altimarinota bacterium, assembly GCA_028719245.1. Taxonomy (GTDB): domain Bacteria; phylum Patescibacteriota; class Gracilibacteria; order BD1-5; family UBA6164; genus UBA7396. The sequence goes on along the minus strand of JAQUKG010000019.1, from coordinate 17,900 downwards.
TGATGTTGGACAACATCAAATGTGGAGTAGTTTAAATTTAGATATTTCATCATCAAAATCTTGGTTAACTTCTGGAGGTTCTTGAACTATGTGATTTTGATTACCATCAGCAATTTGAGCTGCAGTTGCAAATCCTGAAAAAACTATAATTTTAATTTGTTGAGATGGTTGAATTCAAATGAATATTCAAGAATTAGCAACTTTAAAAGATCATAACTTAAATGTAAAAATATTAATTTTAAATAATAGTTTTTTATGAATGGTTAGACAATGGCAAGAACTTTTTTATAATAATAATTACTCTCAAGTTAGTATAACTTCTCCAGACTTTGAAATGCTTGCTAAAAGTTATGCTATAGACTGAATTACTATAAAATCTCAGGAAGAATTAGATAAAAACTTAGAAAATATAATAAACAATAATTTACCTTTTGTTGCAAATATTTTTGTAGAAAAAGAAGAAAATGTTTTTCCTATGGTTCCAGCTTGAAAAACACTTAAAGAAACTATTTTAAAATAATTCTTAATTTTTTATTTATGAATACTCATTCAATATATTCTGATAAACCTACAGCAACTGAAAATAAAAGCACAAGATACATATATATAAAAGTAAAAAATGTTTCTTGAATTGTGAATAGAATTTCATCTTTATTTAGAAGAAGAAGGTATTCTCTACAAGAATTTTCAGTTGATTTTAATAATGATAACACATCAAATATAGTTATAGTTGTTGATGGAGAATTATTTGATATATGACAAATAGTTAATCAAATAACAAAAATTTACGATGTTTTAGAAGCTTATGATGCAACTTATCAAAAAGAAATGTTATATTATAGTTATTTTGTTGATAGTGAATATGAAAAAATAAAATGATGTTCTTTTTCTCCAATAAAAGCTATAAAAATGGATAATATTTATAAGCTTATTTATCATATAAATGTAACTGAAAGACAAGAATTACAGGATTTTCTAGATAAAAATTGATTTACTTATAAAGAGAGATTGACGACTTTGTTTTAAAAATTAATAAAATAAAATATGTGAAAAATAATTGCAATTTGAGGTTGAGAAATTTGAAGACCTGATTGAAAATGATGATTTATAGTGTTTTAGCATACCTTAATTAGTAAAGAAATTATTTCATTAGCAAATAAAGAAAAACCAAAATTATTGATTATTCCAACAGCAAGTAGCGACTCGCAGTTATATATAAAAGCTATTACAGAACATTATTGAAATATTTGTGATATAGATGTTTTATATCTAGTAAAAAGTAAAATATCAAAAAACGAAATAGAAGAAAAGATATTAAATTCTGATATAATTTATGTCAGTTGATGAAATACATTAAAGATGATGACTATTTGGAGAAAATTAGCAGTTGATAAAATACTTTTAAAGGCTTATAAAAAATGAATTGTTTTATCTTGAGTTAGTGCTTGAGCTATTTGTTGGTTTAAATATTGAAATTCTGATTCAAGAAAATTTACTTCTTGAAGTAATAAATTCATAAAAGTTTCTTGATTATGAATAATTGAAGCTCTTGTTTGCCCACACTATAATAGTGAAATACATCGTCAAGAAGATTTAAAGAGAATGATGAAAATAACTCCAAAAATAGTCTCAATTGCTTTAGATGATTGTTCAGCTATTGAAATAATTGATGATAAATATAGAATATTAAAAAGTACTGTAGAAGCTAAAGCACATAAAATACATTATAAGAATTGAGAATTTATTAAGCAAGAAATATTACAAACTGAAGAATTTTTACCATTAAAAGAATTATTTAAAAAATAAAAATAACTTACAATAAAATATGAAACTATATAAATTCAGTCCTATAAAAAACTATAATGAACTTGTTGAAGCTATAAAATATGTTTCTAGTAAAAGCTCTAAATTATGTGAAAAGATAATTTGAAAGAAATTATCTATAAAGTCTCTAACAATATTTTCTCATTATGAGAATGAATATGAAAACCTTAAAAATATATTAAGTGAAATCTGAGATTTATATAATGAAAATAATTGACCTAGAGTAAAACTTAAAGAAAAAATAGTTATTGAGAATAATATTATAGAATTTTTAAGAATTAGAAAACCAGATCCATATAGAATGCAAGTTTGATGTAATGATTTTGAAATAGACAATTATAAAGAATTTAAAGAACAATATTTAGAAGAAAACAATAATTTAAAATTGTTTATTAGAGAAAAATATGAAATGATAGAATTTTTTCACCCTGATTTTGATGTGCTTGCTTATGTTGTAAGTTAATACAAATTATATTTACTTTTTAACTATATTTTTATGAACCTAAAATCAAACATACTAAAAACTTTAAATGAAACTACTCCTCATAGAAGTTTACTAAGAGCAACTTGACTTAAAGATGAGGATTTTTCTGCTGAAAAGCCTTACATAGGAGTTGCAAATAGTTATAACAATATAATTGCTGGACATACTCACCTAAATATATTAACGGCTCAAGTTATGAAATGAATTCGTGATGCAGGAGGAGTTCCATTTGTTTGGTGAGTTCCTGGAGTTTGTGATGGACTTGCTATGTTTGCTGAAATGAGACTTTCACTTCCAAGTCGTGATCATATAGCTGATAATATTGAAATAATGATGTTGAGTCACTCTTTTGATGGTTGGGTTTGAGTTACAAATTGTGATAAAATAACTCCTTGAATGCTTATGGCAGCTGGGAGACTAAATCTTCCAGCAATTATGATAACTGGTTGAGCTATGGAACCAGGAAAAAATTATGAAGAAAAATCTTGAGACTTAATTTCTGCTTTTGAAGCTGTTTGAGCTTATAATGCCTGAAAAATAGATGAAGAAAAACTTCACAAAGTTGAATGTGAAGCTTGTCCTACTGCTGGAAGTTGTGCAGGGCTTTTTACAGCAAATTCTATGGCTTGTGTAACAGAATGTCTTTGAATGAGTTTAACAGATTGTGCTACAACTCTAGCAACTGATCCAAAAAAATTAAAACAAGCTTATGAAACTTGAAGAGAAATAGTTGAGCTTGTCAAAAAAAATATTCGTCCAAGAGATATAATGACTCTGGAAGCATTCGAGGATGCTATGACTTTAGATAATGCTATTTGAGGTTCAACAAATGTAACTTTGCATTTACCAGAAATAGCAAGAGAAGCTTGAGTAAAAATTAACTTAAAAGATTTTGATAATATTTCAAGAACTACACCAAATATTTGTCATTTAAGTCCAGCTTGACCTTATTATATAGCTGATATTGATAAAGCTTGAGGTATGAAACAAGTAATGAAAAATTTAGAAGAAAAACTTCATCTTGATAGGATTTCAGTAAATTGAAATTTAAGAGAAATTATTTCAAAATTAGAAAAAGTAGACAATAACATAATTAGAAGTTCAGATAATCCATATTATTTTGAATGATGAGTTTCTTGTTTAGTTTGAAATATTTGTGAAGAATCTGTTGTAAAACAAACTTCTGTAAATACAGATATGCTAAAACACTCTTGACCTGCAAAAGTATTTTATAGCGAACAAGATGTAATTGATTGAGTAAAAAATAAAAAGATTGAGGAATGAGACATAGTAGTTTTGCCTTTTCAGTGACCTGCTTGAGCTCCTTGAATGCCAGAAATGTTAACTCCAACTTCAGCAATAAAATGAGCTTGATTTAAAAATGTTGCTTTAATTACAGATGGAAGATTTAGTTGAGGAACTGCTTGACCTTGTATATGACATATAACTCCTGAGGCTTATAATTGAGGGAAAATATGACTTATAAAAAATTGAGATACTATTGAAATAGATATTCCAAACAGGATTTTAAATGTAAAAGTGACTGAGGAAGAATTTGAAAATAGAAGAAAAAATAAAGATTTCATAGTTCCAGAAAGAATTATGACTCCGTTACTTTTAAAGTTTAGAAAAAATTACAGTAAATAATTTAATTTACTTTTAAATAAAAAATATATAATTATAAATAATTTATTTTTTAATAAAAATTATTATGGATTTCAAGACACCTTATATTTGGAAAAATTGAGAATTTATCCTTTGGGATGAAGCTTTAGATCATAATTTAACTCACTGACTACACTATGGAACTTGAGTTTTTGAGTGAATTAGATTTTATCCTACTAGTTCTTGACCTAAAATATTTAGATTGCAGGAACATATTGATAGATTATTTTATAGTGCTTGAGTTTTAGAAATGGAGGTTCCCTACTCTAAAAAAGAACTTATAAAGGCAACTATTGAATTAATAGCAAAATGTTGAGAATGGACTGGTTATATTAGACCTATAATATATTATTGAACTAAAAAGATGTGACTTTATCCAAAATGAGCCACTATTGAAACAGCTATAAGTGCTTGGAAATGGTGAAAGTATTTAGCTGATAAAGCTATTGATGTAAAAATATCAAAATATAGAAGAACTGATCCACAAACGGCAGATATGAATGCAAAAGTTAGTTGATGATATTATAATAGTGTTTTAGTAAGTTTAGAAATACATAAAGAATGATTTGATGAATGACTTTTACTTTCTACTGACGGAAATATAGCAGAATGACCTGGAGAAAATATATTTTTTATAAAAGAAAATAATGTATATACTCCATCTCTTTGAACTATTTTACCTTGAATTACAAGAGCAACAATTATACAATTATTTAAAGATAAATTTAATATAAATGTTATAGAAGAAAAAATCTCTCCAGATAGGTTATGAGAATTTGACGAAGCATTTTTTACTTGAACTGCTGCTGAAGTTACTCCTATTTGAAGTATAACTTATAATTGAAATAAAATTAATTATAAAAGTGGTGAAGATTTAAGTTTAACAAAAAAAATTGAAGCTATTTATAAAAATATAGTTTTTTGAAAAGATAGCGAATATTTTAATTGGCTTAGTTAAAAAAATTATTTATTTTCATTCTTTTAAATTATCAAATCTAACTAAAAATATTATTTTCAAATTTTATAATTACTCTAAATGGAACAAATTTGAATCTATAATAATTATTTCATAAATGGATTATATCAAAATGATTAGAAATATTTCTATCAAAACTATTTTTATCTAAATAATCATATATGTTTTGGTCTAGAGTTTATTATTTCTAAAAATTCTCTTTCAAAGTCTTTAGTTGATGTTATCTTCATATTAGCTTTTTAAAATTATTTTCTTCTAATAAATCTTCTCATAAATTTGATAAATCATTATTTACATATAACATATCTTCTAAATCCTCTAATTTATCATATAAAAAAGAAATCTCTTTTTGTATTTCATTTTTTGATATAACTTCTGCAATCATTTTTTCATAATTAAAAACTAAACTTAATCTAATTATACTTTTATTCAAAATATGTCAAAAAAAATAATCCAAACACGGGGTATTTGGATTTTCCAAGAAAGCTTTCAGTTTTACTTTTAAAATATTTCACTATGACTTCAAAATCTAAGTAAAAGAATGATTAATTTATTATTATCAATTTTGTAAACTAAAAGCAAATCAGGTTTTATATGACATTCTCTCATATCTTTATAATCTCATTTTAATTTATGGTCCCCATATATTTTTCAGGTAGTTTTTCTCAATTAGCTAGTAATTTTGCAACTATTTCAAATTCTTCTATAACAGTTTTATTATTTATGAATTTTTTAAAATCTTTTTTAAATTGTGTAGTTATTTTTCTTTCTAATTTCATAATTGTAAATTAAGACATTAAATCTGCCATAAGTTCTTCATGAGTATGAAAAACTTTATCACTATTTTCAGCTTCTTTTACCAAATCATGTAAAGATGGTTTTTTTTCAATTTCTTGAAAAGTTTGAATATCCATTTTTACAATTATATATTTTTTTCATTTATCTAATACTTTTAACATAGTTTATATAATTAAAAATTAAACTTAACCTGATTATACTTTTATTCAAAATATGTCAAAAAAATAATCCAAACACAAAGGTTTGGATTATTTAAAAAAGCGAAACCTAGATTTTACTAAAACTCATTAAATTCATCATTTTTTATATCATTTGAAATATTTTTAAACAAATTTAATGCTTTTTCTTTTATTGTATTCCAAGTCATATTATATCAATAAATTTTATCATTTTTATCTGTTATAAATATTGGAATAATTAAACTATTATCTTTATCATAATAGACTAATAGCCTTACAGCTTTATTACAAAAATCAAATTTTAATTTCATAAATGGTCTGTTTAGATAAAGTCATTTTGTTATAATAAATTTATACAAAATAGATGTGAATTTAATTAAATTACAATTTGAATAATTTTTTGAAATAAATTTTTTAAAATCTGACTCAAAAGTTTTACTGATAATTATCTTCATACAAATTTTTTATCAACTATACTTTTAAAGCTAATAAATTCACTAGAATTTATTATTTCTTTTTCTTCTTTATCATCAAAATAATCTACCTCAATTTCTGGATTATCATTAAAGTATTGGCTAATAATTCATTTTGAATTTATAATTTCTAAAAAATTATAAACACTTATTTTTTTTAAGTCCATTGTTGTCATATTTCATAATTAAAAACTAAACTTAATCTAATTATACTTTTATTCAAAATATGTCAAAAAAAATAATCCAAACACAAGTGTTTGGATTATTTTTTTTCAAAATTTCATTTTTATGATTTTTTAAAAATAGCCATAATTCTTTTTATTTCTTCGTCATCAATTCACATAATTTTTAATGCATTTTTTCATTCTTCTTCATCAAAATATGATTTTAATGCTTTTTTAATATTATCTTCACTTGATTTTACTTTTCATTTTTCAACTATTATTTCTACAGGTTTTTCTCAAGATTTAATTTCTCATTTTTCATTATAAGAATAAACATTAAATGTATTTTTATCTCACAATTTATCTGGTGCTTTTATAGTTGATTTTAAATTTGATGAAGGAGTTTCAGATCAACTAGATTTTCATCAAGTAAAGAAATTATTATCAACTTGTCATTCAGTCATTTCTTTTTGCATTCATGCTTGTCTAGCAAGGGTATTACTAGCTTTTGACATATCGGCAATAGTTTTTTTAACTTCCTCAGGTGTACTAGCTTTAGCATCTTTAATTTGTAATTCATTTGCTAATTTTATAAGTAAATTTCTAGAAGCATCATTATCTGAAATATCTCTAGAGCTTTTATAACTTTTTAAGTGTTCAAGAGCATTTTTATTCCATTCTGGGCTATCTTTAACATATTTACCTAAAATTATTTGTGATTTTTGATCTCTATCAACATCTTCATTATCAAATAATCCTTTTTCTTTAAGAAAATTTGTCATTTTACTTTGTGCATTACCTTGATAATATGAAGTAGCTGCAGTTCAAGCTGCTGGTAATCAAGCTACACTCAATCCACCTGGTAAAATTGGTGCATAGGTTGGTGCTTTGGCAAGAAGTTTTCAGATTTGGTCTCAGAATTGGTCAATCGGTTCTGTTACATTCTTTGTAATTTCTGATTGCTTTAATGCTGCCATAACAGCCATCCACATAACTACAAGTCAAAGTAATTCTAAAACAGTTGCTCAAACCGATCATTTAAATCAAGCAAAGAAACTTCAAAGTTTTTCACTATTTGTTTTTGTTCAATTAGCTGTAAATGTATAATCTCAAACAACAATACTATTATCTTTAAATGTTACTATTTTATTAGACTGATTTGAAAATCATTGTCAAGCAACAGACAAAAATAATAATCAAAATGATAATGCAGCAGAAACATAAACTGGAACAAAAGCAAGTCAAATAAATTCTTTTAAATTAAATTTTTTCAAAGCTCATTCTCACATTCATTCATGAGACTTTCAAAAATAATACAAAAGTCAAAATGTAGGAGAAAACATTACATAAAACCATAAAGCAAATCATCTGGTTATAAAAGCCAAAAACAAAGCAACAATTAGTAAACAATAAACTAATACAAAAATTACATCAAATATAGCTTTAAATGATAAAGACCAAATATCTTTAATATCTTTTGTTTCTCCAGTAAAAATTTTTCATTTATCATCCAAAGTCATAACTCAATAACTATATAAAACTAATATTTGATATAATCCACCATTATCATTTTTCTTTATAAACTCTCAAATTGTTTGTGTTTCTTTAGGTTTATCATCTTTACAACTAATTATATTTGAACCAGTTTTAGATAAATTTATTTGTGTTCAATTCAAACACATTTCAATATTTTTACTTTTTAAATTAAGATCTTGAAATGAATCAAAAGGTAGACTTAAAACTGCTGTTGTAAGTAAACTTGAAAGGGATAATATAAATTGAACAAAAAACCAAGAAAATGGAACTATTATAACTCAAACTATAAATTTTGGAATTGCTTTTTTTAACTCATAATTTTCTGCTTTTCAAATAATATTCATAAAAGCAATTGTTATAAATATTCAAGCAAAAATAAAATAAACTATATTTGAGATAAGTATCCACATAGTTTTTAGTTGTGTATCAAGTCATATAATACTTCAACTAGTCCATTCTGGACGAAGAAAAACTCAAACCAGAAGTGTTAAAATTCAAATAAGTTGAGATGCCATTCATAAAATTCATTTAACAACTTTTAAAACTGCATCTTCTTTTGTAGCAGGTTCAGCAGCAAAAGCAAAATCATTTAATGAAAAAAATATTACTACAAATAATGAAAAATAAAATATCTTTTTTTTATTTTTTGCAATATAATTCCTCAAGTTTGAAAGTATTTTCATATAAATCAAAAATATAATAAATTACAATTTCAAGTATCATAACATATTTATATTTTAAAAACAAAAAAAAAGAAGTAGAAAAAATATTTTTTTTACTTCCAATCGTTTTGTTCTCTATAAACTCAAACTATAAAAATAGTTTTTCAAGTAATTTTATAAACTATTTTAAATTTATAATGAGATTCTATTATTATTCTATGATTTTCATCTATTTCTTTTCATATAAAAGGGAAATCTTTAAGTAAATTAATACTTTTGTAAATATATTCTTGAACTTTATTTGCATAAAATATATTATCTTCTGTAATATACTTTGTTATTGATGTTATACTATTAATAGCTATTTTTAAAACTTTTATTTTATACATTTCTTATTATTATCTGAAAATAAATTATTTCTAATAATACAAAAAGCCTCATCTAAATCATAAGCTATTCAAGTTTCTTCAAAATCTTTTTCAGATGCAATAATATCCTGAATTTCTTCATATGTAAATCAAGCTTTTTTAAAAGCTTCTATATCTATATTCACCATAATTTTAGAATTAATAAATTTAAAATTTCATTTTTATTATATATCTTTCGTAAAAATTGCAAAATATATTTTTACTCAAATTCATTAAATAAATTCAATATTTTTGCATTTCAATTTAAAGCATTATAAAGATGATTTATTTTTGGAGTTCAAGATCACAAAAGCAATTTATTATGATTTAAATCAGTTATTTTATTTACAACTTCAATTGTATCATATCTTGGTGAATTATCTGAAATATAACTATTATCATGTTCTTCATCAACTATAATTAATCATAAATTATTATAAGGATAAAAAATTGCACTACGAGTTCAAACAATTATTTTGACTTTATTATTATAAATCATTTCCCGATACAAAGTCTTTTTTGCTTCTGAAACTGTTGAATTAATTATAATAACTTCAAGTCCAAATACTTTTTTCAGCCTTTGTAAAATTTGGTTTGTTAAAATAATTTCTGGGACCAAAAGTAATATTTGTTTATTTTGTTCTAAATAATGTTTAATAAGATTTATATATATTTCAGTTTTTCAGCTTCAAGTAACTCAATAAAGCAAGAATTTATTTTCATTTGAAGAAATTATTTCATTAAAAATTTTAGATTGATTTTGATTTAATGTTTTTTGATATTTAAAATCATACCTAATTTCTTTTATATTTTCATTAAATCCAAATTTATTTTTTATTATTTTTCAAAGTAAATTTTTTGGAAAAAATAAATTTAAACAAATATGAATTAAAGAAAAATAATTTGTAGAAATCCATTTTAGAAGCTCTATCTCATAATTATTTAAAAAAATATTCTCATTATAAATTGAGGTTATTTCTTTAATCTTTGTTTTATCAAAATCTGTATTTTGAGCTATAGTCAAAACTAAACCTAAAATATTTCTTTTTCAAAAAGGAATATGGACAATCATTCAGTTTTTTAAAATACCTTGAAAATCACTTGGTATTTTATAAACAAATCAAATATCATCAAGACTTTGTGTAAAAGGTGAAATTATTGCAAACATATTTATTTAACTTCTATATTAATATTTAACAATCACATATTTTCAATTGCTTTTGTAAGAAGTGTAATATTATCAGGTGTTGAAATTTGTTTTAGAGAAATTTTTGTTTTTGTATAAATAATTAATTTTTTAGAGTCAAAATTAAAACTAGATCATCTTAAAGACATTGTCAAAGCTCATTTTGCTTTAATATTTTTTAGTTCTAAAATAAATTTTTCCATATCAAAGAAAATTTCTTGGGTAGACTCAAGACCTACCCCTACCTTTGTAGGGATAATTCCTTGTGGTTGCCTTATATTTTGTTCTTCTCAAAAAATATCTTTTAAATCATCAACCTTTATTTCTTTTTTCTCTTTTTCGGAATGATTATAATCGTTCCCTATAGATGTTTTTTTTTCTTCTTTTTTTTCATTTTTGTATTCTTCTTTTTTTATAGGATTTTTTAATTCTTTTATACATTTTATAACTCAAATTAAAAATGTAGTTTTTGAATCAAAACTATTTTTTGCTTTTAAATATGCTTCTTCTAAAGTTTCAAGTAAAAATATATTATTTGAAACTAAATTTTCATCTTCAAAATTTTCAAGTAACTCATCTTTTATAAAAAATAAAAGTTCTTTAAAAAATAAATTTAAATTATAATTTGAAACTATATTTTCAAAATCAGCCAAAATTGAATTATCTTTTGATAGAAGTTTTTGATAAAAATTTGAAATAATCTCAGTTTTTGGAATAGAATAATTTTGTATTACATTTTCAAAATTAATTTCCCCATTATAAATTAATTGTTCAAAAAGAGAAATAGCATTTCTCATAGCTCAAGAAGATTGTTTAACTATAAAATCTAGACTTTCTTGGTCTATTTTAATATTTTCTTGTTTTGCAATATATGAAATCTGAGCTTTCATATCCTCTTTTGAAAACGGTTTAAAATCATATCTTTGACAACGAGAAAGTATAGTTTCTGGAATTTTATGAATTTCTGTTGTTGCTAAAATAAATTTCAAATGTTCTGGAGGTTCTTCAAGTATTTTTAAAAGTGCATTGAAAGCTCATTTTGATAACATATGAACTTCATCAATTATATAAACTTTATATTTGCATTTTGTTGGAGAAAAACTTGCTCTTTGTATTATTTCTCTCACATTATCAACTCAAGTATAACTAGCAGCATCTATTTCAATAATATCAACTAAATTATTTTCTACAAATCACCTACAAATTTCGCATTTTAGACAAGGATTTCAATCTTTTAAATTTTCACAATTTATAGCTTTTGCAAATATTCTAGCTGTTGATGTCTTCCCAGTTCATCTAGGTCAGCAGAATAAATAAGCTCAAACTAGTTTGTCTTTTTTAATAGCTTCTCTTAGGGTATTTTTTATAAAATCTTGTCATACAATGCTTTCAAAATCATTTGGACGATATTTTAAATAAAGTGTCATAATTTAGTAAATTAGTAGATAATAAATTATTTTAATAAATTTCTTTATTATAACATTCTTCACAATAAACAATCTCATGTCTTTCTGGCGAATAAGTAGTCTTTATATCTTTTCCACATTTATCACACTTTCTATCAAAAAGTTTTCTAGGATTTCTTAAATTCATTCTATCAAGATGTCTTTGATCTGGATGTCTTTTTAGGATTGGTAAATTATGTTTTCTATAAAATTCTAATTCTTGTTTAATTATACGAAATGGTTTTTTAGTTATTTCACATTCTATTGCCCGATTTAGTATATCATCAGGAACCTTATTTGCATCTTCTAGTAGAGATGTATTGCTATACATCTCTACAGTTATAATTTTCTCTACTTTTGGAAATGGTGGTTCATAATCACTCCAGTTAAATATTTGTTTTCAATCTTGGTAGAGATAAGGCAATGCCTTATCTCTACTGATTGGAAAATATTCTTGTGCTACAGTTTCATTATATCAAAAAGGTGAAATTGTGCTTGGAAAAAATTCTCACCATTCTCAGGTAGAAATCATATGTTCTATTATTTTTGGAACTAGTATTTCGTATTCTTCTTTTGAGTATTGTTTATTTAAGATACAATAAGATTTATTTACTAATCATACACAACCAAAACAGTTATGAATATTACTACTAAACATACAATAATTTAAACTTGATCAAGTCCAACATTGAACACAAAAATTAAAATTATAATCTCATATACCACAATTTATTGATTCATAAACAAATTCTGCATCTCTTCAAGCTGTAGAAACATCCATACAATTTTTTGCATTTCTCCAAATATGCTCAGCATATTTACAATCCTCAGCATCATAAGCATGAAAACAATTCACACAATTTTTAACTCATTTCATATAATCTCAATAACTATTTTCAGCTAGTTTAATATTTCAATACTTTTTTATTGAATTTTTAAACAATTTTTCAAATTCTTTTTTTATATTTTCTTTATCTTTTTGTAATATTTCAAAGTATTTTTCTTTAGAATACTTTTTATTTAAAATAAAATACTCTTTATTATTTAAGTTCACTGAGGCAAAACAATTTTTACATCAATAACAATTTTCAAGATAAAAAGAATCTCTACAATCTTCACAATTATTAGAAAAAAATAGGTTATAACAATTGAAACTATCTTGAATATAATAACATTCATTACATTCGTGAGAAAATGAAACATCAACACAGTTATTACATTTCTGAAGCCAATATCAAAAAATACAATCTTCATTGTTTGAACTTTCATATATTAAATAACAATTTTTATTATCAGCCGTTAAATTGCAATATTCTGAATTTACATTATTTGCTCATATCAGACTTTGTTTTGGAACTTTATTTAATAACTCTCCAAACTGACCAAAAAAACTTTTAGAAAAATCAAAATCTTTTCAATAATCTAAAGCATTCCAACTATCACTCCACCAATAACTTTGTTCATAAACTTTGTATGGTTTATCTGGTGAATATATTGAAATAATTAGCTTTCAAGTTGCATCGCATTTTCTTTTATATAGTTTTCTTTCGTTTCTAAAACTAAGTCTTCTTTGTTGTCTGCAATCTGGACATAAACTAGGTATAGGGATAAAATATTTTTTATCCCTAAATTTTGGACTTATTTTTTCATAAAATTCTAAATCCTTATCTGTAATTGAAAAACTTGATTGGCAATGTTTACAAGTTTTTATTTCTATTATTTTTTCATTTTGGAACATAATTTAAAGTTATTACATTACTTTATTATCATCAATTTCTTTAAGTATTTTTATAACCTCTTCTTTATCGTTATAATCAACTGGTCAATCATTTGTCATCATAAGATGCTCATCTCATTTTCAAGCTATTAAGACTACATCATTTTCACTAGCTTCAATTAAAGCAGTTCTAATAGCCGATTGCCTATCTGGAATTATCCAAAAGTTTTCTCATTCTTTTCTTTCTATTCAAGGTAAAACATCTTTTATAATTGAATTAGTTTTTTCGGTATAATCATCATCTTGAGTTAATATTACAAAATCAGACATTTGCGAAACTATTTTTCACATAATTGGTCTTTTTGTTTTATCTCTATCTCAAGTTGCTCAAAAAACTATAATTATTCTTTTTATTCATTCTATTTCTTTTAATGTAGATAAAACTTTTTCAAGTGCATCTGGAGTATGAGCATAATCTATAAATATTTTAAATCATTCATAATTTTTTACTTCTTCAAGTCTTCAAGGAACAACTTCAACTTCTGCAATTGATTTTTCAATAACTCTTGGTTTTAATCATAAACTTAAAAAAACTCAAATAGCTCATAAAATATTATAAATATTATGTTTTCAACGAAGACGAGTTTTAATTTTCAAAATATCATCAGGAATTTTTAATTCAAATGTTACATAATCAAGTCAATTCACAATATTTATTGGCTTTAAATTTGAATCATAATCAAGTCAATAAGTCGTTAAAACATCATAAGTTTCATTTAAAAATAAATCTTTATATTCTGATTCTATATTTATAATAGCTGTTTTTTTTACTCAAGTTTTTCTCTCTGAACTAATGAGTGATTTAAATAATTTTAGCTTTGTTCTAACATAATTATCCATAGTTTTATGAAGATCAAGATGATCCCTAGTAATATTTGTTAAAACTGCGATATCATAATCAATTCCCCAATTTCTATGCATTGCTATTCCATGAGAAGCTGTTTCTATAACAGCTATTTCACATCAAGCTTTTTTTGCTTCTAATAATAATCTTTGAAGTAAGAAAACATCTGGGGTTGTCATTTTTGTATCATTTCTATACTCTTTATCTGCTATAATATAATTTACAGTTGAAAACATAAAAACTTTTTTTCAAGCATTTATTAATCACCTAGCAATTATATTTGTAGTTGTAGTTTTTCAATTAGTTCATGTTATTCAAATAATTATCATTCATTTTGATGGAAATCAGTAAATAAAATTTGCAATAACTGCTCTAATTAAATGATAACCAAGTCTTAAAGGATTATCTAAAGATATAAGTTTTTTTAATTTTGATAACATATTTTTTAGTTAAATAATTTTGATAAAATTATTATACATATTTTTATTTAAAGACAAATTTGTATTAAATTAATTTTAAAATTTCTCAAGCAACATTTCTTGAAGTTCATTCAGATGGAAAATGATGCATTCTAAGTCATGGAGTAGAATTTATTTCAATTATCACTCAAGAAGTTTCTCTCAATGGTTTTGAAATATCAGTTGTGATTATATCAACTCAAGCAACTTTTAACTGACAAAGCTTACAAGCTTCTATGCATATTTGTATATTATTTGGATGAATAACATCAGTTAAATCAATACTTCTTCATCAAGTTGATAAATTTGCATTTCTTCTTAAAAATATTTCTTTATCTTTCTCCAAAATAGTCTCTAAACTAAATCATTGTAAATCTAAATACTCATTTAATTCTTTATCTATTTTTATTGTGCTTAATGGTTTATCGTGGTCTTTATCTCATCTTAGAGGATTTTTATTTTCATCATCTATTAATCCTTTAATAGTTTTTAGTCAATTTCAAATAATACTTGGTGGAACTCTTTTTGCAACAGCTACAATTTTATCTCAAACAACTAAAACCCTATGATCATCTCAAACTATATAGTTTTGAATTATGATTTTTGAGCTAAAAGAAAATGCAAAATTAATTGAATTTATCAAAGTTTCTTTATCAAGTATATTTACAGTTACTCAATTTCCATGTCATTCGTCAACTGGTTTAACAACTAAAGGATAATTCAAAGGTAAATTATCAAAATCAAAATTTCCCTTCTCATTTATATCCAAATAAATTGATTTTGAAATTGGTAAATTATTTAATCAAAGAATATTATAAGTTAATTCTTTATCTTCACTTAGTTTAAATCAAAGCAAGCTATTAAATCATCAATCAATATTTTTAAATAATATTTTCTTTTTGTCTTTTTTTATATAAAAAAGATTTTTATTTTGATTGATTATTTCTATTTCATATCAAAGTTTCTGAGCCTCGGTAATAATTAATTCTGAAGATATAGACCATCATTTAACATTTGTTTTTATCATATAATTTTGGTTAAAATATAAAAAGCACTAGAATTTTTTAAAAAACTAATGACTTCAAAATCTTTTCATCTTTTACAATCTTTTTCAATATACTCAGCATTTATAACTCAAGAATATATTTTTTCAAACAAATCATCTCAATATTTATTTTTATATTTTATTATTTTATAAATTCATTGAGTATAAATTAAATCTTTCGTATTTATAAAATTTTTAATATTTCTAAATCATCTAAAAATCCTGTTTAATAAATCTTTTTTAGTATAAAAGTTAAGGAAATTATCAAATGTGATTTTACCATTTATAAAATTGATTCTATTTTCAAAATTGTTAATTATATTTTCTAATCTTGATTGTCTTAATATCAGATATTCAAAAGAATATTCTAAATAAATAGCTAATCATTCTAATATTTCTTCAGCTTGTGAAAATCTAATAATAGATTTATAAAGTCCTATTTCTCAAAAATTTGTAAATTGTTTAGAATGTCCATCAATTTCATGAATTATAAGTAAAATGAGATAACTTAGTTTTATAGTTCTATTTTTTGGAATAAATATAGTTCATCAATTGTTGTTAAAATCTCCATGAACAAAGCTCATAGCATTTTCATCAATCACAACTTTCCAATATTTATCAATTTTTAAAAATTTTAATGCTTTCTCAAAATAATATTTTATTTCTATATCACTAACTTCTTCATCAAGTCTATTTTTAATTTTTTTATAAATATCATCAAATAAATATGACTTTTCTTTTAAAGCATTAAATTCATCAAATATAATCTGTTTATTTTTTAAAACTTCATTTTTGCAAAAATCTAAATCAACTCAAAAATATTTTGTAATTAATTCAAACTTTTTAGTTTCATCTTCATTATAAAAATGTTTAATTATTTCAAAAATTAATCATATTTCATCAAGTCTTTTTTTATATTGTTCTTTTAAAAAATTATCAAGTATTTCTACTTCATTAAATAATTTTATAATTTCAAAATACTCTTTTTTTATTAAGTCAATTTTTTCTAAAGCTTTATCAATATTTGGATATTTTAAATCTAGTTTTCAAGTTGAAAAATCAAGATTTTCAGGAATATTTTCAGGATAAAATAAAAATATTGGATCAGAGATAAAAGAATATTTTTTTATAAAATTTATTAGTTTATTATCAAAATCTTGTAAAATCATTCTTATTATTTTATTGAATTAAAAAAGTTAGCTAAATCATTAAAATATTTATTTTGAAATTTTAAATCTTTTTCTGGAAAGTATATTCATGGAGAAAAATTTATCTCTAATATATACCATTTTGATTCATCTTGGCAATATGCAAAATCAACAGAAATTATGTCTTTACTTCAAACTCATAATCTTTCTAAGGCTTTTTTTGCAGTTTCAAAAAGTTCGCTTGGTATTTCTTCTTTACTTAAACTAAATTGACTTCATCCAGATCATATATTGCTTTTCAAGCTTCAACTTGCTGGATTTCTAACAACACTAAAAGAAAACTTTCATCAAACAAAAACAAGTCTTACATCGTGTATTCAAGATATTTTTTCATCATATCATTTAGAAAAATCTTTAAATTCTTGAACTATAAATAATTTTTCTAATCATATTAAACTTTCTTTCTTTTCTAATAATTCGTTTTTTGAAAGAAACTCTATTCATTTTCAACTATTTCAATCAATAGGTTTTAAAACTAATTTTTCTTGAAAACTTTCAAATACATCTTTTTTAAAAAAATCTTCAAGTAAGTAACTTTTTGGTGTAAAATCTTTTAAAAATAAATACATATCATATTTATTTTTTGCTATTGAAATAATTTTTAGGCTAGGAACTTGTGTAAAATTAGAAAATAATTCTGAGTTAAAAACTATTCCTGAAGAATATCTAAACCAAATTATATCAGGTTTTATATCTTCATTTATGTAAATAACATTTCCGTTTTTATCTAAATCTATGTATTGAGTAAAACATTGTTTTTCTTTATCAA
>JAQUKG010000018.1 GCA_028719245.1 Candidatus Altimarinota bacterium | reverse complement strand
TCCAATTCAAAGTATAACATCAACTTGAATAGATTTACTTACAACAAATAGTTGAACTGTTTATAAATTATTATTAAGTAGTGGAAGCTTAACAGCTTCTTGAAATATTATATATCAATCATTAAATGCAATATTCTCAAATTTACCACCCAGAAATTGCAATGATATATTATTAACTTGAAAATCAACTTGAAATTGAGTTTATACTATAAATCCAACTTGAACTTGAATATTACAAGTTTATTGTGATATGACTACTGATTGAGGTGGTTGGACTTTAGTTGTAAGAGCAACAGCTTGAAATTATTTACATAGAGATATTAATAGTGTTTGAGATTTATATTCACCATTACAAAGTAGTTCAGCAAAATTATCTGATAATTTAATAAATCAAATTCCTAAAATGACATATAGAGCTCAAAATGATAATTTCTCTTCAAAAGTATATTTTGACACATCAGATTTATTTAAGTCAACGACAATAAGTAGTTCAAAAGTTAAACCCACTTATACTTGAAATATCTGGTATTGACCATATTATAATCCTTCTTACCATGTATGATTTAATAATGTATTAAATTGATCATGAGCCTATTGATGAGCAATTTTATGAGATGCATTTGCATATTCAGATGCAACATTGGGTGGTTGTAGACTTTGATTTTGAATATCTCCATGAATATGGTGTTGAAACTGAGCTAATTGAAGTATATTTTTGAAATAATAAAACTTACCTTTTTCTTACTTTTAATAACTCTTTATATTCATTTAAAGCTTCTGTATCTCAAGAAGCTATTTTTTGTTTTAAAATAGTTTCTGCTTCTTTTGAAGTATTTGAGTTTAATTTATCAATTGTTTTTAAAATAATATTTTCTATTTTTTCATCATTTTTAATAACTTGGTTTTCAATTTGAGCTCTAATTTCAAGAGCTTCATCATTTTGAGAAATTGAAATATATTTATTTTTTTTAGATAACTCAAATTCATTAATTATGTTTATTCATTTTTCTAAAATTTCTTTTAAATCATTTCAAATATAATTTTTAAATTTTATATTTTGTTTTATGAAATCAAATTTATCTTGATATTTTATTAAATATCAAATAACTAAATCTTCGCTTGTTAGCTTTTTTAAAATTTTTACACTAAATTCATCCTCTCTTTTTGCTAATTTTGTCTTATTATATTCCAAATAAACTATATCAATTTTTATATCAAGTTTTTTTGAAATTTCCTTTAAATAAAAATCTTTTTCAATACTATCTTGATAATTTTTTACAATGTCTAAAAGCTTTTTCAATAATTCTTTTTTATCTTGTAAACTATCATTTATTTGTAAAAGTTTTAAATTATATCAAATAGGGGATAGTGCATTTTTAATGAAAATATTAAAATCAATTCAAGATTTAATTATATCATCTGGATCTTTTCATCATTCAAGTGAAATAATATGAACTTCTAAGTCTTTATTTTTTAATCTTTCAATTGATAGATTTGTAGCATTTATTCATGCTTTATCATTATCAAAACAAAGATAAATTTTTGAAGTTAATTTTTTGATAATTGCAATATGTTTTTCTGTTAAAGCTACTCAACTAACACAAACTGTATTTTTAAATCCAGCCCTGTGAAGCGAAATAGTGTCCATATATCATTCTGTGATTATTACAAAATCTTTTTTTGTAATTTCATTTCTTGCTTCAAAAAGTCAGTATAAAATGCTTGATTTATCATAAATATTACTTGCGGGAGAATTTAGATATTTTGGTTCTCAAGACTCAATTATTCTTCAAGCAAGTGCAACTATATCTCACCTAATATTTTTTATTGGGAAAATTATTCTACCTATAAATTTATCTTTTTTAGTTTTTAAATCCAAAAATACATTACTCTGCGAAATTAACTCATCATTATATCATTTTTGAATTAAATAATTATAAAGTTCAATTCAACTATCAGCATATCAAAATTCAAAAGTTTTTATACTTTCTTCGCTTAATCATCTATCAAATAAATATTTTTGAATTTGTGGATAACTTGAAAGAGACTTTTTATAATAAGTTACAATATCCCTAAAAAGAGAATAAACATTTTTTTTCATTTGTTCTTTTTCTCTATCATATCAGGTAATTTTCATTCAGGTTATATTTGATAGTATTTCTAATGCTTCTCTAAATTCACAATTTTCAACATCCATAATGAATTTTAGAGGTCATCATCATCTTTGACAACCAAAACAATGAGCAATTTGTTTACTTGGACTTACAACAAAACTTGGAGTTTTTTCGTTATGTCATGGAAAAGGACAAAGAGCTTTGTAATTGACTCAGGCTTTTTTTAAATTTGTGTATTTTTTTACAAGCTCAACTATATCTATACTTGATTCTAATTCTTCTATTTGAGACATAAATTTTATTAAAATATTATTATTTTTAGTTTATGATTTTTATGTTTTTTGTAAAGAAAAAATAAAGTAATGTATGAATTAAAGCAATTTAATTTTACTTTTTAGATTATAAAAATATAATAATTCAAATTATTTTTTTAATATATAATTTATATGATTTTACTTATTCAATGACAATTATATAAAACTTATTTAGATATTTTAGAAAAAGTAGAAACTATATGACCAAAAATTATATGAGCATTATTTATAATATTAATTTGAGTTATAATTGCTAGGCTTTTGTATTTATTTCTAATTTTTTTATTTAAGAAATTTAAATTAAATGAATTAATTGATAAATTAAAAGTTAGTTTTGATGAAGAAAATTTAGAAGAGTCAAAAGAAAAAATAAAGAAAAAAATAAATAAAAATAAATTTACTGATAAAATAAAAGTTGATGATGTAGTTGCTAAATCTTTTAGTTATTACATATTGATTGTATTTTTAAGAATATCAATAAGTTATATTTGAATAAATGAAATAGAACAATTTTTGAAAGATTTAACTCATTATTTACCAAATTTGTTCGTGTGAGTTTTAATATGATTTTTTGGTATTAGATTTGCAAATTTTGTTTATGATGTTGTTTATCATGCTTTAAATATAACTAGAGAAAAAACTTCAAAAATAATAGCATCTTGAGCTAAAATAATAATTTTGTTTTTTACATTAATGGTATTTCTAGATTACACAAAAATAGTTAGTGATTTTATAATAAATACAATTTTAATTTGATTTATTTCAATGCTTTCATTGGCTTGATGACTTGCCTTTTGACTTGGTTGAAAAGATGTTGCTCATGAAATACTTGAAAGCTTTAGAAAATAAGTTTTTATTTTAAACTATAATTTAACCTTTTAAAAATGATTTCTTTTTTATCTGAATATAAATGAAGAAAAGTTTTTGATAATTTATGAAAAAATCTATGATATATTCATTGAGTGGTTTTTGATATTAATTATGAGAAAGTTATTTGATTTACATATAAAAAAGGATTTTTAAATTATGATTTCTTTTTAATTGATAATATTATTAAAACTGATTTAGATAATATTATAATAAATCAAAAATATTTAGAAAAAAAAGATTATTATGATTTAATTTGAATACAAGTAAAAAATACAAATAATGAAAACCTATGAAATATTGATGATATAGAATTTGATTTAACATATAAATTAAAATATATAATAATTGATATGTGATATAATCTTTCTTCTATAGATGTTATAAATCCAAAAAATATTTCTATTAAAAAAAGTTATATTAAAATTAAAAAAAATGCTATTTTATCTTATAAAAGTGATTATGTTTTAATAGAAGATAAAGATTTTGTAAAAGAAAATAAAAAAACACTTGAAAATATAGCTAAAATATTTATAAATATACCAACTCCATCTTATAATATTAACCTTATTAAATATGAGTAATTATGCTAATAAAAGAAGTGGTAATAATAAATTATCAAAAACATTTAAAGATTACTTAATTCCAATCGTAATAGTTTTTGTAATATTACTAGTTATAATTAATAAATTATTTTCTACTTGATGAAACTCATCAAGTAGTATACAAAATAATTCTCCTGTAGAAGTATCTTTTTGAGTGCCAGAAACAGAAGCTTATGTTATTTATAGTTGATGAAATAAAACAAAATTAGAACAAAATTGATCTATTTATAAAACTGAGAAATTACAAGTTGCAAATTGAAATTTAAATATAAAAGATAAATCAAATGAATTTTCACTAAATAAATTATGAGAATTAAAATATAATGAAGATTGAAGTTATACATTATATTCATCTGATTTGTGGGTAAAAACACAATCATGAGTAGATATAGAAATGAGATATGCAAAAGTATTATCAAAAGACAATAGTATATTTTCATTATCTCAAAATGAAGTAGCGAGCACAATTTATGTTGTTTCTTGAATTGTTCAAGTTCAAAATCTAGCTTGAAAGTCAACTTCACTTCAGAAATGAGAAAAATTGGTAATTATGAGGAATAATGCAAATGATGATAAATCGGATTTAGCTTTATCAAAAGAGCAAATAGATGATTATACTAAGTCAGATGATTGGTTTATAAAAAATAATTGACTTGTTTATCTAACAGCAAATGATTGAAATCAAACAAGTTCTTGAAATACAAATACTTGAAGCACGAATTCTTGAACAACTTCTCAAGATTTTGGTTGATATATTTCTTTTAATAATTTATATGATGAAATTGAATTAAGTTCAAACTCAGTAGATATTGAATGAAATATATTATCTGATGATGTTAATAAAATAGATATTAATTGAGAGACAGCTACGATTGATAATACAACTAAAACTTTTAATTTGAAATGATTTAAATTAAACTCAAAAACTAATGATTTAATTTATAGGGTTTACGATTCATTTAATAAAATACTTTACAAATGAGTTTTGACTGTTTATACAAACAATATTTCTTCAACATCATCAAATAATTCAGATTCTAATTTGGCACAAGTTCAAAATTATCCGATTTCATCTTCACCTTTATATCAAATTTTAACACCAAAACAAAATCCTTATACATCTTCTGAGGATGTAATAAGAATAGAGTGAACAGTTCCAGCTTGAACAGTTGCAAAAATAATTATAAATGACTTTGAATTACAAAAGTTTCCTAAATTTTGAAGTTATTGGTCTTATTTTGCAAATAGTGGTTTTGGTAATTTAAAACCTTGAGTAAATATTTATAAAATTCAATATTTTTGAGCTGATTGAAAAATAATTTATGAAAATAATTTTACAATTATAAAAGAAGAAAAAGTTATAGAAACTTCAACTTGAACGATTGAAAATACTACAACAGTAGAAACTTCAACTTGAACAGCACAATAAAAGAGAAAGATGTATTATAATACATCTTTCTCTTTTACATTTTTAACAACTACATCAAGTTCCACAACTTCAACTTCAACATCATTCTCAAGATCAATCTCACCCTCAAACTATTGAAACAAACATAGATTTTAGTTCATCAATTTCTGGAATAATTCATTCAAAAATCATATCTTTAAAATCAATTGATTCTTCTTCAATTACTAAAGCAGGTTCTTTTGAAATACTAAGCTCAGTTTTTAAATTTTCATCAGTTGTGATTTCACTAGTTATAAAATCCTGAAGTCCTAATTCATCTATTGCAAAATTTACTTTTTCTAAAAGTGTTTGAGTTTCTGGATTATTTCCATAAATTTTAATTTTCATAAATTTGTTTTTAATAAATAAAATTCTCTATAATGAGAATTGTTTTCATTATAGAGAATTTTTTAGAAAGTCAATTTTATGAATATCCATAAAGTTCTTTTCACCTTTCATTACTCCATACCATTTCTCAATTATCCAATATAACTGATTTAAGCATTGACTTATAATAGTTAGCAAGTCATTCTAAAAATAACTTTCTTTGTCTTTCAATATTTTTAGCTTTTAAATCAGCCCTTATTAATCATCTTCATTGCATATCTTCCCATAATCATTTAAAATCTGTTTTTCAATCTTTAGATTTTATTCAATATAAAAATTCTTCCGCACTCATTCAGGTTATTTCAGGATTCTCATTTATTAATCTTTGTAAATTATCAAAAAATATTCCAGCCATCATTTCTAACTCTTTTCCAGTAATATATCAATCATTTAAATGTCTAATAATAAATCATTCAATATATCTATTTAATACAGCATAAATTCAAGAGAAATTTAATCATTCTTGATTTTTATTTTCTGGCGGTGTTATTTTTATTTCAATAACAGTATTTCAAAATCTTATACTAAATTTTAAATCTATATATCACTTTGATGTTCATGATTTTTTTTCTGTTTTTATATTATTAACTCAAATTATTCAAGTTAAATTATCATTTGATTCTATATATTCTTGTATTTCTTCTTTTTTAAATCATTTACCTTTTATTTCTACTAAATCTCATCATAAAGATTTACATCAATTTAATACTTCAGAAAATAAATCCAAATAATCTTCTTTAGTTCATTCTTGTAGTTCAAATGTTAATCATACCGAATCTTTAGCACGAGATATTTTATCATACTCTGGATCTCAAAGAGTTTTTCATAATAATGATGCTAAAGTTTTAGCTCTTCAAAATACCTCTATTTTTTTTCAACTTATAGTTCATATACTTGCATCTCAAAGATTTCTTAATCACAAAACTGCTTTTAGATTAAAAAGTAATGTTTCCAACTTTTCATCTAAAAGTTCAAGTCAAGGTGTTCTCATAACATCTGAGACTCAAGAAACAACTTTCAACATGATACATTTCATCCTAGATTCAGGAGAACTATTTCAAGCAGTTCTCATAAATTCAAATAACTCTCAAATAGTAGCAAAATGAAATCTACCTGGCAATTTTGGGATTTCGCTCTTTATTAATATATCAGCTATTATTCATAAATTTTCATCATTATTTGCTCTTTTAAAAAGTTCATTAATACTTCTTAATCAAGACTTTTCGTTTTCAAATAAATCTATTCAAGTATCAGCAAGTATTAATAATCTTAATTCATCATCTGAGTAATTTCATATTTCCTTAAAATCAAATTTAGTGAACTTAAGATCAATTCAATTAATTTTTATAATTTCTCAAGTTCTTTTTCTAACTTTAACAAATCTTCTTTGTCCTTGAAATAAATAATTAGCTACTTCCGGATTAACTTTTATTGGTCTTCAATTTAATTCTAAAATACAATTTCTTCAATTTATTAATGTGATATTACAATTGTGTGCATATGAAAAAACACTTCTTGTTGTTGGATCTACTCTTCTATCAGGTCAAGTATACATATTAATAATTATCTTAATCTTAAACTAAATATTTCTCTCCCAACCAGTTGAGAGTCTCTTTTGTATAATAAACTTCAAGCTTTTGTTTCACTAAATTCTATAGTTTCTGGCAAAAGTTTATTAACTACAAAATACTCTTTTAGTTTATCATATATTTCTTCAAAATACAAAAATTTTCAATTCATTTCCCAAAAAGGGAAGCAAATAACTATATTTCAAGAAAAATTTAATTTTTTAATTCAAGTAAAAAATCCTTCATATAAATCTAAAAGTTTGATTTTTTGTTTTTCAATTCTTTCAATATTTATATTATTTTTTGTCATTATTTCTCATAAATATCATTCTGTAACTATTGCATCAATTTCATTTATAAAATTTATTTCAGAAATATATTTTGCATTTTGTAAAATAATTTTCTTGTCAAAATTAAAATTTTTATTAAGTTTTTCTAAATTTTCATTAGCTGTTTTTACCATTCTTTCATTTAAATCGCTTCCAAAAACTTTTTTATTTCACGAAAAAATAGCTTCAATTAAAATAGTTCCAAGTCATACAAAAGGATCGTAAATCACTTCTCAACCAGCTAAATTTAACATCATTTGAGCAAGTTTTGGAGGAAGCATACCAATATTCATATCTCTATCTTTTCCATAATCTCTATTTGAATAACCATATATATCTTGGACAAAAATAGTATTTCAAAAATAAATTTTATTATCTGAGTAAATAAAATTGAAATCAGTTTCTTTTTTAATAAGAGCTTCTTTTATAATTGCAACTGATGAAATATTTTTAAAATCTTGGTTTATAAAACGAGGATTTAGAGAATGTTCTTTTATAATCTTTTTTGAAATTTTTAACATTTCTTTATGTAATAAAGGAAACTTTCAAAATATATTTATAGCATAATGAAACTTTCATTCAAAACTATTAAGTCACATATTTTCATTTAAAATATCTTCTAACTTAGCAATTATTTCGTTTTTATCTATTGAATTTATAAAATGTGAAGATACTTTTAATTCAATTATTTTTATAGTTCAACCTAAATTTTTAGCATTTTTAAGAATTTCTTCTTTTGACACTCAATCTAAAATTAATATTTTTTTATCACAAAAAATAGTATTTCCATTTGGAAATACTGCAAAAATTTCGGCTAAAGAAAGTTTAAATTCTCTTCAAAGTTCAAATGCAAACATATTGGGTTGTTAATTTTTATTTTTTTGGATTATATGCTTAAACAAAAAAAGTCAAAACAAATTAATTTGTTTTGACTTTTTTACTTACATTCTCTCCAATTTTTTCAAACTCACATATCAACTATTAATTTTATGGGAGCAGAAATAATATTCTCCATAATGTTTGGAATTTCTTTTTTTATTAATTCAAACTCTTCAGGAACCACATTAAAAACAAGCTCATCATGCACTTGCATAATCATTTTTGATTTTAGATTGTTTTCGTGCAAAAACTTTTGGGCTTTTATCATCGCAAGTTTTATAATATCTGCTGAAGTTCACTGAATTGGCATATTAATTGCTTCTCTTTCAGCTGATTTTTTAATAAGTGAATTTGAGTCAGTTATACTTGAAATAAATCTTTTTCTACCAAACATAGTTTCTACATATCAGTTTTTTTCACAAAATTCTATAGTTTTATCAAAAAAATCTAAAACTTTAGGATATTTTTCATAAAATTTATTTATATATTCACGAGCTTCAGACTGACTAACTCAAATCATTTTTGAAAGTCAAAATGGACTAATTCAATAAATTACTCAAAAGTTTACTGCTTTTGCAATTCTTCTCTCATCAGTTGTTAAACTATCCTTTCAAAATAAAAAATACCCTGTATTTGCATGTATATCAATTCAAGATAAAAAACTTCAAAGTAAATTTTCATCTTTACTCATAATAGCTAAAAGCCTAACTTCTATTTGAGAATAATCAAATGCAACAAGTAAATCATTTTCTTCAAATGGAATAAAAGCTTCTCTAATAGTTCATCAAATACCATTTGAAGATGGAATATTTTGCAAGTTCGGGTTTGTAGAAGAAAGTCTTCAAGTTGTTGTAATGGTTTGGTTATATGAAGTATGAATTTTTCAATCTGAGTCTATCAATTTTCAAAGTCATTCAACATAAGTTGAAAGAAGTTTTGTATAAGTTCTATAATTAACTATATGACGAGCAATTGGATATTTTAAAGATAAACTTTCTAAAACTTCGTTATCAACACTAAATCAAGTTTTGGTTTTTTTTCATTCTGGTAATCACATTTTTTCAAAAAGTATTTCTCAAACTTGTTTTGGAGATTTGATATTAAAATCTTCTCAAGCTATTTCTTTTATAATATTTTCTTCTTTTTTTATTTCAATTTCTAATATTTTTCAAATTTCATTTAATTTTTCACTTGAAACTTTTACTCAAGCAATTTCTGTATTTTTTAAAACTTCTATTAAAGGAATTTCTATTTCATTTAAAACTTTGTCATTTATTATTCAATTTTCAACTTGTTTATTATAAATTTTTGATGTTATATAAACATCTTCTGCTGAATAATTTGCTCAAGCAATTAACTCAACTTCACTAAAATTTAATTCTCATTTTAAAGTAATTTCTTCATAAGAAATCATGCGATAATCAAAATATCTTTCAGCTAAATTATCCAAAGAAAGTCCTTTTTTTCAAGGATTACTTATATATTCTCAAATCAAAGTATCATAAAATTTTGTCATAACAAAAAGCTATAAAATATTTATTTTTATTTTATAGCTTTTTTAAAATTATCAAAACTTATTTTCCTGAAAGTTTATAAAGCATTCAAATTACTTCGTATCTTGTGATATTATTATTTCTTCAAAATTATTATTATCTAAATCTTTTATACTTTTTTCAATATCGTTTAAAAATAAATCAATATAATTTTCTTTTGTAATATTTTTTCATTTTGAAGTTTCTTTTTTTATAACTGAAACTGGTATAATTTTTGATTTTACATTTTGAAATAAAACTAATATTCTTATTTTTTTTGATAATAAATATCATTTAAGTATTTTTGAATTTCATAAATCATCAATCAGTACTAAATTATTAGTATTTGGATATTTTTTTAGTAAATAAATTATATCTTCCTTTAAAATACTTGATATTTTAGATAATTTTTTATTAAAACTATTTGTAAATATTACTTTCATACTATAATTTTGAAGATAATAAAGATAATTTAGTTTTAACTTCATCTGATTTAACAGCTTCATCAAAAATTTCTTCATCATTATTAAATAATCAAATTCTATTTATTTTTTCATACTCGGTTAAAGTTAATCTAACAAAAATTAAATCATTAACTATATCTAATACTTTTGCCATATTTCTTTAATTAAATTTTAAATTACTCTTATTATATAAATTTACAAATAAAATCAACCATTTATTTTTCTGAAAGTTTATAAAGCATTCAAATTACTTCGTATCTTGTGATATTATTATTTGGATAGAAATTATTATTTTTAACTTCTAGTAAATTATTTTTTATAGCATATTCTATGTATTTTGAAAACCATTCTCATCATCAGACATCAGATAGTTCTTGAGAATAAACTAAATTTATTTCTCAAACAAAAAGAATTATTGCCATTTTTAATGCTTCAACTTTTGATATAGAAGAATTTGGTGAAAAATTCTTATTAGAAGTAGAAACCAATTTTAAACTAACTGCAGTATTTACATATTTTTTTTGCCAAGAACTATCACTTACATCACTAAAATAATTTGAGTTATCGCTTGATAAAGAAATTCATTTTACCAAAAATAACATTTTTAGAAATTCAACTCTAGAAATAGGATTATCTGGCTTAAAAGTTCAATCACTATATCAAGAAATTATTCATTTTAATAATAAATCATTTATATAATTATAATATTTATCAGATTTATTTATATCACTAAATCATTTTTTTTTTAAATCTTCATTTAATGAAGATAAAATTTTTAAAGTTGGGTCTGATACTATATTATTATCATTTGAAGATATAATATTTAATTTTTCTTCAGCTTTAGGAATTATTAAATTTGGAGTTGAAATAATTGTATTATTAACAATATTATTATTTGAAGAAATAATAGGTTGAACTTTTTCTTCTAGTTTAGTAGTATTAGTATTATTTGAATTATTATTTTTATAATTTATTCAAATAAGTTTATCAAGATAAACAAGAGGGTTAATAGTATACATTTTAGCTTTATCAAGTCAAAGTCATATATTTACTCATCAAGTAAATGAAGTTCAAGCACTTTTTGCTTCTACTCAAGTGAAAGGCCAATATGCATGAAAAGGAGCTTGAATTCTATCAATTTGAAAGTGAAGATGTTCTCAAAAACTATTTCAAGTATTTCAAGTTTTTCAAATAATATCTCACTCTTTTATAATATCTCAAATATTTACTTTTATTTCACTTAAATGTTCATAACAACTATAAAGAGTTGTAGTTTTTGAAAAATCATCTGGATCTGGAACATTTGCATGTTCTATAAATACAAATTTTCAATAAGCTCAATCTTCTCAAGATTTAAAGACTTTTCAATCAAGAACAGATAAAACATCTTGATTTTTTACAATAGGAACTATATCAACTCAAGGATGACTTCAAACATATTCGCTATAATCTCAATCTTTGTAAGTTCAAAGGTAAACCACAGTAAATCTACTTCCTAAATTGTTTAAATTTGCTTGGTCATATTTTTCTTTTATTTTTAGTGGATACATAATTTATAATATTAAAAAATAATAATGTAGCAAAATAATATCATATTTCATAACAAAAACAAAATAAAAGCAATTGATAATTAAAAAAAATAGGTATAATAAAAAAAACTTGAATAATAATATTTACAATGAATAAATTTGATGAAATATTTTTTTGACAATATGTTAGTAAATGAACAAAAATAATAACATTGGTTCATAAGCATATTATCGTAATAATTGACAAAATAATTATTAATTATTTTTTTTGAGCTATAATTCCAAGTTTTTTATATTATTATTCGGATGTTTTTAAGTCATATATTCCATTCTTTGCTTTAGAAATATTTTTAATTTGAATATTTTTTAAATGAATTTATGATATTTTTGATTGGTATAATGATGTTTGGATAATAACAGAGGATTGAGTGATAGATTTAGAATGGAGTTTATTTTCAAGTGATAGTGTTGCTGTTAAATATGAATCAATTGAATGACTTGAATTAGTTGAAAACTGAATTATAGATTCCATATTATGAAAATGAAATATATTAATCCATAAAATTGGATCTGGAAATCCATTTATGCTAGAAAATGCTTCTAATGCTTCTGAAAATATTCATAAAATAGATAAAAAATTAAAAGAAGAAAAAAAGAAACATTGAGAAAATGCTAAAAGAAGTAAAAATATTGAACAAAATTTTGAAACAGTTTTAAAGGCTTTATCTCAAGTTGTTGAATGATATTTAGAAGATAGCTGATATAAAAAAGATGATAGTGAAGAAAAAAAAGCTATAATAAAAGAAGTTAAAAAAATGTGATGAGTAGTTGATTTGAGTAAGTAGAATATTATGCAAAATTTAATTCTAACCAAAATATTATGAATGAATTGAGGTAATTTCTATGCTAATTGATGAAACTTTGGATGAAAAATGTGATGAACAATTATGTTTTTGATTAAATGAATAAAATCAATTCAAAGAGTTTAGACGAAAAAGAGATTCTAGAATGATATGATCCCCAAAAAGTAGAATTTTAAAAATAATTTTAAAAATAAATATTTGACTTATTAATAATTTATATATTATGAGAGTATATTTTATATATAATTTAAAAATATGATATCAAAAGTTTTTTGTTTAACTGTAAATTGACTTGAAAGTGAAATAATTGAGGTTGAAGTTGATATAAATGCAGGTTTGCCAAATTTTACAATAGTTTGACTTCCTGATCAATGAGTTCAAGAAAGTAAAGAAAGACTTAGAAGTGCTTTAAAATCATCTGAATTTAAGCTTCCCACAACTCGTATAACTGTAAATCTCGCCCCAGCTGATATAAAAAAATCATGAGTTGTTTTTGATTTACCAATTGCTATTTGAATATTAAATAATGCCTGAGATATAAAAGATAATAATTATTTAAAAAATTCAATTTTTATTTGAGAATTATCACTTGACTGAGGTGTAAGAGCCATTACTTGAGTCTTACCAAGTGTGATTTGAGCTATGCAAAAATGATATAAAAATATTTTTATTCCTTATGATAATTATTATGAAGCATCAGTTATTGAATGAATAAATATAATTGCTGTTGAGAATTTAGCTGATTTAGTAGATTTTTTAAATTGAGAAAAAACTTTAGAAAATCCTCCAAAATTATCACTTGAGAATTTGGTAAATATTAAAAATGATAAGTATGATTTTAAATATATTATTGGACAAGTTCAAGCCCGTAGAGCTTTAGAAATAGCAGCAGCATGACTTCATAATATAATTATGTCTGGTCCTCCTTGAAGTTGAAAAACACTTTTAGCAAAAACTTTCTCAACTATTTTACCAAAATTAACTCTTGATGAAATAATTGAAATTTCAAAAATTTATTCAGTTTCTGGGTTATTAACAAAAGATAATCCACTAATTATTTCTAGACCTTTTAGAACAATTCATCATACAGCAAGTTCTATAAGTATTATTGGGTGATGAAGAAATGCAAAACCTGGAGAAATATCACTTGCTCACAAATGAGTTTTATTTTTAGATGAAGTTTTAGAATTTCCTAAACAAGTTTTGGAGGTTTTAAGACAACCCTTAGAAGATTGAACTATTTCAGTAAATAGAGTAAATTCTAGTTATATATATCCGGCAAAGTTTGTACTTTTATGAGCTATGAATCCTTGTCCTTGTTGATATTTAACAGATCCAGATAAAGAATGTATTTGTTCTAGTGATACTATAAAAAGATATAGGTCAAAACTTTCTGGACCTATGATTGATAGAATTGATATAATGATTGAAGTTCCAAAAGTTAAAACTGAAGATTTTTCCAGTAAAAAAGATTACTCAAATATTGAAGATTCCAAAACTATAGCTTCAAGAGTTGAAAAAGCTAGAATTATTCAATTAAATCGTTTTTCTGGGCTAAATATTACATCAAATAGTCAGATGACAACTTCTCAAATAAACAAATTTTGTGAACTAGATGAAGTGTGAGAAAAGATGATGAAACAAGCATTAAATACTATGAATTTATCAGCTAGAGCATATTTTAGAATTTTAAAACTGTCTAGAACTATTGCGGATTTAGAAGCTAGTGAAAACATAAAAGCTCAGCATATTGCTGAGTCATTAAGTTATAGGAAAGTAGAAGAATAATTACTTATTTTTTATGAAAAGTATCTGAGTAAATACATCCACAATAATTTTGTCTATAAATATTATTTTTTTTACAATACTCTATACTTCTTAAAAATCAATTATTTTTTCTAAAAGCAATTTTTAAAAATTCAAGATTTTTTTCTAAACTATATTTATCTCAAATTTCAAAAATATTATTAATATCTTTGTGTGGAGAAATATTTAAAGATGTTGTCCAATATTTTATACCAAGTTTTTTAGCTTCAATTGCTGTTCTTTTTAACCTCATATCATAGCATTTTTTGCATTTTTCTCACATTTCTTTAGTTTTTTCTAATCATTTTATTGTTGAAAAAAAATTTTCTACATCATATTCTCATTCTATAAATTCAACATTTTCTATTTCACAAACTTTTTTAAATGCTTTTAATCTTTTATTATATTCACTTTTTGGTTGAATATTTGGATCATACCAAAAACAAGTTATATCATAATCATTTTTTAAATCAATTATTGGAATACTAGCATCTGGTCCACAACAAATATGTAAAAGTAGTTTTGGTTTTTGTTCTAAAACTTTTTTTACTGGTTTGTATGAAATTCTATGAATTCAAGTAATTCTTGTTTTATCAGTTAAATAATTTATATGTTTTTTGGTTCAATATCATTTATGACTTTCAACTCATAAACTTGGGTAAAGTAAACCATAAGTATCAATTAATTTATCTCTAAAAACTTTTGCAATAATACTTGCAGCACTTATTTCTAAAATCTTTGCATCTCAACCGATTACATAAATTGGTTTTTTAGGTAATTCATTAAATACATAATTGTCATTTCCATCAATTAAAACTCAAGATATTTTTTTATTGTCAATTTTTCTCAAAATCTCAATTAAACTTCTTCTAATTGCTTCTTTATTTGCTTGCTTAATATTTATTTCATCAATTAAAAAATTATCTACAATTCAAACTCAAAAATAAACTTGTGGTTTTTCTAAATTAGATAATTTCACAAGTTCATTAAAAATTTTTTCTCTTTTCTTTATAGTTAATTTTTTAGAATCATTTAATTGTTTTAAAAAGTCGCTATCTGGTAAATTATTTAAGTCAAAAGTTAAACTACAAGCTACAACCGGTCAAAGCCAAGGTCATCTTCAAGCTTCATCAATTCCGATTTTGTACATTTTTTTAAAAATTAATGACTATGTCAACATCCACAAGAATCTCACTCTTCATGGTTGTGTGCTCACATTTCTTGTTGTATCATATCCATAAATCAAGTTATCATAATTTCAATAAGTTCATTATCATCTTTAACTGCATTTCAATCTTTTCAAGCTAAAACTTGTTTTAAAAAGTCAATAGTTTCTCTGTATTCAGATGATATTTCAATGTTTATTTTTTCCATTGTAATATGTTAATTATAAAGTTATTTAACTATATTTTAAATTCATTTTTTTGCAAAATCTTTTTAATTTTTGCTATTTTAAATTAGAAAATGAAAGAATTAACTGAGTATCTCATTTTATAAGAGCTTTAGAGTCAACTAGCCTTTTTAGTTCACTTCACTCAATTATATTTCTAGTAAATTCACTAGTTGTTGTTAAAATAACTTCTACAGAATCTGTATCTTGACAATATTTATATTCAATAATAAAGGTTCAAATTATTAAATTTAAAGCTTCAGATAATATAAAAGTAATTGCTGTTTTTATTTTATTTTGAGTTTCTTCTCAAACTTGTCATCAACAACTAAAATCAGCTTTTTTAATTTCTCATATTGTTCCATAAAAATTTCATTCTTCCATTTTATAAGCAATTCTTTTATAATCATCTCTCATTTTAATAATCATAAATGTAGCATCATCATCAAAATCTTCTCTTCAAGTCTGTGCTAAATATTCGGCTAATAAAATTTGTTTTATTTCCTGAACTGGTTTATGTCTATTTTCTTTAATTATATTTGGAACTAAATCTCTAAATTTTTTTGAAACTTTGCTTCATTTTTCATCTATAATAAATTGCTCTGGAAAAACTTTTACTTCCATAATTCAATCTGTAGCCATAAAAACAATATCTCACCTATCAATAGAATCGGCTTGAGGATTAATGCTATTAGAAAAAAGATTTGCAAATAAATATTGATTAAAAAATCATATTGGAGCAGTAGTTGATTCAAATTCAGATATATTTCAAATTTTACCAACTTTTATTATTCTTTCAGAAGCAGAATTGGTTATTTTAATACATCATTCATTTAAATCAATTTTAACCAAAACTAATGTAGAATTAAGTTTTCAAACTATTTCTCAACTTCTAGGATCAATTAAAGGAACTTGAGATTCGTATACTAATTTATTTAGTTCTAATAGTATATCTGGTAATTCTGAAAAACCTAAATATAAAAGTTCTAAAACTTTTTCACGAACTCATGTTGTTATAACCATAGTTTCAAGATTATGTCATGTTACATCTCATAAAGATATATATATATTTCAAGATTTATCTTCAAAACATGTTATAAAATCTCCTCAGGCTCAAAGTCATTCATGGTAAGGTGAATTAAAAATTGTTATTTCCACTCATTTTTTATGTTTTTTTCCTATTTCAGATAATTGTCTTATAACCTTTTGAGCTAATAATCAAATAATCTGTTCACTAACCATATTTCTTGATTTTAATTCCCTTCTATATAAAGCTTCTTTTATATTATTTATAACTAATGGAATAAAAAGTTCATAATCCAAAGGTTTTTGTAGAAAAACATCAATAGCCCTCTTATAAGCCATTTCAGCTAAATTTTCTTGATGAGATCCAGAAAGCATAATTATATTTGGTCTATTAGGATTTGTAATTCATTTTACACAATTTAATCAATCCATTTCAGGCATCTCATAATCTGTAATAACCAAATCAAAATCTCAAGAGTTTATTTTAGCTAAAGCTTCTTGTCAATTTTCAGCAAATTCAATTTCTAAATTATATCTCTCTTTAAGTTCTTCATTTTCAGATAACATATAAGATGTAAGATATCTTTGAGATTGTTCATCATCAACAATTAATATCTTCACTCTTTGTTTTTTTTGAACTTCTGCACTTTCTGAGGAATTTGGAAGTTTTATATCTTCTTGAGCCATTTTTATTAAAATTTATTTTAAAAGATTTTGTTCAAATATTAAAAAAATATTAATTTTTTGCAAATAAAAAAATATATCAAGTTTTTGATATATTTTTTATTTATTACTTTTAAAAGAGATATATTTTTTCTATTCAACTATTTCAACTACAGTTTCTTTTGTTATTACATTGTTATTAGAAAAATCAAGAGTCAAAATTACTTTATATTTTCAGGGCTTTTTATAAGCATGACTTGGATTTGCTTCATTAGAAGTTTCTCCATCTCAAAAATCCCAATGATAATCAGTTACTTGTCAAACACTTCAAGTTGATAAAAAATCTATTTCCTGATTAACTGGGGCTTTATTCATACTAACAGAAATTTTTCATTCATAAACTGGAGACTTAAAAACTATTGTTTTAACTTTTGAATATTCCTTTCAAGTTTGAGTCACTACTGTCAATTTTACTTGATAAGTTCAATCTTTTAAATACCTATGTCATGGATTTATAGCATCTCTTTCTTCAGTAATTCAATCTCAATAATCATAAATAAATTTTACGATATTATCATTTTTTACCTTACTAAGCGAAGCATCAAAAGATGCTATAACTGGAACATATTCACTATCTGTTTTTATTTCAAAATTTATATTAGCTTCTTTTTCAACTAATTCTAAAAATATAGTGTCTGTTAAATTTATTATTTCATTTTGGTCTTTTCTATGAACAAATTTATAATTAACTTTTATTTGCTGGTTTCATTTCACATTAAAAGTTTTTTCAAAATAATTGTCTTCATTATTTATATCTCAATCAGTTCAAGAATTCCAAGTTACTTTATCAAGATAATATAATGGATTATCTGATTTTATTAATTTTGCATCAAACTTAAGTCTTGTTGGAATTCAAATATTATAAAGTGAATATTCTCTTATGGCTTCATCATATTTTACATCATTAATTTCTAAATCATCTTGGTAAAAATGAATATTATTTAATGTTTTTATTCTTTTAGGAATTTCTATTTCTTTTTGTATTTGAGTAGATTTTCAAGTTGTATTTGTAATTAAAACTTTTACGGTTTGTTTTCAATAATTTGAAAAATGAAAATTCACTTGAGAAGATGATTCTAAATTAAGTATATCTGCATATTTTGTTATTTCTCTATTTTCAAAAGTCCGTTTAAAGCTTTTTATAAATCAAGCTCAAGGTGTATTTTCTAAATTTGTAAGTTTAAAATTATAATTTAAATCATTATCTATAGATGCTTCATATTTTATATCTCAGCTTATTTTTGTTTTTTCTCAAGAAATTATAAAAACTCTATCCATAGAATTTCACTGTTTTCAATCTCTTCTAATTAGCATTCAGATAGCATCTTCATTAAAATATATTTTACTTGGTTCAAAAATTTCTCACATATAAGCTGGTTTAGTTGAGTCATCTTGAAAATACCATTCTATATCTCATAGTGGTTTTAAATCACTAGCATCAAAATTTATAGTTTTTCATCAGTTTGCAATGGTATTTTCAGTTATTTTTACTAAATTAGTTATACTTATCATTGGCATACTTGAAGATGATTTTCTTGTTATTTTATTTGGATTTTTTTTATCAATTCCCTCAAGTATTAATTTGATTTGAAAATTTCATTTTTTATCAAATTTCTGAACTACTTCAGGATTTTGAGACTCAACTGTATCTCAGTCTCAAAAATCCCATATATATTTTTTAATCTCAAATCATCTTCTCAATTCATCTTTTTGTAAATATTTTAAATCAAATTTTAATTCAATTGGTCATATTAAATTTATATAATCAGTTATTAATGCATTTTTTTTATCAAATTTATCACTTTTTAATAATTCATTATCATATATTTGAACATCTCAATATGACATTTCTTGCCAATTTGGTAATTTTTTTATTAAACTATCTAGTTTTATCCACAATGTTCAAGTAGTAAATGTAATAATTAATATTATTGTAGATAAAATAAAATAAATGATTTTTTTTCTTTTTAATTCTTTTTTTGTTAATAATGCTTTAAATAAAAATATTATTAAAATTACTGACTCAATCATTACAACTATTGAAAAAATAGCTGTAGTCATTTTTAATAAAAAGCTATTTATATCATTTAGATTTATTCACAAACTAGAGAAAAAACTAACATCACTTGGAGTCTGAGCATTGAATACGATAAATGTTAAAAACGAAGCTCAAATAATTAATGCGATAAAAAATATGGCTCATAAAAATCAAAAAGCCGTTGAAAGAGATATTGATTTTCTTTTATTTTTTTTATCATTGAGATTTTTATCTAATTGTTTAGTTTTTATATAAAGAATTTCTCAAAAACTTGATGGAATTACTTTTGATAAAACCTCTAGATTTTGATTTTTGTATTGATATTCTCAAGTTCATTTTTGTTCTATAGTAGTTTCTTCAAGATTTAATTTTGATATCTTTTTTGCTTGAATCAATATATTTGAATAAACATGAAATTTTATATATTTTGTATCCTTTACAATTTGATCTTTTTTAAAAACTACTTTTATATTATCTGAAATAGGTTCACACATACAAAAGTCATATTGATTTATTAAAAGTAAATCAAGTATATCATTAATAGAATTGATGTTTATATCAAAAATTAATCAATCTTTTATACCTTTATTGTTTGATGCAAGTTTTTTTTCTTCATCAAATTTCTTTGATTCTTCAGTCTTTACATCATTATCAGTCAAAAAAGTTGATAGAGTTTCTAAATCAATAATTCAATCTTCTTTTGGTATATCTTGTTTAATATTTCATAATATATCTTCATTACTTGGATTTTCTAAATTATCTTTTTGCATATTTTTAATTTATAATATTAAAATTCTTTGTAATTATACCATATTTTTTATT
>JAQUKG010000017.1 GCA_028719245.1 Candidatus Altimarinota bacterium | reverse complement strand
AGTGATCTATGTTCAGGTGAAACAGAGTCAAGCATATTAAAAGCAATTGGCCAATCTTTATCAGAAGGATCAAAAATTATAGTTTGATTTGTGCGAGATTTTGGAATATTTCAAATAATACTTTCAGCTAAATCTCAATGTGGATCTATTACAGCAACTCATCTTCATTTTCTTATATCATCAATAATCATATTTTCAAGTAATGTAGATTTTCACATTCAAGTTTTTCAAATAATATACATATGTCTCCTTCTATCATTTGATCAAATACCAAAATTAAGCATTTCTCATCTAAAATTTGTTTTTCAAATTGGTGTTAAATCTACATCTTTTTCTAAATCTCAAGATAATATTTGTAGATTTGTTGGTGGTTCAAAGTTGCGAGATAAAACCCAAGAAATATTCGGTGTTTTTACATAAGTTGTAGGAAGATGAACTAATCAAGATAATTCTTTTGTTGATAAAATTATATTACCAATTAATTTTCTATTTTTAATATTTTCTATTTGCTTTAAATCACTTGATATTTCTCAAATTTTAAATCAATTTTGTCCAGGAAAAGAAAAAACTCACAAAGTTGAAACTATTTCTTTTAAATTCAATTTGTTTTGCATTTTATCTTCACTAGCAGAAATGATATTTAAATCTACTCAATATCAATAATGAGTTATTTTAGTTTTAATATCTTCTGGAATATTATCTAAATGCTCTATATTCCCTGTTTTTTCTTCATTATTTTTTGGAATTAATAAACTAAAAAATTTATAAATCAAAACAAATGGAAAGAAAATAAATCTAAAAGCTGAGAAATTAAAATAAATAAAAATACTTTTAAAAAAATCAGGTATTTTTGACTGTAAAATATTTATAATCTTTTCAGCATTTTTTTTCCAAAATTCATCTGGAATTGGAGAAAAATTTACTTGAAAAATATTTATACTACTATTTCCTATTTTTGATAATGCTTGAGTAATTGAAGAATATGGATCAATCGTGTCTCAACTTGATTTTTCTTGTAATTCTACAAAATTTTTTATTGGATAAAAAAAATGTTTTTCTAATTTAACTTTTGTAAAATCTATTTTTCATTCAGGGATATTTTGTAAATAATCTGATGTTTCTTTTATTTCAACATTAGGATAATGAGCATAAATTTGATTTACAAGAAAATGTTTATATTCTTTTTCACAAACGAGAAAAAATCTGATTTTATTTCAGATTTTTATTATTTCAAAAGAAAACTCTGGTCTAATATAAGTATTTCTTCCAAAAATTCCTTTTTTGCTTTTTTCTAATGTTTTATGAAGAACTATTAGGATATGTTCAAAAGCTCAAGGTCATTTTTCATTTTGTTTATCAACAAAAATTTCAAGTATTGTTTTATTTAACATGTGTGTATTGTTATGCTTTTTAGGTTTTGGCTTTAACTCTTGAAAAGCAGATATAAGATTTTTTACAACTACAAATATTTTTAAATAAAGTGCATAAAAAATTCTTCATTTGATGAAATATTATTCATCTTTTAAATCATAATATATTTTAAACAAAAAATACAACTTTTTAATATTGACAAAAGTTGTATTTTTTGACTGATTAATAATTTATTTATTTTCTTTATTTAATTTTTTTAAACTCAAGTAAATTAACTTTTACATACTCAATTCATTTATCAATCACCTCCTTAGATGAAATAGTTCATAAAACTTTTATCTGTGCTGTTAAATCGGCTGTATCTCATTTAACTTTATCAAAATTTGAAAACCAAAAATAACTTGAAATAGATAAAAATAAAATAGCAAAGAACTTAAATCAAATATTCCATTTTTGTCTATAAAAAATATTTGGGTAAATTACTTCAAATCATTTTATAAATGAAAGTAAAAGTATTCAAATAAACACTCAAATTGGCATATAAGAGTAAGCTATAACCAAAGTTAAAATTACTCATAAAATAATTGAAGCTGAAACTTGAAATTTTTCCAATATTCTTGATTTATTATCATAATTTAAAAATATCTCAAGTTGATTAAAAAACATATATATATTTTTATATTCGCTATAATTACTTGAAAATATAAACAAAAGTAAATATTTTATTTTATATAAATCATATTTCTTAATTGATAGCTTTTCACTTATTGTGTAATAAATAATTGGTAATAAAAAGAAACTAAACAAATTATTATTTAATTCTAAGATTATTTCTTTTAAATCATTTATTTGGTTATATTCTGAATTTATATATTCTGATTCTGGACTAATTGACGGTTTCATAACAAGATCTCACTTTAAAATTGAGTATTTATTTTTATCTAAAAATAAATTACTAGAATAATCATAAAAAATATATTTTACATCTTTATAATACATCTCTATCATCATAGTTTTTATATATTGCCAAAACAAAGCTCTATCAGTTATTGGTAATACAGATAATGTTTCACTAACCTGAACATAAAAATCTCATCTAATTAGTTCATAATTATTAATATTATCATCTATTAGCAACTTAACATCTTTAAAAAATTTGTTATTTAAAGTATTATTTAACTCTATAAATTTATATCAATTTATAAAACTTGAAATAACTTTTAAAATTATTTTTGAAACATCTCAAAAATCAAGATCTTTTTTATCAATTTTTAATATAAAATTATCCAAAAATTTAACTCTTTTAACTTTATCAAGTTTAAGATAAATTTTTTCAATAAAATGTTCAATAAAATCTTCTCTTAAGTTTACATCAAATACCATTTCTCAAATTTTAAACTCATCAAATATACTTTGAATTCTTTGAAATGAAATTTTTGAATTATACTTTTGTAAATATTTTAAAATATCTCCATTTGATTCTTTGTTATAAAGTTTTAACAAAGCTTTTGCAAGATATTGTTTATCTTTATTCAATATTTTTACATAATACAAATAACTTAATAAATCAAAATTTTTTGAATCTCTTAGATAATATTCCACTACATCAATCCAAACTTTATCATAATTTGATTGTTTATAAATAGTCATTAAAAATGTTTTTTCTCAAGCATCATCTATTTTAAATCATTCTTTTATTTTTAATGTTAAGCAAGATAATAAGTCACTAAATTTATCTTTAATATTTTGTGTATTAAGATAAATTTGCATTGGATTTGGAGATTTAAACAAAGTAAGAAGTTCTTGTTTTACTTCATCAAAATCCAAATTACAATCTATATTTGAGTTTTTAAATAATTTCATATTTGAATCTGCCATATTTTGTTTTTATTTTTAAATACACAAAAATTATAACACAATATATTTTATAAATCAAAATTTAAAGTTGACTTTTAGATATTATAGTATTTAAATATTTTTAAAAAAAATTTGGAGTTTTTAAATTTTATATATAATAAAATTGTAATATTTTATAATTAATTTTAGTATTATGGCTATAACGACTCCTTGATTAACTCCTTCATGATGAACTCCAGAACAACAAGATTGACCTAAAAAATGATGACAGTTAAAAAGAAAATTAGCATATGCTTGAGTTGTTATGTGAGTTATATTATGAGCAGCTTGATATAAAACAAATGCTGATTTAAGTAATATACAAGATAATACAGAAACAGCAGATAAAATATGATCTCTTAGGCTTCTTTCAAGTAAGGCTGTTTTAGAAGTTTTAAAAGTGAAAAATACTAAACCTGTAAAATGAATAGATTTAATGGGTATTGAAGCTATTAATAAATTTGCAAAAACTTTAAAAATACTTAGAGAATGATGAGAAATTGATTGAGTAGTTTTTCAAAAAGCTGAATGAGAATTATTAGAAGAATTAAATAAGATTAGTTTATTATTTGAAGACTTTAAACTATTATGTGAAAATACACCTATTGATGACATAAGTGGTTATATAGATACATTAACTGCAAAAAGTAATGAAATAGTTAATATTGCAAATAGGATAAATACAAAATTAAGTAAAAATTCAAAATGAAAAATAGATCTCACAAAACTTGAAATTAATACATGAATAACCTTTACTGCTTTACTATCTATAATAGTTATTTTATGATTTACTTCTATAATAAAAAAACTTGAAAAAATAAAAGAAATGGCTTGAAAAGCTTGAGATGGTAATTTAACTGTAGGATTTTGAACATGAGGAAATGATGAAATATGACAAACAATTGCTTGATTAAATACAATGGTATGAAATCTTAGTGAAAGTTTAGCTAAAGCAAAATGAGAATGAGCTAATGTTTCTTGAGTAGCTAGTCAATTAAATGGTATTTTGACTTGAATATTAAACCAAATGAGTGAACAAGTTTTATTTGCAAAATGAATTGGTGGAAATCTAAATTGACTTTGAGAAAAAAGTTTAGTAGTTTCTACTGCTGTTGATTGATTAGCAGAAAATGCTACAACAGTTCAAACAAAACTTGAATGATTTGGAAAAGAACTATGAGAACTTTTAACTAGTTTAGAATTATTAAAATCACCTATAGATAGGTCTAGTAGTGCTGTTAGAGAAGTTGATACTTCTGTAAGATCTTTAGAAGGAATAATAGGTAAAATAAAAGAGATAGCAGAACAAACAAATTTACTTGCATTAAATGCTGCTATTGAAGCAGCAAGAGCTTGAGAATCTTGAAGGTGATTTGCTGTTGTAGCTGATGAAGTAAGAAAACTAGCGGAAAGAACAGCAAATCATTTAACAGAACTAACAACTATAATTACTGCGATAAATAATAAAGTTACTGCTTCTACTAGTGCTACGAGTAGTGTTGATAGAGCTATTACTGAGATTCAAGCACAAATTGAGACTTTTGAAGCTTTAGTTCAAGATGTAACTAAATCAGTTTGAAGCCTTACTTCTTGAGTATGAGATATTCAAACTTTAGTAAGTTGATACATTTGAGTTATAGAACAAATTTCAACAAGTTTACAACAAATTACTAACTCTCAAAGTGAGATTTGAGTTAGGATATGAGAGTGAAATGAAAAATTCCAAGAATTAAAAGGAATTATTGATGGACTATTAAATTTACTTAATCAATTTAAAACAAGCTAAAATAATTAATTTTATTTACAAACACTTTCTATGAAAGTAAAATATTTTACAACTAACTATTTTTTATGAAAGATTTAATATCTCAAAAGAAAAGATTTATAACAAATACTTTAATTCCAACTGTAATTGATAAAGTCCCAGGTGGAGAAAGAGCTTATGATATTTATTCAAGACTACTTGAAGATAGAATAATATTTTTATGAGAAGCTATTGATTCTCATGTAGCTAACACTGTAATTGCTCAACTCTTATTTTTAGAAAAACAAGATCCAAAAGCTCCAATTACAATTTATGTAAATTCTCCATGATGACATGTAACTGCTTGACTTGCAATTTACGATGTTATGCAATATGTGCAATGTGATATAATCACAGTTTGTATTTGACTTGCTGCAAGTATGTGAAGTATAATTTTGGCATGAGGAACAAAATGAAAAAGATTTTCGCTACCAAATTCTGAAATAATGATTCATCAACCTCTTGGTTGAGCTGAATGACAAGCAATTGATATAAAAATTGCAGCCGA
The DNA here is from genome assembly GCA_028719245.1 of Candidatus Altimarinota bacterium. Lineage (GTDB taxonomy): Bacteria > Patescibacteriota > Gracilibacteria > BD1-5 > UBA6164 > UBA7396. The sequence goes on along the minus strand of JAQUKG010000017.1, from coordinate 15,406 downwards.
AAATATTATTGAAACTTGAAATTTACTTTATGGAATTTTAGCTAAACATACTTGAAAAGATGTAAAACAAGTTGAAAAAGATTGTGATAGAGATAATTATATGAGACCTGAAGAAGCTCTGAAATATGGACTAATTGATAAAATCATAAAGAATAAATAAAAAAATAAATCTCAATTGAGATTTATTTTTTTATTTTATTCTAAATAATACCATCCATCAATATCAAACATAATTTCTAAAAAAATCTGATAATTGATCTGAAGGTATATTATTTTTATCTATGTATTGTTTTATAGGAAGTAAATATGAATAATTTTTTTCATCAACTTTATTATTTTTAATTAAATCTAAAATATAATTATAACATCCAAATTGTTTTACTCACCTATTTATTGTTTCTCAAGAAGAAGTATAACTTTCATAATTTACTCAGGCAAATCTTATATACTTATCTAAATCTTCTTTAGTTTTACTAGATTTAGTATAATCTTCTAAGGCTATTTTTAAACAAGTACTATCTGTTTGAACAAGTTCTAATTTAGAAGAAGTAAAAGTTTTTAGGAGATTTTCAAATCTAGCAGTTAAATCATGACGAGGATCTCTATCAATTGTTGCAGCATTTAAATCAACTAAAAAATAATTTACTCATAATTTTTTCATTCTATCAACTCAAATATCAAAATTATCTTTATTGTAAATAAATTTACCAAACTCCGTTACCATACTATCATCAAGTAATCTTTTGTTGTTATCTGCTATAAAATATTTTAGAAAAGTTCAAATTCTATAAATTCATAGTTCATTTTTATATTCCTTTGTTGGATATAAAACATTTTTATATAATTCACTTTTTAAGTCTTTAGATTGTTTTCTAACTTCAATTAATTCAATATTTTGGTTTTTTTCATCATAATTTGATAATTCTTTTAAAGCTAAATTTAATTTAATTAGATCATTAATATTATTTTGAATAATAATATTTTTTATTTTATCATTTTTAATTTTTGAAATAATATATTTTACTAAATCAACTCTTTTTTCTGGTTTAATATTTAACTCAACCAAAGCATCATAATAATCACTATGTGAATCAAATATAGAAATATAATTATTAGTTATTCAAGCCTTATAATTATCATAAGAAGCTGTTTTTAAATTAGTAAATCAATGTGGAAAACTTGAATTAAAAAAGTAAACTAAAACTATAAAAAATACTATTAAACTTCAAGAAAATTTAATAATTAATTCTTTTTGACTATTTTTATTTGAATAACTTGATATATAATAAGCTCAAATTGCAATTGCAAAAAGTAAACTATAATACATTGCTACTCAATACCAAACAATTCAAAAAGCCGAAATAGTCCATAAAAATATATAAAAAACTGCAAATACTAAATTTAATTTAAATAATATAGAATATTTTTCTCTATTTAAACTATACATTATATATAAAAATGGAATAAAGAAAAATAATGCCAAAATAATATATCAACTCGGAAGTTCAAATTTTGTGAAAATATTTGTCATATATTCACCTATTTTTGGATTAAAGAAAAATCAAAGTGGTATCAAACTCAGAGCAAAAACTCAAAGTGACAATAATTCAAATTTAAATGCTAAAAATAATATTATAGCTGGAATTAAAGCAAGAAAAATAAATGTAATATCTGTAAATTCTCACTTTTGATTTGCTTGCATTGTTAAATTATATGGAAGTTTGATATAATTATTTATTCATTTTTCATAACCAAAATATCTTCACATATCCTCATTTGTTGTAGTTCAAGAAGCATTTATGGTAAGTGAGGTATCATTTTTTTTATTTATTTCATCAATTTCTACTTGAGTATAAATTTTTGTATAATCTAAATTAAAGCTTTCCCCTTTTCATCATAAAATTCATCAAATAGTTATTTTTTCTCAATTAAGCGAAACTATATTTTTTATTCACCAAGGTGAAACTCAGACTCAAACTCATACTAAAAATAATAAAGTTAAAATAATTAAATTTTTAAAAGATTTTAAAGAATATTTATAAATAGAATAAGCAAGTAATATTATTCAAAATAAAAATGAATATATAAAAAACTTATTTCTAAATTCCATATCATCTTTTGGATAAACAACAAACATCATATCCCAAAGTCAGGCTTTTGTAAATATTCAAACATAAATAGAAATATAACTTATAAATCAAGCCATTCAAAGTTTTGAATAGAAAAGTATTCACAAAATTCAAGAAATTAAAAGTAAAGTCGTAACTTTAATTGAAAATGCAAATCAAGCTAAAACTCAAATTAAAAGTAAATAAATCAGATATGATTTATTTGAAAAAATATCAGTTTCTCAAATATGAGTATATTTTGAAAAATAGGAAAAAAATCAATTACTAGTTTTATTTTCAATTTTCACTTCAAAACTTTTTTTATTTTGAGAATTTTCTTCAATTATTTCAATTCAACTTTGCTCTATTTTATCTGTCCAACCTAAATACTTTGTAAATATATAAATTACTAAATATATAATAATTGCAGAAATAAAAAATAAACCTGGATCAAGTTTCATATCTTTTGCCTGTTGAAAAATTATCATTGGCATACTTAAAAAAATTGCTCAAGATAATAAAGGAATATTTATAAAAGTTTTAAACTTTGATTTTAATAAATCATAAAAAGATAAAATTATTACCAAAACTGACATAACTCACCCGACATTATTTAGAAAAAAACTTTGTGTTGCTGAACCAAACATATAACCAATTCAGGTAAAAGTTTGCCAAGAAACCATTCATAAAGGTAAAATCTTCCCAGAAGCTGCCATTAAATTTGGAAAATTCATATAAACTCATAAATCATCCCAACCTATTGGCATTGGTCTCAAAATATTTATAAAGTTTACACTTATTAAAAAAGATATAAAAATAAATAAAAATTCGCTAGTTAATAAAAATGGATTGATATTTTGGATAAATGAAGCATTTTCATTAAAATTATGATTTTCAACTTCTATTTTATATGAATAAACTGAAATAATTAATGAAATAAATTCTTTATAAGAAATTCAAATAATAATAAATAAAATTCAAGAAACACTATATAAATTATAAAATCCCAAAAATCAAAATATTGCTAATAAAGTATTAAAAATAAAAAATCAAATTCAAATTGAAAATAAAAATTGAAAAATATGGCTTTCACTTTGAAATCAATTAATTTTGTTTAATATAAATCTTCAAAATGAAATACTTCAAAAAATTATCAAAACTGGAATAAATAAAAATCAAATTATTTTAAAAAATAAAGTTATTCATAAGGCTCATGATTCATTATTTAAAGTAAAAAATAAAATACTTAAAATAAAAAGTTGTAGCAAAAAATATCAAAATATTTTTAATGGTGTAAAAATAATTTTTTTATTTCAAGAAATATAATTTAATGATTTATAAATAAAATAAAACATTAAAATCGGGATTATATAATTTAAATATCATCAATCAAAACTTTCAATATGAAAAGAAAAATCTTTTGAATAGTATGTAAAAATAACAATTAAAGCAAAAGACAATAAATACAATAATTTTAGTAAATAATTAACCATAAAAAAACTATAAAATAATAAAATTTAACTTAATTTATTTTATAGTTTTTTTGAATTTGTAAAGAAGAAATCTGAATTTAAAATAAAAGAATACCAAAAAATAGTTTAATTAATAAATTAACTAAAAAATTAAACTCCACTATATTCTAAAACATCATTTCAAATACTTTTCAATTGAGTTTGTTTTCAATCTTTAAGTAAAGTAATGTATTTTGAAGAGTCTTTTACACTTACGACAAAAGGAAAACTTCAATTAAATCATTCAATTGTTGTAGTTCAATTTTCTTGTACAAAAAAAGAGTTCCATGTTCATCATACACTACTTTCAAATACATTTTGAGGAACATCTGTATGTATTTTTTTTATAAAAAAAAGATTTATTAATCATTCATTTTCTCACAAAATATATTGTTTATTTTTATCTAAATTAAATTTATCATCAATAATTCTAACAAAAAAATCATCAAAAAATCATCCATCACTCGTATATCTAACTTGACCATAAACATAAAATTTTGCTAAATATTCAGTATAATTTTTATTATATTCTTCTTCTCAAATATATAAAACTTTTTTATCTCAGATTTTATCATTTGAAGTCAAATCACTAATAGCAAAAAAATACTTACCTACTTCAAAAACCGTAGGAAAAGGCATAATAAAGCTTTTTTCTCAAGTGCTAACTAAATTATTTCTATCTATCATAGAAATAGTATTACAATACGGACAAACAGTTGATACAAGTCAAACACTAATACCTAAACTAGATCAACAAGAAGGACAAGTTAAATTCATAAAAATAAGTAAATATTAAAAAGAAAGTATTACTACTTTCCTCATCATCCTCAACTAGATCATCAACCTCACCAACTACTTGATGAACTACTAGAAGTTTTATTTTGACAAGATCATAATTTAGTATCACAATAACTTTTACTAGAAATAATCCAATCTATATTTGTACTTCAAGATTTTAAATCTAATTGTTTTGATATAGGTTTAACATTTATTTTGCTATAATATCAAATAACTCATCAACTTAAAGCTGATATTAATAAAATTATTATTATTCATTTATTCATATTTTTGATATTATTATTTAAAATTAACAATTTTATTTCAAGTGAAATAACTAGAAAAACTTTGATTTGTAAAATCTAGATTATAATTAGGTATTTGATAAGATTTTATATCTAATTCTCAATTTAATATTTTCTTTAAAATATCTAAATCATTTTGTGTTTCAATTTTAAATTTTATTCAATCTAAGTATTTTATAGTATGTTTTATTCCTCAATAATCATATCTAGTTGTTGAATCAAAAATATCTTTTTTATAAATATCTGAGAAATTAACTTTGTAAAGTCATTTAATTTCACTTAAATTTTTATTCATTAAATCATTTAATGTAATTGTTTTTATGGTTTTTTCATAACCAAAAAAAGAAAATGTTAAGAAAAATAATATAATTCAGAATGTAAAATATTTTCAAAAAGAAAAATTAGATAATTTAAAATTATTAAATGTATTATATCAAATATTTCAGTTTCTTAAATCTTTATCATTAATTTCCCAAGTATGATAAACTCAAATTTCTTTTTGAGAATTAGTTTGTTCTTTTTCAAAAATATAATCTTTTCAATTATAATTTAGTTGATAAGTAATTACTTCTTCTCAAATAGTATATGATTTAGAATTTTCTCAATAAGTTTGCGAAACTCTAACATTACAAATTTCTGTAATGTTATAAATCTTGGAATTTATAAATACATTATTTTCACTTAATTCTCACAAATTAAAATCTGGAATTATTTTTCTTGAAATTTCTGTCTGATATTCTATTCAAGTTTCTCATCATTCACTCCACCAAGCCTTTGATTCAGATAAATAATAAGTATCTCACTTATCATCAATTAAAATCCGTTCAATATATTCTAATTTTCAGTGATTTCTTGTTTTCCAATTTCAAATATATCTTACTCAACCAGAAACTCTATATTTTTTATTATCTAAAGTTATTTCCTGTCAAACTGATATATTTAGATAAAGTGGTTTTAATCATTCTTCATTCCATTTAAAATCTGTATTACAATATTGACATTTAAAATTTAATTCTTTTGTATTTCAAGCTTTAAAGTCTTGTATAACTTTTTTATTATTTTCACTCAAAGATAAATTAGCTCAGCAATGAGGACATTTAATAGTTTTTCATCAAAATTGAATTATTTTATTATCAATACTTTTTGTTTCTCAAAAATTTAATTTATCATACAAAGCCTCATATTTCTTCAAATATGAATTATTTGGTTCAATAGATTTTCATTCTTCTAAAAGAGATTTCATCAAATCTAAATTTTTATCTACATAAGCTCAGTAAAGCTCTTGTACTATTTTATTTATGTCTTTCATTTTTAAAAAATTAATTATCAATGAATAGCCGCAGAAATAATAATTGCGATAGATATAAATCCTCAAGCAAACATAATTCCAAGTGCAATATTTTGATCTTCAATAAGTTCTTTATGTAAAGACCATTTGAAACATTTAGAAACTAAAAATATACTTAAAACAAATAATACAATTCATAATATGATATATACAATAGTATCAATAAAAATAGCTAAATTAAACATAATAAAATAATTAAAAAATAAAAATTACATATTTCCTAAAATTTCTTTTTTCTTTACATCAAATTCTTCTTGAGTTATAAGATTTTTTTCAAGCATAGATTTTAATTTTTCAAGTTTAAGTTCTGTATCATCTCATGATGAAATTGACGAAGTTTGATTTGTATTCATCATATTTCACATATTCATTCACATAACAGTTCCAACCATTCATCACATAGCTCAATCATTTCAAGCAGCTTCTTGCATAATATCAAGGTTTTTTGTTTTTGTATAATTTTCCATTGCTTTATTACTTACATCTGAAAGTTCATTCATAGCTTTTACATTTGCAGTTTGAGTTGAAACTTTCATAATAAGTTTTTCAGTTTCTTCATCAAAGTTTGTATCTTCTATTCTAAAATCAGTAATTGTTAATCATAAAATTTCTATTTCAGCATTTACTAAACTTTCAAGTTTATTAGCAATTTCTACTCTTTTTGCATCTATATCAACATACGAATAAGCATCCCTAGCTAAAATAGAAGTAATTTGTCCGATTAATCTATCAACAACTATTTCTTTTATTTCATCAACACTAACTTCACTTCTAGTTCAAATATAATTTAACCAAAATTTTTCTATATCAGATATTTTTAATGTTAAATTTCAAAAAGCTCTTAATTTTATAGGAAAAGAATATTTTGGATCAACATATTTAACTGGATTTTTTGTTCACCATTTTAGATTTAATATTTCAGTAGTTTTTACAAAATAAATTGCTGATTTATCATTTGATTCTCAAAGTCTTTTCCAAGATTTTAATGCTGTTAAAAAAGGAATATTTTCAGTTGATAATTCCCATTTTCATCATTCAGTTTGAATAGCTTCTACTTTTCAATTATGAACAAATATAGCTCCGTATCATGGATCAACTATTAAATTTGTAGTATCTTTTATTTCATCAAGATTTCTAGAAAATTTTTTCACTAATAAATAATTTTCAGGATTTTCCCATCTAATAACATCTACAAATTGCCCTTTAAAAAAATCAAACATTCACATATTTTTTATAGTTAAAAATTAAAACAAAATTATTATATATTTTAAAATTATAAATGCAAAAAAAGAAAAAAAATTCTAAAAATATAAACCCTGTTTTTTTATCTATATTTGGAAAAATTTTATATCAAAATATTTCTCAAATCAAAATTGCTGAATATTCAAAACATCTTACAAATAAACCTTCTTCATATAAATTTATAAATCAATCGTCAAGTTTCTCAAAACCATATTTTTTCATAAACTAAAAATTAAAATATCAAAATAGTAGAGACAAAAAATTTTTTGTCTCTACTTTAATTTTAAAATTTAAAGAGTCAAAGAGTACAAAGAGTCGAATTTAATTCTTTACACAACGAAGTCAAAAACCGAACACTCTGAAATTATTAGTAATAGGCCATATACCACTGGGATTAAAGCCAAAAAAATAGTAGGCAGTAGTAGAGTTAGGGCTACTAGACCAGTAATAAGCAGTGGTAGATACAGAAGAGTAAGCACCATTACTCCGATTACGATAACCAGCAAAAGGTAATTTAATTACTGAGGCTATAAGTGGATTGTATCACATAGCATTAGTACAAGTTGAATTTGTTACTGTATTACAAAAAGTTTGCCAATCATAAACACTAGGAACATGCCGTCAATAAGGACAAGGTCATTGTCTTCATATATTTGTGGTTCAGGCTCAGTTTGATGTTGAGGTATCACTTTGACTTCATCACCATATATTATCTATTTGTGGATTTATCCAATCATAAGGGCTTGGTAAACTTGGATTCCATACAAAGTTATATGTATCATTTCAATTTGGATTACTTGTAAGTTGTGTTGCTTGTTGTGTCGCATCACTTCAAGGAAATCATTTATTTCTTCACCATTGATAATAATTTCAAGCCCAAGGAGATGTTTGTGTTGTTGTAGTAATTCAATCCCGAACTGTTGTAGCTCACAGATTCATACAAGACCAAGTTTGTCAATTTGTTATAGTTATTTCTGTTATTGTTGATATACACTGAGTTGCAGTCACACATTGTAATAATATATTTAATCATTGTCAGGCAGGACATGTTGGTTGTGTTGAAATTCAATTTGATATATAATTACTTACTATTGGGATTAATAATATTCAAGTTCAAGTAATAGTTCAACTTGATGTATTATTTACTATTGCTTTGTAAGTTCAAGTTGAAGTTGCTACATCTATTCAAGTTAAAGATAAACTTTGAATTGGATTATTATTTATATCTAATAATATTCATAAATTACTTCAAAATATCTTCGGTATTCTATCTGTATAATCTATTGCATATGCTTTATTTATTATTGGATTATATGCTGTTTGACTATCTCATTCCATAAATGCAATTAATTGATATTTCTTATATTTTGCATTTATTGAATATGTATATTTTATATTATCTAATGGATCTAATGGTATAGCATTCATATTTATTTGATTTGATGATGTATCTCAAAAATATCATTGATATCATATTGTCGTTCAAATAGCTATTATTAGAATATTATTTTCTGGTGTTGGATATTTTCTTGTTTTTCAATATATTAATTGTAATCATGTTTCTATATTTCACATTGTTTGAAGTCTATTACTATCTCTTGAATTTCAAAAATATTGTTGGTATCATACGAATGCTATTGTAGATAATATTGCTATTATTGTTATTACTACTACTAATTCTACTAAAGTAAATGCTTTTGTAGTTTTTAAGGTTTTGATGAATATTTTTATGATATTTTTATTTGTTGATAGCATATAAAATGAACTTAGAAAATATAATCATATTAATTTTATAAGTTTTTTGAAAAATACAAATAAAAAAAAACAGAGAAAAATTTTTCTCTGTTTTTTTATTTAAAAATCACTTTCATGTTCCATTTTACCTACAACTTCTTCAAGATGATTTTCGCTTATATCAACTCATTCATCTAATTCATCAAAATATACTTCTCTTTCTAATTCACATTCTAATTCCATTCAATTAATTTTTCTATATTGTTTTCAAGCCGGAATTTTTCTTCAAATAATTACATTTTCTTTTAATTCTTTTAATTTATCTATTTTTCAAGAAACAGATCATTCAACTAAAACTCTTACAGTTTCTTGAAATGATGCAGCAGATAGCCAACTGTCTGTATAAAGAGATATTTTTGTTATTCAAAGTAATAATCTTTCAGCAATAGCTGTTTTTTTACCATCTTTAAATAATAAATCATTTTCATTTTTAAATCTAATTATATCAACTATATCTCAAGGAAAAAACTCACTATCTCATTTATCTAAGATTCTAACCCTTGAAAACATTTGTCTAACTATTAATTCAATATGTTTAGAATTAACTGTTTGTCATTGAGAAGCATATATTGATTTTATTTCATCAACTATATATTCTTGAGTTTTTAATATTCAAGCCACCTCCATAAGTGTAGATAAATTTACATGTCATTCTGTAATTTTTTGTCATTTCTTAATTTCAGTTCAATTTGCTACTAGTATATTTGTAGTTAATTCTATTTCATAAGTAGAGCTCCTATTTATTTCATCTTTAACAATTATCATTCAAACATCCACTTTTTTAACTATTCCAACAGCTGTTGCTACAACTTTTGATTTATCTTTTTTTGATTTAGCTAAAACTTGTTTTTCTTTTATTTGAGATCACTCTTTAACTAAAACTTCATAATCTTCAGCAAAGAAATATTCATTTTCTAATAAATTATGTGCAACAATTTTTACTACATTAAATTTATCAGTTTGTGTTATTTCAATTGTTCAATCTAAATCTGAAATAATAGCTGAATTTTTTGGATTACGAGCTTCAAATAATTCCTCAACTCTAGCAAGTCATTGAGTCATATCTCAACCAGCTTGTGCAACTCAACCAGAGTGGAAAGTTCTCATTGTTAATTGAGTTCAAGGCTCTCAAATTGATTGTGCAGCAATTACTCAAGCTGGAGTTCAAATCTCAATAATTTTATTTAATCATAAATCAAGTCAATAACATTTTTTACAAACTCAACCTTCTGTATCACAAGTCAAAACAGATCTAATATTTACTTTATCAATACTATTTTCATTAATTATTTCAAGAATTTTAGTATCAATTGTAGTTCAAGCTTCAATTATTAATTTTCAAGAAGAGTTTTTAATATCTAATGCAATAGTTTTTCAAAAAATTCTATCTTCAAATTTTTCTCAAAATGATGTTTTTTTGTCAATTCTTAAAACTTCTTTATAATGAACTGTATGACAATCATCTTCTTTTACTATAATATTTTGTGAAGCATCAACAAGTCTTCTTGTTAAATAACCTGATTGTGCTGTTTTTAAAGCAGTATCAGATTTACCTTTTCTTCAACCATGAGTTGCAATAAAATATTCAAGTGTTGAAAATCATTCTTTTAAAGTAGATTTAATTGGAAGTTCAATAGTTTTTCAAGAGGTAGAAGCAACAAGTCATTTCATTCAGCAAAGCTGTGTAAGATTTCACCAATTTCATCTTGCTCAAGAATCAATAAAGTTAAAAATATGATTTTCTTTATTAAATAATCATTTCATTTCTCATTCAATTACTTTTTTAACTTCAGCCCAAATCGTAATTGATTGCATATATTTTTCATTTTCTGTTAAAAATCCAAGCCAATGTCTTTTTTGGATAGTCTTTACTTTTTCTTCTGCTTTTAATAATAATTCTTTTTTATTTTCAGGACTAATCATATCAAAAGCTGAAATTGAAAGACCAGAAATTGTAGCATATTTATATCAAAAATTTTTAATATTATCTACAAATTCAGCTGTTACTTCACTTCATAATTTTTCAAAACTTAAAGCAAGTATTTTTTTAATTACTCATTTTTTTAGAACTTCATTTACAAAAGGAATTCCTGTCGGAACTATTTCATTAAATAAAATTCTTCAATAAGTCGTTTGTATAATTTCTCAATTAATTCTTACTTTTACTAAAGCTCTTAAATCAACTGCTTCTGCATCATATGCTTGTTCTAAATCAATTTTTGAGGCAAAAATTTGTCAAGTTCAAATTCAATTATCTTTTACTTGTGTTAAATAATAACATCCTAAAATCATATCTTGACTAGGTGCAACAATTGGTTCTCAACTAGCTGGAGATAAAAGATTTTTTGAAGTTACCATTAACTGCTTAGCTTCATTTTGTGCAGCTTCAGTTATAGGAAGATGAACGGCCATTTGATCTCAGTCAAAATCAGCATTAAATGCAGTACAAGTTAATGGATGTAATTGAATAGCCTTTCAATCAATTAATATTGGTCTAAATGCTTGAATAGAAAGTCTATGTAAAGTTGGAGCTCTGTTTAATAAAACATATTTTCCTTCAATTACCTCATCCAAAGCATCCCAAACTATTTTTCCTCATTCTTCAATAATTTTTTCAGCATGTTTTACATTATAAACTATTCATTCTTGAATTAATTTTCAAATAACAAATGGTTTAAATAATGTTAATGCCATAGTTTTTGGCAATCAACATTCATCAATTTTTAATTTTGGTCAAACAACAATTACCGATCTTCAAGAATAATCAACTCTTTTTCAAAGTAAGTTTTGTCTAAAACGACCTTGTTTTCATTTAAGAATTTCAGTTAAAGATTTTAAAGTTTTTTTATTAGCTGAAACAAATCAAGATCTATTTGTTCTAGTTTCACCTGTAATAAGCATATCAACTGATTCTTGAAGCATTCTTTTTTCATTTTTTAAAATTACTTCTGGAGCTCATAGTTCCATTAATTTTTTAAGTCTGTTGTTTCTATTAATAACTCTTCTATATAAATCATTTAAATCTGATGAAGCAAATCTTCAACCATCAAGTTGAATCATTGGCCTTAGATCTGGTGGAATAATTGGAAGAGCTTCCAATATAAACCATTCTGGTCTTTGACCTGATTTAAGTAAATTTGAAGCTAATTTAATTTTTTGTAGAATTTTTTTCTTTTTCATTTGAGTAGCTTTTTTAAGCTCTTCTTGTTCAGATTGAATAAATTTTTCTAAATCAATTCTTTCAAGTAATTTTTTTAGATATTCTGCTCAAGTTCATCACACAAAAACATGAGGAAATTTATCTTTTAAAACTCTATAATCAAGTTCTCAAATAACTTCTCAAACCACAAGCATTTTTAATTTACTTCTTAATTCTTCAAATTCTTCAGTTAAATGATCTAATTTTTTCATTAAAATTGTTTCCTGAATTTTAAATTCTTTTTCTTTAATTTCTCAAGATTCTTTTTTAATTCTAAGATTATTTAATTCCTTTTGAAGTTCTTTTTGCATTTCTGCTTTTGAAACTTTATAAGTATCTTCAAGATTTTTCCCGATTTCATTAAGTTTATCTTCAAATACATCAGTAACTATATATGAAGCAAAATAAACTACTTGTTCAAGTTTTTTTACTGGTAAATCTAAAAGTAAACCAACTCTAGAAGGAACTGATTTTAAAAACCAAATATGAGCTACTGGAGTATAAAGATCAATATGGGCCATTCTTTCTCTTCTAACAGATGCTTTTGTAACTTCTACTCAACATCTTTCACAAACAATTCATTTATATCTTATTCTTTTATATTTTCAACAAGCACATTCAAAGTTTTTTCTAGGACCAAAAATTTGTTCACAAAATAATCAACCTCTTTCTGGTCTTTGAGTTCTATAATTTATAGTTTCAGAAATTAAAACTTTTCCATAAGATAAAGCTCTAATTTGTGCTGGACTAGCAATTGCTAGAGATATTCAGGCAAGATTATCAAGATTTTTTCATTTAGTAATATCCATTTTTCAGATATTTTTACCAATTTCACTAAAATCAGTAATTTTATCATTTAGGAAATTATCAAGATTTTTATCAAACATAATTTAATTAAGTTAGTAGTTAAAAGATTATTCAGCTTCATCTTTAGAAAAATCTAAATCAGCAGTTCATTCAAGTTTTAAAACTTCTTCATACCTAGATCTAATTGCTGTTTCTTTTGTTTCCAATTCTTCCTTATCAAGTAATTCAATATTTAATGCAATAGATTGTAATTCTTTAATCAAAACATTAAATGATTCTGGAATATTTGGTTTTTTAATAACTGAATTTTTTACAATTGCTTCATATGCTTGAGTTCTACCAGCAACATCATCAGATTTGATAGTAATCATCTCTTGTAGTATATTACTTGCAGCATAAGCTTCTAAAGCCCAAACTTCCATTTCTCAAAATCTTTGTCATCCATTTTGTGCTTTACCTCAAAGTGGTTGTTGAGTTACCATTGAGTAAGGTCAAACTGACCTAGCATGAATTTTATCTTCAACTAAATGATGAAGTTTTAACATATATTTAACTCAAACTGTTGTTCTTTCTTTAAATGCTTCTCAAGTAGTTCCATCATATAATTGAACTTTTCAATCTTCACTTAATCAAGCTTTTTTCATAAGTTCTTGAATTTTTTCTAATTTTATACCATTTAATATTGGAGTTGCGATTTTTATTCACAATTTTTTTCAAGCAGCTCATAGGTGAGTTTCTAAAATTTGCCCAATATTCATACGAGAAACAACTCAAAGTGGATTTAATATAATATCTACTGGAGTTCAATCTTCCATAAATGGCATATCTTCAGCTGGAACAATTCTTGAAACTATTCATTTATTTCAATGTCTACCAGCCATTTTATCTCAAACTTCTATTTTTCTTGTTTGAGCAATAAATACTTTTACTTGTTTAAAAACTCCCGTATTTAAATTATCTCATAATTCTCTTTTTAAAATTTGAATATCTATAACTTTTCAACCTTGTCAACTTGGCAATCTTAAAGAACTATCTTTTACATCTTTTGATTTATCACCAAAAATTGCTCTTAATAATCTTTCTTCTGGAGATAATTCTTGTTCTCATTTTGGAGTAATTTTTCAAACTAATATATCTCATCACTCTACATAAGCTCAAACCCTAATAATTCAATCTCAATCTAAATCTTTTAATTTAGATATAGAAACATTTGGTATATCATCTGTAGTTTGTTCAGGCCCAAGTTTTGTTTCTCTAACATCAAGTGAATATTCTTTAATATGAATTGATGTAAAAACATCATTTTGCATTAATTTTTCATTTATAATAATTGCATCCTCATAATTATATCAATTCCAAGTCATATAAGCAACTGTTAAGTTTTTTCAAATTGCTAATTCTCAATTATCAATTGATTGTCAATCTGCAAGAATTTCTCAAGCTTCAAATTTTTGACCATGACTTACTTTTGGTCTTTGATGAATTAATTCATCATGATTTGATCTTTTAAAAGTTCTAAGTTCATAAATAACTTTTTCTCAATTCTCATACATAACCGTAATATGTTTTGCATCAACTCAAATAACTTCACCATCTAAAGTTGCCTTTATTACATATCAAGTTCATTCTCAAACGATTCTTTCCATTCAAGTTCAAACAATTGGTGATTCTGGTCTAATTAACGGAACTGCTTGTCTCATCATATTCGTTCACATTTCAGCTCTTGTGGCATCATCATGTTCCAAAAATGGTAACAATGCAGTATCAACAGACATTATTTGTTTTGGAGAAATATCTATATGTGTTATTTGTCTAACATAAGATAAAGTTGGTTCAGAATTAGAACGAGCACCAAGTCTTGTTTTTGTAAAATTTCAAAATTCATCAATTTCACTATTTGCTTCAGCTATTACTAAAGCTCTTTCTTGATGTGCATCAAAATAATCATAATCCATAGTAAGAAATCATCTAACTTCAATTTCTTGTAATTTAAGTTCTTTTTTTAATTTTTCTGCTAATTCTTTTGTAATATATGCTTTATCTTCAATAATTACTTTTCAATTATCTCAAAGTATATCTCAAAGTGCAATTTTATTAATAGCATCTTTACCATCATTTTTGACAATATGCTTAACTTTTCTAAATGGAGTTAAAATAAATCAATACTTATCAACTTTAGAATAAGAAGCTAAATGTAATACAAGTCAAATATTTGGTCATTCTGGAGTTGCAATTGGACATATTCTTCAATATTGAGTTGGATGAACATCACGAACATCAAATGAAGCTCTTTCTCTAGTTAATCATCCAGGTCA
>JAQUKG010000016.1 GCA_028719245.1 Candidatus Altimarinota bacterium | reverse complement strand
AACTAAAAGACCTTTTAGAATTGTTAAACTTGAACTTGATTTTTATATAAAACATTCTCTTCCAATACCAAAAAGACACCCTGATCAAAGACATCTTGATAGAATGAAACTAAGAAATCCTAGAAAACTGTTTGCGAGAATTTGTGATAAATGTGGAAAAGATATTAAAACTACTTATTCACCAGATAGAAAAGAAATTGTTTATTGTGAAGAGTGCTATAATAAAGAAGTATATTAGAAAAAAGGGACAAGAAACAAGGTAAAAATATAAATTTAAAATATTTTTCCTAATCCTTTCCACTTTAACCTTTATCCTTTTAACTATATATTTATGTTTGAAAATGAAAAAATTGTGCAAACTAAAACTTGTAAATGTTGTAATTCAAGTTTTCAAATAACTGATAAAGATTTAGAATTTTATAAAAAGATCTCTCCTAGTTTTAAAACCCCTCTCAACCTCCCCTTATCAGGTGAGAAGTCTAAAATTACACTTCCCCCTGACAAGGGGGATTGAGGGGTTTATAAATACCTAATCCCTCCTCCAACTATTTGTCCAGATTGTAGACAGCAAAGAAGATTATCTTTTAGAAATGAAAGAAATCTTTACAAAAATAAATGTAAAGCTAGTTGAAAAGATATTATTTCAATTTATTCTCCTGATAAACCTTACACAGTTTATTCTCAAGAAGAATGGTGGAGTGATAAATGGGATTGAACAGATTATTGACAAGATTTTGATTTTTCTAAAAGCTTTTTTAGTCAATTTGAAGAGTTAAGTATAAAAGTTCCAAAAATAGCATTAGTTAGTGTTTGATGAGAAAATAGCGAATATACAAATTGTTCTGGATATAATAAAAACTCATATTTGTCTTTTGATATTTGATGGAGTGAAAATTTATTGCATTGTAGAACTGTTTATAGCTCTCAAAATTGTGTTGATTGCTCTTATGTTTCAAAATCAAGTTTCTTGTACGAATGTTTAAATTGCAGTGAATCTTATAATTCTATATTTTGTATTGATTGTAAAAATATTTCAAATAGTCTATTTTGTTATGATTTAGAAGGTTGTAGTAATTGTATATTTTGTTTTAATCTAAGGAATAAACAGTATTGCATAAATAACAAACAATATTCTCGTGAAGAATATAAAAAAGAATTAGAAAAACTAGATATATCAACTCCAAATAGTTTTGAAACTTTAAAAAAATATTTTTTAGATAGCAAATTAAAGGCAATACATATTTATGCTAATAATAAAAATTGTGAAAAATGTTCTTGAGACAATTTAACTTGATGTAAAGGATGTGAAATAAGTTTCTGAGCCACAGATAGTGAAGATTCTAAATTTTTAATTGATTCTTATTGAGCAAATTTATGTTATGATGATTGTTTTAGCTGATGAGAAAAATGAAAAGTTGCATATGCTTTAGAAATTATTTGAAATTTTGAACCAAATAACTGTATTTTTACTTTTTCTTGTTGGTCATGTACTAATGTAATTTATTGAGATTTTTGCCATAATTCAAATAATTTATTTGGTTGTGTATGACTTCGTAATAAATCATATTGCATATTAAATAAACAATATTCTAAAGATGAATATGAAAAGCTTGTTCCAAAAATCATAGAACATATGATTAAGTTTTGAGAATGGTGAGAATTTTTCCCAAGCTCAATTTCTCCTTTTTGATATAATGAAACTGTAGCTTGTGAATATTTTCCAATTTCCAAAAAAGAATCTTTAGAAAGATGATACAAATGGAAAGATGAAGAAGATAGAAATTATTCTTGAAATTCATATACTCCATTACACATTAGTCAATACGATGAAAGTATAGTTTGAAAAGAAGTTGCTGAAAAAAATATTCAAAATATCTTAAATTGAATTTTGGTTTGTGAAATAACTAAAAGACCTTTTAGAATTGTTAAACTTGAACTTGATTTTTATATAAAACATTCTCTTCCAATACCAAAAAGACACCCTGATCAAAGACATCTTGATAGAATGAAACTAAGAAATCCTAGAAAATTATTTGCGAGAATTTGTGATAAATGTGGAAAAGATATTAAAACTACTTATTCACCAGATAGAAAAGAAATAGTTTATTGTGAAGAGTGCTATATTTCTTCACTTTAAATATTCTTTTTTAATTATAGAAAAAAGTATAAACTTAAAATATGCTTTTTACATCAATTATTTATATATTAGTATTTTAGCAAGATTTAATATATAAAGTTTTATAATTTTTTCAAAAAAATAAAAGTTCCCTTATTTAAAAAATATTACCAATCATTTTCAGTATTATCAATTCATCAAAAATCTTTTTCTAAAATATCATAAATATTTTCACTTTCTTTTGGTTTATTTAGCTCTATATTTTGTTTTTCTTCTTGTATTAAAGAATTTATATATTGATTTATTTGTTTTTTTTCATCAGATGATAATGGTTTTTGTAAATTTTTAAAATTATCATCAATAACCATAGTTTGTCATTTTGGAATTACATCATCTTTTTTAACTGAAGAATTAGTTTTTTCTTCTGTTTTTTTAGCATTATCTTTTTTTTCATTATCTTCTTTATTATTTTTATTTTGCTCTCTTTTAATTTCATCTAAAAGTTCATTTATTTTTGATAAAACAAAATCATAATTTTTCTTTGCTTGTTCATTATAATTAATATTTAAAGCCATTTTATAATATCATAATCATCTTTGCCAAGCACTTAATCTTTCCAAAATATTTTGACTAGCTCAATATTTATAAAAAGAATTTCATATATTATAATTTAATATAAAACAATCTTTATCATTTTTGCAATTAATTCCAAGGTATTTATTTATAGCTTTTTGATAATCTCAAGCTTTATAATAATAATCTCACTTTTTAAATTTTAATAAATCATTATTTTTAAAAATCTTTCCTAAAAGATTATTTATATTATTTGAAAATACAAAATTATTATTAAATGATAAATTTGAAATACAAAAAAATATACTTGGAGTAAGTATAATTAGAATAATAAATCATATAAATGACATTAAATTTCTGTGTTTCATTTTTTGTCAAAATAACTAAATAAACCTAAATAAATCATAAAAAATAAAAAGGCAATCATCAACACATACCTTGAAAAATCAACTTTTTGGTTTGTTTCAATTTCTGTTTGAATTGAAGGAATATCATTTATTTGAATTTTTCAAATATCATTTCAATTATCAATTTTGAATTTTTCAAATGAAATTTGTCAAAAAAAGTCTTTATCAAATTTTGTAATAATTGTATTTCCAAATTTATCTTTTTTAAGCATTATTTTTCAGAAAATATCATATCAAATTGGAATTTTAGCTCAAGAAATCTTTCAAACTCAAACAAAAATTAATTTTATATTTTTATTTATTAGATCTTTTTGTAAATCCTGAATCTTTTGTAATAATTCATCTTTAGATTTTTTATCTAAATTTGTTTCAAAATCACTTAAAATTATTATAGCTCATCAATTCTGATTATCATTTTGAAATCTGTTTTTTGCTGTATCTATAGCTTCAAATAAATTACTTCATCATTTTAATATTGATTTTTCATCAGCATTATCTAAAAATGTATTAAATAAATCTTTATCACTTGTTAATGGCAACAAATTAATAATATCTCAAGCAAAAATACTAAGTCAATATCTATTTGTTAAATTATTCAAAATAAAGTTTTTTATAAATTCTTTAGCTATTTGAAGCCTTGTTTTATTATCATCATAATCAGCTGCTAACATACTATTTGAAACATCCAAAACAAAAACTATATTGGAAGATTTAGCTTTTTGTTTTACAAAAGTTTCAATTTGATAAGAAAAAATAGAAATAAATGAAATTAAAAATGATAAAACCAAAAATATAATTCAAAGTCAATATTTGCAATATAAAACAAAACCTTTATTTTTATAAAAAAAATAAATATATATTCATAAAATTAATATAAGAAATATACAAATATAAAACATTTTAATCTCTTAAATAGTAATAAAAATTAAAACTTATAAATATAAAAAATAGGTAAAATATTACATAAACAAAAGGTTTATAATAATCTTTTAAAAAATCCATTTTATCAACTTCTACATCAACTTTTGGTAATAAATCAAGTTTTTGAAATATTTCTGCAAAAGTTTTTTCACTATCAGCTTTATAATATAGTCAAGAAGTTAAATTTGCTATTGCTTTTAGATTTTTTTCATCAACTCATCAAATAGCAATTTTCTGGCTTCAATAGACATTATTAATAGTTACATAAGTATCTTTATCTCAACCAATTCAAACAGTATGAATTTTTATATTTTTATCTTTTATATATTTAATTGCTTCCAAAGGATCAACTCATTTATTAGCTTCTCAATCAGTAAATAAAACTATAACTTTTTGTCTATCAGAATTATTATCAAATAAGTTTGCTCAATACAAAATAGCATCTCAAATAGCGGTTCATTGTAAATGTCAAAAATCTTGATTTATACTTTTTATTGTAATATTTTTAACATAATTAGTTATAAAATCATAATCAAAAGTTAAAGGTACTGAGGTAAATGGTTTTCAAGAAAATAATATAAGTCAAACTCTATGAGTTTTTAATTTTGAAGTAAAATCACTCAAAACCTTTTTTGCAACTTCCAGTCTATTTGGAGCAATATCTTCAGCTACCATAGAATATGATAAATCTAAAACTAAAGCTATATCAATTCATTTTCTTGTTGTTTTTGTTTTTATTTCTTTTAAATTTGGATTAGCAAAGAGTAGAGAAAATGTTAGTATAAGCAAGAAAATTAAGGTTAAATTTGTATAAAAATATTTTTTGGAACTTCAAAATATTTCTTCCAAATCAGAAATAAATTTAAATTTTCTAGCATTTTTTTTTGTTTTATAATACAAAAATAAAAAAATCATTCATATAATAAATGAAATTATTCATAAAAATGGATTTAGAAAAACTAAGTTTCACATAAATAATTATATTTAAATATTTTTCCACTTATTTATTAAATTCAAAGCTTCAATTGGAGTTAGAGAATTTACATCTATATTTTTTAATTCTTTTTCTATTTCACTTTCTTTATAAATAATTTTTTCTTTTATCTCAGTTTGAAAATTTCATAAACTTAATTGATTAAAATTATGATTATTCTCAAAATTTCTTAAAAACTTATTAGCTTCATATATTACTTCCTTTGATAATCAAGCAAGTTTTGCAACTTCTATTCAATAACTTTTTTTAATACTTCAAGGAATTATTTTTCTTAAAAAAACTATATTATCTTCATTTTCAGATACTGCAACTGAAAAATTAGCCACTCATTTTAATTTTTTTGATTCATCTACTAATTCATGATAATGAGTTGCAAATAAAGTTTTTGCTTTTATTTTATCATGATTCTCTTTTAAAATAGCCCAAGCTAAACTCATTCAATCATAAGTTGAAGTTCATCTTCAAACTTCGTCAATTATTACAAATGAACTTTTTGTGGAATTATTTAAGATATTTGCAACTTCTTGCATTTCAACCATAAAAGTTGAAGATCATAAAAATAAATTATCATTAGCTCAAACTCTTGAAAAAATTTTATCTGTTAAAGGAATAATTGCCGATTTTGCTGGAATAAAACTTCAAATATGAGACATTAAAATAATAAGTGCATTTTGCCTCAAATAAGTTGATTTTCATCACATATTTGGTCATGTAATTATATTTATAAAGTTTTTATTATTTAAAAATAATTCGTTTGATATAAAGTTTTTTTCTATTTTTTCTATAACTGGATGCCTACCTCATATAATTTCTAAATCATATTTTGAAGTTATCTCTGGTTTTGTATAATCATTTTCATAAGCAACATAAGCCAAATTTGATAAAAAATCAATATTGGCAATTTTTTTTGAGATATTTTTTATTTCTTTAAAACTTTCTAAAACAGTTTTTGAAATATTTTTAAAAATATTATATTCCCTTTCATAAAGCATATTTTCTCAATTTAGAATTTTTTCTTCAAAATTAGATAATTCTTCAGTTGTAAAACGAAGTGCATTTACTAAAGTTGATGTTTGAATAAAATTTTCTGGAATTTTTGATTTTTGGCTTGAAGGAATTTCTATAAAATATCAAGAAGCTGAAGTGTATTTGATTTTTAAGGTATTTATATTTGTAGTTTTTATAAGACTTTCAGTGTAATTATTAAGCCATTCATTTGAGTGATTAATAAAATTTCTAAGTTCATCAACTTCGTTGTCAAAATTATCACAAATAATTCATCATCAAGTAATTAAGTTATTTGCATCAGCTTTTATTGATTTATCAATCAAATCAATTATATCTTGTATAGTTTGCATATTTAATTTTAGGTTTTATTTGTTTGTATAATATATAATTTTCTAAAAATTCAAAATAATTACATTAATCTAGTTTATAATGTTTTTTATATATTCCACTAAATTCTCAACTAAAACAAAATCTTCTTTCTTAGAATTTAGATTTTTCACAAAACTATATCAAACTCTATATCTTCTAAATCAGTAATCCTGTTATAATAATAAAATTTATAATCTATGTTTTTAGCAATAGCATTTATTACTTGAGCAATTCAGTAAGACTTGTCGTCTAGTAGGCAGATTTTATACATAAAAAGATTGTAATATTTTTAAGATAATTTCAATATAACAAAAAAATTTTTTAAGCAAACAAAAAAGAGGTTTTCCTCTTTTTTGTTTATAAAACTGAATAATACAAAGCTTTTATTTTAGATATTTCTCTTTTCAAAATAGGTGTATCCAGAGAAGTTTCTTCATTCCATTCTGTCATTGCAAGTCTTCACATACTTCCAGAAAGCCAAGATTCTCTTTTTTTATTGTCTTGCTTTTCAAATTCTGGAATCTTTCATTCTAAAAATGCAGTAAAATCTTCAAAGCATAGTTCTCCATATAATAACTCCCAAACTTTAGAACTAAATTCTTCACAAACCATTTCAGCTTTAGATTGTAGTTTTTCTTCAAATTTATCTAATAAAGCTAAATCTTCACTAGATAATCAGTTGATATATTTTAAGTATTTTTTAAATACTTCTTGTTTTTTTGGATCTTTACAAAATTGTAAAGAAGTTTCAATATTTTGTCTCATAATTGTAAAATTAAAAAAATAAAAAAGCCATTTTCTTAAAATCCTAGAAAGTGGCTTTTGTAAATATACTAAAAATAACCATTTCTAAGATTGATGGCCTTCGTGATGTTTAGAGTAAACTCATTTTAATTTTGAAATGGCATTTTGATAACCTGCATTTTCTCAAGTCAAAAATTTTGAAATACGAGCAATAGTTGTTGAACTCATAGAAGTTTTTGTTTCTATTTCTTTATATGAAACTTTTTCTTCAAGCAACTTTGCAACTTCAAATCTTTTAGAAAATTCTACTATTTCGTTTTCACTTAATAAATCTCTCAAAAAATTAAATAACTCATCTTTATTAGAAGTTAAAGATAAATAAGTAATTATATCATCAAAGATTTGTTTAAGTTCATCGTTTTGCATAAAAAACTTTATTTAAATAAAGTAAATTTAAAATCACTTTATTTAAATAAAGTTAAAAGTCAAAAGATTTTTTCTAAAAATCACAATATGTATTTTACTTGATATGTTTAGTTTTTATAATAAACTTGATTTTTAAGCAAATAACTATATAAATTATTAGTAATTTACTTATAAATTTTAGAAAATGTATATTTTAATTTTAATATTCATTCTTGTATCAATTTTATTTAATATTTTTTTAGTATTATTTGATAATAAATTAAAAAAATTAGAAAAACAAATAATTTTTTTATTTGAAAAAAGAACTAATTTAGTTCCAACATTATATGAAATTACAAAAGAATATTTAACTAAACATAATGAGGTTTTTGATGGTATAATTAATTTAAGAAAGATAGAATTTTCAAATTATGAAGAATGATTTATAGAGAAGATTAATAATGAAATTCAAATTCACCATGAATTAAACTTTATATTTAAAGTAATAAATAAAAATCCAAAAATACAAAATAATTGAAAATATTTACTTATAAAAGACTTATTTCTGGAAAATAGTTCTCAAATATGAAAAAAGATTGAATTATATAAAAATATAATAAAAAAAATAAATTTTTTAATAATTTTAAAAAATTGGACAATAATTTGAATATTTATAAATATAAAAAAAAGGACTGAAATTTAATATTTCAATCCTTTTTTAAAATTCTAATTAAGCTTTTTTTCTTAAATACATAGCTCATAAACCTAATAACATTGCAAGAACAATAATTAAAGACTCTGTAGTTCAAGTTTGTGGTAATGTATTAGCACTTGCTGCGACTTCTTCAGTTGGAGCAACTTGATCTCAATTAGCATCAACTGCTTGTTGAGGTGGTTGAACATTTGTATCTGGCACAGCTACTGTTTGAATAGGAGCAGAATTCATATCTGGTAAAGATTCAGCTGTATTTGTAGTATTCGTAGTATTTGTAGTAGTGTTTACTGTATTAACAGTTCAAGAAGAAGATAAAACATTTTCAGGAATTTTAAATGTAATCATACCATCAACTCAATTTTCAATTATTTTTCAATCCTTATCAGATGCATATATAACAACTAAGTTATATTCTTCATTTGCAACTAGATTTTCATTAGTATTAACTTGTAATTCATTTGAAGAAGTAAAGATAGTACCTGTTAAAGTAATTTCTTTAGTTTCATTTTTTTTAGATGTTAATAAAAATTCAAACACAGAAGGATCTTGGAATAAATCTTTCGTAAAAGATATTTTCAAAGTTTTAGAATCAACTACAACAACATCTTTCATTGCAAATTGTTCTCAAGTTGTGACAACGGCTCAAGTAGAAGAAGTAGAAGTGCTTCAAGTTGCTGCTAAAGCTACAGAAAAACTTAATCCAAAAGCTAAAGTAATTACTAAAGCTATACTTTTTATTTTAGTAGACATAAATATAAAAATTAATAAATAAATAAAAACTTGTAAATTAACTTAACTTTTTTAAAATAATTAATATTACTCCTTGAGTATAACATATAGTTTATTTATTTGCAAATTTTTTATGAAGAAAAATAATTTATGATTTACATTAATTGAATTAATAGTTGTTATATCATTAATTGGTATTTTATTCATAACATCTACTAGAATGAATTTTAACATAAATATTGATAGTCAAAAATCTTGAAGTTTTACAAATGAAGTTTTTACAAAAATAGAAACTGTGAGAAATAATTCTCTACTTTGAAAATGATTACCAGACTGAACAAATATGATTCATCCTGATGAATGGATTTTAGATTTTTCAACTTGAACTACTACTTCGTGAACTGCTTCATTATTATATTTAAGCTGATGAAATTTATTAAATTATAATGATTTTAAAATAAACTTTATTGATAATAATTATTCTAAAATAAGTAAATTAACTTGTTATGATGTAACTTGAGCAAATCCTGAAAGTTTTTCAAATATTAAATTAGAAATATATTGAAGTAATTTATCATTATCTTGATGTACTTCACCAAATGATAAGATTCTTGATATTGAAACAAAATATAAATGATTATCTAAAATTATTAGAATAAATACTGTTAGTTGAATAATTGAAAAAAAGTAAATATCTAATTTTAATAAAATTTTATCAACAAATCTTATTTTCCCGTGATAAATCTCAATAAGCATCAATACATAGTAAATGTCAATCTATTGGTCAAACTCTTACTATTTCATTTCAATTTTTATAAACAATTTGAAGTCAATGTTCTTCCTCCCAATCACAATTTGTGTTTATTGATAAATATACCAATCCATCTTTTCTTCTTTTTGTAATATAAATCTTATAAGGATGAATATATTTCCGAATATCTTCTTGTTTATTTAAAACAAAATTAAATTCATCTTCACCTACTATATTTACAAAATCTTTATAACTTTCATAAGCATATTTACTGATTTTTAATTTATCTTTTTCATTTAATTTCAAGAAATTACTAATAACATTATCAAAAATAGCATTATCTTCATCCAACTTTTTTTCAATTACAAATTGTATTTTTTGATTTTCAAAATATGGAACACTAATTTCTTCACTTTTCCACCAATCAAGAAATTTAATATCTTGTTTTAAGACTCATATAGAATTTAACTTTATTTCTGCCATTTTTAGAAAATTATTAAATAATATCTTCTAACTTTTATTGAACTTGACTTATTCTAATTAATTATATTATAAAATCAAAATTATTTAATAATAAATTTATATCTTACAAAAATGAAAATCCATATTATTACTATATTTCCAGAAAGTTTTATCTCATATTTTTCAAGTAGTATTATTTGAAATGCTATAAAAAATAAATTATTTGAAATAGATTTTTATAAATTAAATGATTTTTCAAATTTAAAAACTAAAAGAGTTGATGATAAATCTTTTTGAATGCATTGACAAATATTATCACCAAAACCTTTATCAAAAGCTATAAATTATATATTTGAAAAAATATGAAGAAAAATTAAAGTCATTTACTTAACTCCAATTTGAGATTTATTAACTCAAGAAAAATCAGAAAAATTATTTTGTGAACTAGATAATGAATTTATAATAATTTGTGGTCATTATGAATGAATTGATAAAAGAATAATTGATAAATATGTTGATTATTGTATAAGTATTTGAGAGTATATAATATCATCTTGAGAACTTGCAAGTATGGTTTTTATAGATAATTTGGTTAGACAAATTCCTAATGTTTTATGAAATAAAGCATCTCTTGAAGAAGAAAGTTTTTCTAAAAAATTAAATAGACAAAAAGAGTATCCTCAATATACTAAACCAAGAATTTTTGAATGAATTGAGGTTCCTGAAATTTTATTATCAGGAAATCATAAAGAAATTGAAGATTGGAAAAAAAATAATTTAACATAAAACTAACTTTTAAAATATGGAGCAAGTAAATAACTTTATTCAAAAAATATCAGATTTTGACTATTTAAAATTTCTTTCAAATACTTTTTCGCTATTAACTTTTGAAAGTTTTTTGAAGTTAATTGTTATATACTTTTTTATAGTATGGATTTCA
Organism: Candidatus Altimarinota bacterium; assembly: GCA_028719245.1. Lineage (GTDB taxonomy): Bacteria > Patescibacteriota > Gracilibacteria > BD1-5 > UBA6164 > UBA7396. Next base: position 13,201 of record JAQUKG010000016.1, on the reverse strand, counting down.
ATAATTATTTGGGTTATTAGGGATATAATTAATAGAACTAATAATATATTTTTTCAAATATTTTCTATTCTTACTGTTGTTATTTGAACTCCACTTTGAATAGTAATTTATTTACTTATTAGACCTAGTAAAACATTATTTGAGAAATATTATGAAGAAGCTAGTATCTTAGAAGAAGATTTAAGTGATTTTTGAGAAAAAGAAGAAGAAATAAAGTGTCCAAAATGTAATTATGAAATAAAAGCTGAATATAAATTTTGTCCTAATTGTAGAGTATGTTTAAAAAAAGAATGTTTATTTTGTAAAAAAGAATTAAAACCTGAATGGACTTTTTGTCCTTTTTGTTGAAAAGATCAAGATAATAAAGTTGATAAAATTTTAAATAATATCTCAAAAGATATTGAAAAATGAAATGAATAATTATTTTTCATCCAAAACCCAAACTCAATCCCAATCTTCACTTGGAGAATTTATTAAATACATTTCACATCTTTTTTTATAAGTTTTAGATGGGTTATCTCAAAGTTCATCTAAATATGAAAATATTTTTAAAGCTTCATTAAATTGTCTATTAACATAATATTTAATTGCTTCTTCAAATTTATTTATTATATCTTGTTTTAAATCTGACTGTTCTCAAATATTTGAGATAAGTTCATATATTTCTATTCAGATATTTTTTCATTTTACTTTAATCTTATCTAAATATCTAAAAGTAAAATATTTTTTTGTTAATTCATAAACTTGTTTAGAAACACATATATTTGTTCCGTAAAATTTATTTACTCATTCTAAACGAGAACCTAAATTTACATTATCTCATAAAGCCGTAAATTCCATTTTTCTTCAACTTGCTCATATATTTCAGATAATTGCATTTCAAGTATGTAATCACATTCTTACCTGTAATTCATTTTTTCATTCATTTTTCCACTTTTCATTTAGAGATTTTAATTTTATTTGCTGTAATAAAGCTGATTTACAAGCTTGTATTACTCAGAAATCTTCCACTTTTCAAAATACTCACCACAATGCCATAATTGCATCTCATTCATATTTATTTATAAATCATTTGTTATCAAGAATAATATTAGACATTTCTCATAAATATAAACTTAAAAATGAAACTAATTCTTCAGGTGATAATTTTTCACTAATTGTTGTAAATCATGAAATATCAGAAAAAAATATTGTTATACATTTATTCTCTCAAGTAAGTTTAACATCTCACCTTGAATACAGAATTTCTTTTGCAATATCAGAAGAAACATATTCAGATAAAGCTTTTGATAAAAGTCTTTTATTTTTATCTTCATTTACATATTTTAAGATAGATGAAACAAAAAATGAAAAGAATAAAACTGAAAAAAATTCAAATGGATAGTTTGGAAGTAAAAATATTAAACTGTTTTTATATGAAAGATAAAATATACAAAAATATAAAACTATTATAATTAAAAACAAAGATATTGCTCATATAGTAATCCATCTTAAATTCGTATTTTTTAAATAAATTATATTTACATATATTATAAGAAATATAAATAAATATGCTATTAAAAGTTCAAAATATTTATTAAAGAAAATTACATATTCGTCGTTTAAAATATTATTTATAATATTAGCATGAATATAAACTCATTTTACAAAACTATTTTGTCAAATTCATGGAACAAAGAAGTCATCTTTTACTCATTCTGCTGTAAATCAAACCAAAACTATTTTATCTTTTAGTTTATTTTTATCAAATTTTCAGCTATATATATTATAAAAGCTTTCACTTTGAAATTTTGAAGATTCATTATAATTTATGTAAAACTTTCAATTATAAATAGGAATCTTTTTTTCATAGAAATTATATATTTTTGTTTTATTCGTATCTTTTATACTTAATTTATCCGTTTTTCAATATATATAATTGAAATATTCTCTCAATACTGAAAAAGAAAATGATTCAAAATAATCAGCTTTTCATTTGTAAAATAATTTATCATAAGGTTTTATAGAGTATACTTTATTAGTTTGAGAATCAATTATAGGAGTAAAATATCAAGTATCTTTTATAGATTTAAAAAATAAATCATATGGTTTAACTAAAATATAACTTCAAATTTTTTCAATAATATCTATATCTGATCATAAAATTATATTTCATAATTCGTTAAACTTATTTGCTAATTTAGTATCAACTAAATTATCTTTTCATTTATCAAGAAATAAAACATCAAATCAAATAACAGCCGGAGAAGCTGATTTAATACTATCCAAAAAAGTAATATAATCTTTTCTATCTAAAGGAAATCATAATTTATTTAATGTAAAATCATCTATTTGAACAACAACAATATTTGGATTAACATTTGCTCTATTAATTCATATTCTATCCTTTAAAAAATATAAAAATTCTCAATTAAGATTATGAAAATAAAAACTTCCTAATATTCTATATGAAAATACAAATAATAATAAAGAAACAAAAATTACTTGGATAAATTTATTATAAAATATATTTTTCATATCTATTTATTTTTTACAGAATCTAAAATTTTATTTAATCAATTATTTATAATATTTTGTCATTCTGAATTTATACCATTTATAATTTTATTCAATGAAGTAGTTGAAAAATTATTATTAAGTAGTAATAATTTATCTAATAAATTTTTAATACTTTCATTTTTTAATATTTTATCTTTGAAAGTATTTATATAATCTTTATTTTCTTTTATTAAATTTAGGGAATCCTTAAAATTATCTAAATTAAAATTCTTTAAAGAAAAAATATCATTTAAATCATAAATTGAATATTTTAATAAAGTTTGTTTGTATTGTTCATTATTTACATTGTTTAATAAAGAACTTCTAGCTTTTAATTTTAATTTATATAAATAACTATCTTCTCAATTTACAAAATTTAAAGATTGGTTAAAAGTTTTTAATTTATCAATCAACTCTTGTTTTTTATCAATAGATAATCAAGATATATATTTTTCTAATTCTTGTTTATCTCAAGAAGTAATTATATCAATAAGTTTATTATCATTTCAAAAAATACTTTTAAAATATTCTCAATTTTTAATTGAATTTAATAATTCTTGTTTTAATTTATTTAAATATTCCTTGTCTAAATTTTGATTAAGTTTTGTAAATGCTTCATCTATTTTAACTTTAATTTTATCTATAGAAAAATCTTTTATAGAAAATGTTTGTCAAGTATAAAGTTCAAGAATATTTCAACTAGAATTTGTTAACTCTACTTCATGATTATGAACAATTACATATTGTTCTTCATAATTTGCTTCAAAAACAGTTCATCTAACAGCAGCTGAAACTCAATTAATTTCTTCTTTGAAACTTGAATCTCAAACCAACATTGAAACTATATTTGACCAAGTTTTTCATTTTAACAAATTAAATGAAATATTGATCTTAGATAAATCTTGTGATATAAAGTTATCTTTTATTTCAATTTTTGTATTACTTCAAAGTCTTGTAATAGATTTGTCTCACCATTCAATTACTGCAAATGAATTATCTAAAATATTTATTATATCTCAATTAAATATTTTTTCTTTAAAATCTAATTTTAAAATTTTTTTATTATTCAAACAATCTCACTTAACACACAAAGTTCAATCTCATTTAGTTAATGTGACATAAGAATTAATATCTCTTTTATAAGAATTTGAGACAGAAAAAAATTGTAATCAAAATATTACAAAAATTATTACTAAAATTAATATTGAAAGCTTACTTTTTAAAATTTTCATTTTAAGTTGAATAATCAAATAAAAATATATAATCACATTATAATATAAAATTTAAAAAAACCAAAAAAATGAAAAAAGAATATTTATTTTTAATATTTATTGTAATAATACTTTACTTATTATATTTAATTTTAGATTATAAATATAAGGAATATAAGATAAATAATCATATTGAACTAATAGAACAAAATAATGAAAAAATGAGAATAGAAATACAAAATAATAAAGAAACTTTAGAATATATAAACACAAAAGCATACAAAAATAAAGTCCTAAAAGAAGAACAATCTATGAAAAATAAAGGTGAAGTTGTTATTTTTATAACTAACGAAGATGATTATAATAAATTTTCAAAAAATCAAGTTAATGAAACTCAAGTAGAACCAGAAATAAAACAAATTCAAGATAGTATGGATATATACCAAAAATGGATGTATTTTTTGTTTAAGAAAGATGTTAGATAAAATAAAAAACTAGAATATTTTCTAGTTTTTTATTTTAATCAAAATATTCGGTTTTTAATATTAGAATTCTTTTGTTATTCTAGAATAATGTTATTTTAAAATAATTTGTAAAAGCAAAAAATAATATATAATCAAGGTATTATTTTTTTAATTTATTAAATATGGTAAAATGTAAAGAAATTAAATCAAAAATGGTTGATTTAATTAAAAATTACAAAATTATTTCCGGAGTAGTTTTATGAATTTTTGTTTTAGCAATATTTTCTTTGGTCTATATTTTTAATAAAGAAACTATAACTAAAACTTTTAATAATATTGTTGCACAAAAGTTTATTGCTTTTGAAGTAAATTGATGAAACTTTGATTTAGGTATAAAAAAAATACCTTATAATGTTAAATCAATTGATATTTCTTTTTCTAAATGATTGGATGAAAAAAGCCTAGGAAAAGATATTTTTAAAATAATTCCAGAAGTTCCTTGAATTGTAAAATTAAAGGATAAAAATACTATTAGTTATGAATTAACTCAAAATTTAGAAATATGAAAAGATTATACAATTAGTATTTCAAAAAATATAAAATCTGTTTCTTGAGAAACTTTTAGTGATGATATTTTATATATAGTTTCAGTAGTTCCTTGAGCTAAAGTTGTAAAATTTTTACCAGAAAATAAACTTGAAGATATTACAAAAAATATTTGAGTATTTTTTAGTATTCCTATGGTAGCTTTGACAGATTTAGATAGTAGAGATAAATTGCCTTGTCCTTTAGAAATTACACCAAAAGTAGATTGAAAATGTGTTTGGACTACAACCTCAGTTTTAGAATTTATTCCAAAAAAATGATTTGAATGAGCTACAAAATATGATTACAAAGTTTCTTCAAAATCTGGAATGAATTATTTACTGGAAAAAGATTTAACTTGAAGTTTTACAACTCCAGAATTACAACCATTATTATCAGATACTTTTGTTCCAAAAAATTATATAAATCTTAATTTTAATTATCCTGTTTCAGTTGAAGAATTAAATAAAAATTTAAATTTATATATTTCAAATAATAATGTAAATACATTACCAGTACCTCAAACAAATACTAATTCAGGTCAATTAATATCAAATAAAACTGAATTAAAATATAAGATTGAACCAATTAAAAATAGTGAAACATCTTTTTTAATTAAGCCAATTTCTTGAGAATTCACTTATTCAACTTCTTATGAAATAAAAATAAAATCTGGATTAAAACCAAAATATTGAAATATTACTTTAAAAGATAATTTTGAAAAATATATTTCTTCAACTTCGCTTGTTTCAAATATTGATATTTACAAAAATATTTATTCTGATACTTGAGCTTTAATAGATACACAAACTTTTACTTATCAAAGCTATTTACCAAACAAAGATATATTTTTTAAAATAAACTTTTTTGAAGAAATGTCTTTAATTAAAGATTTATTTAATATTAAAAATGATAAAACTGGAAAAAATATTGATTTTGATATAAGTTATATAAAAAAAGAAATTGAAGAAAATTGAAAAACCATAACAGTTGATGATAAAACTTCTATTAAGTTGGAAATAAAAAATCCGCTAGAAAATAATTATAATTATAGTTTAAACATTTTAAAGAAATCAAATCCATCTTTGATTGATAATATAGTTTATAATTATCAAACTTCTCCAGAATTAAAAGTAACTAATTATAAATTTATTGATTATTCAAAAAGTTGTATTTATGTTAATAATGAACTTGATTATTATGATTGAAATTTAAATAAATATTTTAGTTTATCAAGTTCATGAATTATTAAAAATGTTGATGAGTGAAATTATATAGAAGATCGGAATTTTGAAAGAACTTTAGATTGATTAACACAAAATGAAAGAAATAAAAAATTGCTAGAAAAATGATATTGTCCAGAAGCTTGAACTTGAGAAATATTATATGCAATTGACACCAGGTTAGTACCAAATGCTAGTTATGATTTTTGAACTAATAAATTACAAGATATTTATTGAAACACTTTAAAACAAGATTTTAGACAAACTATAAAAACTTGAAACTTAAAAGAAAAGGATAAATATGTTTACACTTCATTTACTAATAATACAAATGTATTTCCAAAAAATATTCCAGTTGTATTAAATATTCAAACAATAAATACTCCAAAAACTTTAGTTGAAGTTTGTCAAATGGATGAAAGAAATTATATAAGTTATTTAAAAAATATATACATTGAAAATTATATTCCAGTTTGTAATAATTTTATAACTAAATCTTTAGATACAAAAGTTATTTATTGGAAACTAACAAATAATAGATTTGATTTAGAAAAAGATATTTTATGAGAGAAACTAAATCAGGATTATGCTTTAGTTTCAATTTACTCAAATGTTGATAAAAATATATCTACTAGTAAATCAATAAATATAATTGCTAGAACAAATATGAGTTTATTTGTAGAAAAAGCAACAAATAAATCTTTAATTTATGCAACAGATTTAGAAACAAATAAAGAAATAGAAGATCTAAAAATAGAATTTTATGATTATAAATGAAATGAAGTTAGTTTAAAATACAGCTTTGATAAAAATAAAAAAGTTTATATAGTTGATAATGATTTAGTTAATATTTTTTATATAGTTGCTAAAAATGATAAATTTTCTTCAATAGTTATGGAGAATGATCAATTTTCAAATTATGATTTTAAATATATATCAGGACAAGATAGTTCTACAAAAGATTTTGCTTATATTTATTCAGATAGACCAATTTATAGACCTTGAGACGAGGTTCAAATAAAATGACTTTTAAGAGAATTTAATTTTGATTGATTTAAAAAATCTAAAATTGAGTATTGAACTATAAAAATTATTTGAGAAGATTGGACAGTTTATAGAAGCATAGATGTTGGGGTTGATGAAAATTCAAATTTTAATGGAAGTTTTATTATTCCTAAAGACTCTTCACTTTGAAATTTTAGATTTCAATTTTCATATACAGTTGATTGACAATATTATGATAATGATATTTATTCAAACTGATGATTTAGTATAGAACAATATAGAAAACCAAGTTTTAAAGTAAATATTGATAGTCCAAAAAATGATGTTTCACTTTGAGAAAAAGTTAGCTTCAAAATTACTCCAAAATATTATTTTTGAGGAAGTATGGTAAATACTTCTTGAAAATATTCTATTTTAACTCAAAATTATTTCTTTGACGGAAAACAATACTCTGATTATCAATTTGGTATTTGAAATAATTATTTTGATTGTATTTATTGGGGATATTGTAATTATTGAGATAATTTAAATTCTTGAGCTACAGATTTTAAAGTTAATGAAAATTGAGAATTTAATTTAGATTATACTTTTGGAACTTGAGAAGAAAATGCAGAAAAAATTTATACATTTAGCTTTGATGTAGTTGATCCTGATACTTCTAAAACTGTTTCAAATTCTGTTTCAAAAGTTCTTCATACAACTGATAATTATGTTTGATTAAAAGCAAATTATTATAATTCTCTTAAAAAATGAATTTATTTTCAAGCTGTTAGTTTGGATTATAATGCAAAACCAGTTCCAAATAAAAACTTAAAAATTGAAATTACAAAAAAAGAATATAAACAAGTAAAAAAATTGTGAGTTGATTGAGTATTTTATAATGATTATTCTATTGAAGATACACTTGAATCAACACTTAATTTATCAACGGATGATAAATGAATGTTGAAATATAATGCAAAAACAAAAGGTTCTTGAGAATATGAAATAAAGATAACTTATACTTGAAATAATAAAAAAAGTTTCATTTCATCACAAACAGTTTATGTAGCTTGAGATGATTATGTTTCTTGGTGAGATGATAATAATTCTGTTACAGATTTAGAAGCTGATAAGATTACTTACAAACTTTGAGAAACTGCAACATTTACTTTAAAAAGTCCAGTAAATAATTGAAAAGCATTAATAGTTGTAGAAAAAGATGATTGAATTTTAGATTATTTTGTTCATGATATTAAATCTTATTGAGATGAAATAAAACTAAAATTAACTGATAAATATTATCCAAATGTTTATCTAAAAGCCTATTTAATTTGAAGTCAAAAAGATAATCCACTTCCAGTTTTTAAAAGAGCTTTATCTGTTGTAAAAGTTTTAACAGATTATAAAAAATTAAATGTTTCTATAATTACTGATAAAAAGAATTATAAACCAGCTGATAAAATGCAAGTTACAGTTGAAGTTGTTGATATAAATTGAAAAGTTGTTCCAAATGCAAATTGAAGTTTATCAGTAGTTGATGAAAGTGTTTTAGCTTTAAAATGAAATCCTAAGAAAAATCCATATTCATTTTTCTATGATATGAAAAGATATTTATGAGTAGTTAGTTATTCTAATTTAAAATATTTAATAGATAAACTTGAAGTTAAAGATGTTTCTGGATGAGAAAAATGATGAGCTTGAGATCAGGTTAAATGATGAGAAACTAAAAAACCAAGATGAAATTTTAAAGATACAGCTTTTTGGTTATCAGATTTTACTACGGATAAAAACTGAAAAGCTATTATCACAATTCCTGTTATGCCAGATAATTTAACAACTTGGGTTTTAGAGGCTTTAGTTTCAACACCAGAGGATAATAAAATTTGAGTAAATTATGAAACAGTTATGACTGCAACTGAAGTTATGGTTGAAGATAATTTACCAAGATTTTTAGGAACTGATGATAAAATTACCTTTTCTCCAGTAATCTATAATAGAACTTGAAAAGATGATACTTTTAAGATTAGTTTTAAAGCAAGTAATTGAAACTTAGCTGAAACTGAAAAAACTGTTTTGATTAAATCTTGAGAATCTCAAAAAGTTGAATTTAATTTTTCAGTTGAGTCTACAAAAGACTTTAAACAAAGTGATGTTTCAAAAATAAATATTGAAGCCGTTTCTGTATCAAACAAAGATAAATATGATTCTATACAAAAATTTATTCCAATTCAAGTTTGAACAATAGCAGAAAATACTTCAACTGTTTGAAAAACTACTAAAGTAAGTTTTGATGAAAAAATATCTTTATGAAATGTAATAAAAGATAATGCAAAAATGACTTTAAATTATGGTTGAACTTTGTTTAGTTATTTGCTTGATTGAATTGCTTATCTAGCTCAATATCCTTACTGATGTTCTGAACAAAGAACTTCATCAATTATGCCAAATATTTATATTAAGAAACTTTATGATATAGCTTGAGTTCCTTTTGATTTAAAGAAAAAAATGGTAAAAAAATATATTGACAATGAAATTTGATATAAAGATGTTTCAGTAGATGAAGCTATAAAAGATTATTTAATAGAAATTAAGAAATTTCAAAATGATGATTGAGGATTTGTGTATTGGTCCGACATTGAATATAAATGGAGTGATTTACATTTAACAAATTATATTTTAACTTCATTATCTGAAATTAAGTCACTTTGATATGATATTGATAAAAATGTTTTAAATAATGCAAAAAATTACTTAAAAAATGAATTTTATAAAAGACCTGTTTGTGTGTCAGCTTTTTATATAGAAAATTGTATTTCACTTAGTCTAAAATCTCAAATGCTTTTAGCATTAAATTCATATGATAATAAGGATTATGAAGTTTATAAGATGTTTAAAACTCTCAATATAGAGAAACTTGATAATCTTACAAAAGCTGATTTAATTTCAAAAATATCAAATATTTCTAGTCTTTCAAAAACTGAGAGCGATAAATTGAAAAAAGAATCTCAAGATATTATTTCAAAAGTATTATCAAATGAACTTGTATTTAATCCAAGATGAGCTTTTATAAGTGCTTCTTATAATTCTAGAATTTATAACACTGCAAAATTACTTGAAATAATTTGAAATATTTGATTAGATAAATTTAAAGATGTTGAAACTATAACTGATAATATGATTAGATTTATCTCAGGTTCAAAAATGAATGATGCTTTTGGTTCAACTTATGATAATTCGTATGTTATAAAATCTTTAACATCTTATTTATCACAAACTAATGAATTAAAAGATACAAATTTCTTTGCTAGATTTAATTTAAATAGTGTTGAAATTGAAACAAAGAAAATTGATAAATCAAATATATTTGAGAGTTTCACAAAAAGTTTTGATTTAAAAGATTTACACAATTCTAACACATTTAATATAGAAAAAGATTGAAGTTGAAGTGTTTATTATGATTTAAGCTTAAAATATTTTGTTCCAACTAAAGAATTAAAACCAAGAGATGAATGATTTTTCATAGAAAAAAAATATTTCTTATTTAATGAATATAAAAAGATTGAGGCTTTAAAAGCTCAAGAATATGCTAAATATTTATCTTGAGAAATAATTTATGAGAATTTAAAATATCCTCGTGAAGTTATAGAATATTTAACTCCAATAACTTTTTGAAAAGTTTGAGAATTAGTATTAGTTCACAATAAATTAATTACAAGTGAAGATAGAGACCAAGTTGCACTTGAAAGTTATATTCCTGCATGAAGTGAAATAGTAAATACAAATCTTGCCACAGAAGATAAAACTATAACAGATGTTGCAACAAATATTTATCTTGATAGAAAAGAATTTAGAGATAATGAATATTTTGCTTGGATTAGACAATTAAGAGCCTGAATTTATAATTTTTCTTATACTATTAGATTAACTCATAATTGAATCTTTGAAGTTAAACCAACTCAAGTATCTGAGTTTTATACTCCAGAAGTATTTGGTAGAACTAGTGGAGAAGAATTTAGAGTTGAATAATTAATTTAATGAAAACAAAAAACAATCAAAACGAAAGTTTTGATTGTTTTTTGTTTAAAACTAATTAGTTAAAAACTTATTAAATAATGTTATTAATTTTTATTATTAGTAGTTAGTTCATCAACTACATATTTCTTTTTTCTATCTTCTAAAACAGAAAGTCTTTGTTTTTTTAATATATCTAAAAGTTTATATGGGTTTGGCATAAAATTAAAAACCTTTTGTTCTTTTGCTTGATTTTCAATAATTATTTCTCAAAATCATAATATATTTGAGATAAGTCAATCAGAGTAAGCATCCAGTTTAACTATTTTAAATGTATCTATTATTTCCAAATCATTTTTCATAATTAAAGAAGCATCTATTATAAATATTTGATCATTATAAATTACAAATAAATTATTAAAATGTTCTATAAGTCATAATATAAGTTTTAAAAAAGAATAATTAACTAATATCAATACTAATGGGAAGAAAATATATATGACAACTTCCTCTCATATTATAGTTCTATATGTTATTCATATGTATCAAATCAGTAAAGATATAATTCAAAAAAAAGATAACTTTATAAAAAGTAGTGAAAATAATATATAATGTTTTTTTATTATTGTACAACCGTCTTGATGAAAATATGACATACTATAAAAAGGTTAAAATAATAAAAACTGAAACAATAAACAATACAACAATAATCATAAAAATTAACTTTATTAATTTATTATATAGAATTGTAAGTCAATCTACTTTTGTATATTCTATATTTTTTTGTGTTATATGTTTTAATCTTTTTACTATAAAAATATAACATAAAGACAACAAGATGAAATCTATAAAAATAGTTAATAATATATATAAATTACCCATATTTTTAAAAGTTATATATCACTTTGCATTATAAAATAATTATAAAAATAATCAAAAAAAAATCTTAAATTTACTATTTAGATAATATTATTTTTATTTTCTTTCATAAAAAAAATATTATAAAAAATCCTAAAAGTAAAAATGTAATCATTCAGCTAGTTGAAATATTAAAAAAATAAGAAATAATTATTCAAAAAAATACTGAAAGTATTGAAACTATTTCTGCAATTATGATTGTTGATTTAAAACTCCAGCTTATTTGAATTGAAACAATTACAGGAAGTATTATTAAAGCTGATAATAATAATATTCAAGTTATTGGAATTGCCAAAGTTATAAGCATTGCAACTATTATAATAAAAATTATATTTACAAGTTTTGTATTTATTCAAGAAGATAAAGCATTATCTTCATCATAAGTTGTTTTTAAAAGAGAATTTCTTATAAAAAACAAAATTATAAAAATAATTCATCATATAATTGATATAATATAAACATCTTCTATTGAAACCAAAGCTATACTTCAAAATAAATATGCTGAAATATTTAACATAACTTTACTATTTAAACTAAGTATTGTAGCAACAATTGCCAAATTTAAAGATAAAAATAATGCTAAAACCATATCTCAAGTAAGTTTTTTTGTAAGTCTTAATTTTTCTATAATTAAAGCTGAAAATATAGAATAAATCAAAGTTATAATTATTGGTGAATAACCTGAAATAAGTCAAATAATTACTCAAGTTAAGGAAGTATGAGAAAGAGTATCAGATATCATAGTGTATCTTCTAATTATGAGAAAAACTCAAATAATTGGACCAAGTATTGCTAAAATCAGTCCAACTATAAAAGCATTTTGCATAAAATCATATTGAAATATTTCTAACATAAGGAAAAATAAAATTATATAAACTCAACTTCTTGGCTTTTAAACATATTTTTTATATTTTCTAAATGTGCTTTTGTATTTTTGCATTCCAAACAATTATTTTTTCCAATATACCAAAGTCTTTTAATTTTTTCTTCAATAAATTTTGTATCGTGCGAAACAAGAATTATCGTAATATTGTGAATTTCATTTAGATGTCAAAGTAAATCATAAAAATGTTTTAAAGCTACCAAATCAACTCAAGCTGTTGGCTCATCCATAATAATTATATCAGGATTTGATATAAGAGCTTTTGCTATCAAAACTCTTTGTTTTTGTCATCCAGAAAGCTTAGAAAAAGGTGTATGTATAAAATTTAACATATTTACATGTTTCAAAGCATTTTCTATACTTTCATAAGAACAAGTTTCT
>JAQUKG010000015.1 GCA_028719245.1 Candidatus Altimarinota bacterium | reverse complement strand
ATTTTCTTTAATAAATATTAAACAATCTGTTTTATATGCGATATTTGTGGCTTTATGATTTTCTTTTTGCGAAAACCTTTTATATTTCAATAAACTTTTTCAATTACACTGATTTTCAAAAGATTTGGTCGCTGTTTATTTTTCTAGAAATATATTTTCAGTTGTTTTACATGTTTTATGTAGCTCTGTATTAGCATATTATTTTTCTTTAGTTTATTTAGAATTTAAAACAAAATTAACTTTGAAGTTTCTTAAAATTCTTTTTATTTGATTTATCTTTTCTATATTATTACATTCTTTTTTTGATATATTTTTAACTTTTAATTTAACATTTTTTATATTTATTTATTTATTTTGAGCTTATTTTTATTTAACTTATATTTTTTATAAAGATTAAAATTATTTCTTTTTTGCTAAAAAATAAAACAAATAAAAACTGTACCAAACTTTTTTAAAATTCTTTTTTGGATTTGTAATAAATCTCCAAAGCCATTCTAGCTTCAAATTTATAAAAATTTTCGGTGCTCTTTTTTCATTTCAAGCCCAAAAATCAAAAGTTCAACCTTGAGTAAAAGTAAGTAAATTATATTTTCTAATATTATCTATATTGTTTTTAACCCAAATTTCTTGTTTTGGAGTTCAAAGACCAACCATAAAAATATTTATTTTTCATTTTGGAAGAGTTTTTAAAACTTCAAAATTAAATTCACTAAATCAGTCTTGAAAATAACTTACTTTTAAATTATATTTTTTTTCTATATTTTCGCTGGCTTTTTTAATTACTTCTTTTTCAGATCAATACAAGATTAAATTAAAATCATTTTTATCTAAATTTTGAAATAAATAATTACTAAAATCAGTTCAATTTATATTATTTGAGTCAATTTGAAAATATTTTTTATAATATAGTTTTAAAGCAATTCAATCTGGAAGCAAAAAATCTCAAAAAGAAATAGCATTTAGAAAATCTTTATTTATTTTTTTTCATCAAATAATTCAATTTGAAACAAGATTTGCAAAATATAAATAATTTACAATCAAAAATCATTTTTTATGATATTCTTGCAAAATATCTTTTAAAGCTTGTTTTTTATCTTTTGAGTAAAGTTTTGTAAATATAGTCATAAGTTTTTATTATTTAATTTTTAAGAAATATTTTTGGTATTTTAAGTAATGTTTTAATAAATCAAAACTTTTTTGATTTTTGGGATTTTTAAATATAATCTACAATATTTTTAATAAAATTAATATGAATTTAGAAAACAAAAAAATTGCTATAGTTTGTGATTGGTTAAAAGACTTTGGTTGAGCTGAACTTGTTTTATCGCACATACTTGAGATATTTCCTAAGGCTGATATTTTTACAAGTGTATTTTTTATGCATTGAAATGAAATATTTAAATGAAGAAAAATCACAACAAGTTTTATCCAAAAAATTCCATTTTTAAATAAATCTCATAAACTTGCATTAATTTTAAGACCTTTTGCATTTGAAAGTTTTGATTTAAGTGAATATGATATTGTAATAAGTTCATCAAGTGCAGAAAGTAAATGAATTATTACAAAACCTGAAACTATTCATATTTGTTATTGTCATACTCCAACTAGATATTTTTGGAGTCATTATCATGAATATTTAGGTATGGCAGAATTTGGATTTTTAAATCCAATTGCAAAATGGCTTATGCCAAAAATAGTTCACAAACTTAGAATGTGGGATTTTCTAGCCAGTAAAAGGGTAGATTATTTTATTGCAAATTCTAAAAATACAAAAAGTCGTATAAATAAATATTATAAATCAGACTCAGAAGTTATTTATCCTGGACTTGATGTAAATTCAATTCCATTTAGTGAAGAAAAAGATGATTATTATTTTTATAATTGAAGGTGTATTCCTTATAAAAAGTTTGATTTAATAGTTGAAACATTTAATAAAAATTGAAAAAATATAATAATCTCAACAAATACTGATAATAAACTTTATAGAGAATTAAAGCAAAAATCTAAATCAAATATTATTTGGAAATTATGACTTTCTCTTCAAGAAATAAACAAAATTCATTCAAGGTCTAAGGCATTTTTATTTCCACCAGAAGAAGATTTTGGTTTAGTTCCAATTGCTGCAATGGCTTCTGGAACTCCAGTAATTGCTTATAATAAATGATGAGCAACAGAAACAATTATAAATTGAGAAACTGGAATATTTTTTGAAAATCAATCAGTTAGAAGTTTAAATAATGCTATTGAAAAATTTGAAGAAATGACTTTTGATTACAGAAAAATTAGAGAATATGCTATGAAATTTGATAAAGAAATTTTTAAACAAAATCTTTTAAATTTTATAAATGAAAAAGTATAATCTTTTGACTTAAAAGCTTTATTTTATATAGTATATTTATAAATTTATTTATTTAAAATTAATAATGAAAAAACTTTACACAATTATTTTATTAGCTTTAATTTCTTTTTGAAATGCGATTTACTTAACTATTGCAGCTTTTAAATTTAGAGCTTGAGAGTATGAGAAATTGATTTGTGATATAAATGATAAATTATCTTGTAGTAGTTTATTTAGCTTTGATTTTGCTTGGATTTTTTGAATTCCTTTTCCAGAAATAGCAATGATAGTTTATCCTTTGATTACTATTATAGCATTACTTGGAATATTTAAAAAATGTAAAAAAAGTTTTGAAATAATGTTTGGACTTTGAATTTGATGAATGTTATTTAATAGTTATATTATTTACAATGAATTTTTACTTTGAATATTTTGTCCTTCTTGTTTAGTTTGTTCTGCTTCTATAACAACAATTGCAATACTTAGTTTTATTTGAATTAAAAATAAAACATAATTTTATATTTTTCTAAAATATTATTGAGAAATAAAAAGATCCAATGTGTGTTTGCATTGGATCTTTTTATAATTTACTTAAATCTTTGTATTGGTGCCCCGAGCGAGAATTGAACTCGCACTTCTTGCGAAATGGGATTTTGAGTCCCACATGTCTACCAATTCCATCATCGGGGCTTTTAAAGGCTTGTAAATTATAAAAAAAAAACTATCAAAAGCAAATTTTATTTTATTAGTATATCTTTTATATAATAATCTCAATTTCTATATCTTCATATCAAAAAAGTAAATGTATAATCTTGATCTGGAGATAAATTTTCAATAATATCTCATACTGGTTTTCCGAGAGAAAATTTATGTAATCCATCAATAAAATATTGTGGAAATCATTTTAAGTTTCACTTAATTTTTATATCAAAATTATCACTTCACTCTCTATCAAATGATAAAGAATACCTTAAATATCTAAGTATTTCACCTTGTCATTGAGTTAATTCCATAATATATCATTCTAAATATGATCTGGCATTTTGAGATTTTAAATCTCATAGTAATGAATATAATTCTAGAATTGTTTTTAATCTTCATTCATATATACTTTTAACTATTTGTCTTAATATACTATCATCTATAAAAAATTGTACCATTTGATTAGATGCTTCCGTAAAAGGAGGTGTTTTATTAATAGGAAAGCTTTCTTGAATTCAAGTTTCAGGATTATATATTTTAATAGGGTCGGACATAAATATATTTTTAATAAATTATTTTTGAGCTAATGATTTATCTCAAGTAGCATAGGCAGTTAAATTTCTAAAATATCAACCAAATTTCTGAGATGGTGAATTAGGAGAATTTTCTTTTACATAGCTATTAGCTAGTGACTGACTTTGTAAATGTGTCGTTGCATATTTTATAGCATCTGCAGCTGCTAAACATCAACTACTAGCATCTTCATTAATTTGAGGAATTAATAATCCTAATTTAGTATCCAAGGTTAATTGTAATCAACTAGCATTAACATGTTCTCTTCAAGGAAGGTAATTCATATAAGAAGTTACTTTTCTAAGTTTTTCATTAAATCAATATCATGCTTCTCAAACTTGTTTATCTAAGTTAGTATTTGGATTGCTATCATAACCCCTACAAAGATTTTCAACTTGCTGTAATCAATCTAAGTTTCCCATAATAAAAAATTAAAAATTAAAATTATTTAAAAGATTTTCTTCATTTTCTATATCAAGTTTTTCAGTTTCTTTTAGTATTTGTTTTTTTATATTTCAAAGAGTATTTGTCATTTTTTTATAAGTTTCTAAATATATATTCATAACTTCTTTGTAAAGCTTTTCTAGTTCTTCATCAGATAATTTCATTAGCAATTCTCAAACATCTTTAAAATCATCTATGTTAGAATTTTCATTTCAAGCATGTTTTTCTAATGTAACAAAATTTGAGATTATTTCATAAATGTATTTTTGTTTTGTTTCTCTATTCATAATTTATATAAATTAAAATCTAGTTTATTAAAACATACTTTTTAGTAAAATGCAAAAATCACTTTCTTTTTTAGAAATTTTCATACAATTATTTTAATTTTTAGTTTCTAAATTTTAAGTTTATGTATATTTGTAATAATTGCTGAAATGAAGCTGTAAAATGGGCTGGGCAATGTAGTTTTTGTAAAGAATGGAATTCTTTAGTTGAATTCAAAGAAACAAAATTAAACTCTAAAACTTCTTGAATAAAAAAAGATTTGATAAAAATTAATAATGATTTACCAAAAAATCAAGATAAAATAATTACTAAATCAAATGAATTAAATAATTTACTCTGAGGTTGAATAACTGTTTGAAGTATTATTTTACTTTCTTGAGAACCTGGTATTTGAAAATCAACTTTGGCTTTACAATTATGAAATCTTATAGATTGAAATATTATTTATATTTCAGCAGAAGAAAATGAAAATCAAATATTTTCAAGAGCAAAAAGGTTGGCAATAAATTCAGATAATATTTCTTTGCTTTGTGAAAGTAATTTAGAAAATATATTACAAACACTTAAAAATACTAAATCAGATTTAATAGTTTTAGATTCTATTTCAGTTATTACTTCAAATAATATAAATTGAACTGCTTGAAGTATTAGCCAAGTTAAAGAAATAGCTGAAAAAATAGTTGATTTTTGAAAAACAACAAATACAGTAATTGTTTTAATTTGACATGTAAATAAAGACTGAAATCTAGCTTGACCAAAAACTTTGGAACATTTAGTTGATACAGTTTTGTATTTTGAATGAGAAAGATATGAAGATATAAGAATTTTAAGAAGTTTGAAAAATAGATTTGGTTCAACTTGAGAAATAGCAATTTTTAAAATGTGAGAGAGTTGATTAGCTGATTTATCAAATCCTGGACTTGAATTTATTTCAAGTGAAAATGATGACAAAACTATTTGATCTAGTTTAAGTATAACTATGGAATGAAGTCGTCCTATAGTTGTGGAAATAGAAAGTTTAACAACTTATACAAAATTTGGTTACCCAAAAAGAAGTGCAAGATGAATAGCAACACAAAAACTTGATTTAATTTTAGCAGTTTTATGAAAATACTCAAAAGTAAATTTAGATAGTTATGATGTTTATGTAAATATTGTTAGATGAATAAAAGTAGATGAACCTTGAATAGATTTAAGTATTTGAGCTTCAATAATTTCTTCAAAATTAAATAAATCAATTTCAAGAAATACAATTTTTATTTGAGAGATATCATTAACTTGAAGAATAAAAAATTGTTTTAGTATTGAAAAAAGAATAAAAGAAGCAATTAAATTATGATTTGAAAATATTATTATTCCAGATATAGACATAAAAATTAAAGAAAAAGTAAATATTATAAAGATTAAAAATATTTGAGATTTAGTTGAAAAAATTAATT
Source organism: Candidatus Altimarinota bacterium (assembly GCA_028719245.1). Taxonomy (GTDB): domain Bacteria; phylum Patescibacteriota; class Gracilibacteria; order BD1-5; family UBA6164; genus UBA7396. The sequence continues at coordinate 18,688 of JAQUKG010000015.1, read as the reverse complement.
AAATTTTTGACAAATAGAAAAAATATATAAGATAATCTCTTATTTTTATTATTTTAAAATATGACTCTTTTAATTTGAGATGGAATAGATTTAATTGCTTCTTTAACTAAAGTTCCAGGAAATATAAGAGCTTGAGTTTCAAACAGTGTTCAAATTGTGTTAACATGAATAGATTCAGAAATTGATTCATATTTTCCTTGATTTTTTGATTTAGATGAGTCTGAGGATAAAGAAAAATTAAGAGTCTTGCTATATAAAACAATAGATGCAAATAAAAAAGCTAGAAAATCTTATTTAAATCAAAATTATCCTTCAAATTTAGATGAGTTAGATAAATATATAGAGAATGAAAATAAATGATTTAATTTAATATGATTAGATTTACAGTCGTTTTTTAATTATTTAATCAAATACTATGATTTAATTATTGAAAAAAATACAGATATGTTCTATATATTAAATTTAGTTAGAAAAATTGCTGTATTTACTAAATATTTTCCAGAAGCTAGTATTTTTGATTATACCCCTAGTGAAATAATTGATATGTGTAGTTTAGCATTATATGCTGATTATTTTACGACAGAGGATGACTTTACCGATTTTATCAGATATAATTGATGATTTAATGTTGATATATCATTATGAGAATATTGTGATTATGAATGTGATCATTGTTCTTTTTCTTGCTGAGAAGATAAAGAAAAAGTTTCTTTTAGTCAAATAGAGGCTATTGTAGAAAAGTTAAAAAGTCAAAAAGATAAAATTTGAAAAATATCATTTTTGGCATCCTGAGAATTTTTTAATAGGGAGGATTGGTATGAAATATTAAAATTATTTTGTGATAATTGATTTTATAACTTTTTTTTAGTTAGTAGATGACCATCTGATTGAAAATTAGAAAAAATTTATAAATGACTTAGAGACTTAAAAGAATTATATCCGAGTTTTAATATTAAAATGGATGTTAGTTTTGATAGGTATGTAAAATTAAAATGAAAGCAGGATAAAGATATTTATGAATTAAGGAATAATAATGCTTTTGGATTAGTCTTAATGCAATATTCTCTTCATTATTATATTGCTGAGGAAGAGTTAGAAAGAGATTTAAATGTATATTTAAAGGTTTTTTATGATGAAAATAATCACTTAGATACTTTAAAAGATTTTGAGACTTTTATTAAAGGGGTTTCTTTATATTTAATTAGAGAATGATATGAAAGAGAAAACCCATCAATAACCGTTTTAAATGATAGAGTAATTTGTAGTTTTAGCTCATGATTTAAATTAATTTGAGTTCTTTGACATATCAATTGATATTGAAGATGATGAAATATTGTTAAATTACCTAATAAAGATGAACTTAAACCTAATACTATTGAAAATAGAGATTGAATACTTTGTCCACAAGTATTAAAAAATTTAAACGAAATTGTAATTGATACTGCTTGAAATATAAGAACTTGTGCTTCAGAAGATTGACAAGCACTTAAAATAAAATGAAAATTTTTCTCTTATGCAAGTATATATGATGAAGATTGGTTAAAAAAGTTAATTCAAGCAAAAATATCATATTTTGAAAGATTTAAAGATCCTAAGGCTATAATAAAATTTATAAAAGCATGAAGAACTTGATCCACAATGTGCTTAAGTAAAAGTCTAAGTGCACAAGCTAGAAAAAATAATTAATTTCTGAATTTTATTTATATCTATTATATCGGCTATGAGTTTCTTAAATAAAAATTTTGACTTTATTACTTTTTTAAATAAAATGTGCCAGCTTTCATTAATTTTTAGTAAAGGCAACTGAAAATTTAACTGAAAAAATTAAATGTAAAAATCAAAAATAATTAGTATTACTAATTATTAAGAGTTAATTATTAATTATAATATTATGTTAGGAAAATTAAAGAAAAGAAAAAGATTAAGAGTTCATGGATTCTTATCAAGAAGTAATACTACATGAGGTAGAAAAGTTTTAAGAGATAGAAGAAGAAAATGAAGACATGAATTAACTGTTTCTTATCCAAAAAGATTTCAATTAGTTGATGGTAAGGCAAAACTTCATATAATTGCTTGAGGAACTGCTAGAAAATCACCTTTTGATTGAAAAGGAAATTATATCGCTAGAAAAAAATAATTTTTTAAAATGATAAAAAAAATATTTAGATTAAGTGAATGACAAATTAAAAAGGTTTTGAAATATTGAAAACCTTTTTTTTCGTTTGGAATAGTTTCAAATAGTATAATAAATAATTTACCATACAACAGATTTGCAATTGTGATCTGAGCAAAAACTGTAAATAATAATATTTCAAGAAACTTTTTTAGAAGAAAATTTTATGATTTAGTTTCTAGAAAAATAAATTTTTGAGAAAAAAATATGCAAAAAGATTTTGTTTTTATCATAAAAAAACAAATTAAACTTGATAAAAAAGATTTTGAAAGTATAACATCGTTTGAAAAAGATTTAAACTTTTTATTAAAAAAAATTTAATTATATTTAACTAAAAAAACAATTATGAAAGATAAGATATTTAATTTTCTATTATTATTTTTACTAATATTTTTAACTATAAATTTATTTTCTAAGAAAGAAACTGAAAATAAACTTTTAAACACTATAATTATAAATACTCAAAGTGCTTATACAATTCCAGCTTCTATAAAAGTTGATATAAAAAACGAAACTTTAACTTGATTTACTTTCAATACTTGTGATAATTTCAGTATAAAAAAGGACTCAAATATTATAAAATATTATAAATGTGAAAATATAGTTATAAAATCTTGAGAAACTTATAAATTAGATTTTTCAAAAGATTTTTCAAAATTTGAAGATATTTGAAAATATTTTATAAATTTAAAAAAGGATAATATTGATGTAATTAGTCAATTTGAAATTGAAAATAGAGGATTTTTCGGAAAATTCTTTGTATTCTTTTTTTATGCACCAATATATAATTTAATGGCATTTTTACTTGAAATTACTAGTTATTCTTTAGGTTGGGCAATAATAATCATAACTATTATTATTAGACTAATTTTACTTATTCCTCAACATAAAATGATGGTAAGTCAAAGAAAAATGCAAGTAATACAACCAAAGATAAAAGAAATTCAAGAAAAACATAAATGAAATCATCAAATGCTTTGAGTAGAACTTATGAAACTTTATAAAGATGAAAAAGTAAATCCTATGTGATCTTGTTGACTTTTACTTATACAAATGCCAATATTATTGGTTATATATAATGTAATAGTTTGAATACAAGATACTTCTAATATATATTATCTTTATTGATTTTTATGAGATTATAATATGTTAAATATTTCATCTAATTTCTTTTGAATAAATTTATATTGAATTTGATGAATAAGTTGAATAATTTTGGCAATTTTAGTTTGAATTTTACAGTTTATTCAAGTTAAACTTTCCATGATGTATACTAACCAAAATAATAAAAAAACCTGAGTTGTATTAGAAAAAAAGAAAGATTCAAATAGCTATTCAGAATTTATGCCAGATCCAGAAATGTTAAATAAATTTATGTTATATTGAATGCCAATTATGATAGCATTTGTGACTTATAGTTTTTTTGCTTGAGTATGATTGTATTGGTGAATATGAACTATATTTATGATAATTCAGCAATTATTTGTAAATAAAATTTTAAAAAAGTAAATATTAATTTTAATAAAAACTGTCTAAATTTTGACAGTTTTTATTTTTTATGATAATATTAGGGTGTTATTTAATTTTTAATTATAAATATATGTTAAAAAAAGTTATTTTATTAAGTGGTATATTATCACTAAGTTTAATAGGTATGGCTAATTGAGCTTATACAACAGTAGATTGTTCTAGTAATAGTTCATTTTGAGAAAATTCTTGTAATCAATGTTTTGCTTGATGAGAAGTAAAAGTTTGAGATGTCTTGTCAGTATTTGATGATACTTGGAATAATGATACAACAAACAAAAAAATAATGTATAAAGAAGATATAAAACTTCCTATTTTAAATTCATTAAATGGATCTAAATTTACAAAAAAACCAAATGATGATACTTTTTGGGAATATACTAAAGAATTTGAGGCATTAAAAGACAATGATTTTGATTGATATGTTTTACCAGCTTGACAAAAAGTTTCTTGGATTAAATCAAGTATGTGAGCTTGATATAAAGTAGAAAAAGTATGAACAAAATGAAAATGAGCTTGAATGATGATTTATGATATTATGTCTTATAATATATTACCTTCTTGAGAAGTTGATACGAATAAAAATTCTCATAAAGAATGTGTTTTATTTACTTCTTGAGAAACAGTTATAAATCCACCTGTTGAGGAAAAAATCCCAACTAAAAAACCAGAAATAAAAGAAATGACTAAAGTTAAAACTGGACCAGAATGAATTTTATTTTTTATGGTATTATCATTTTTAATATGAATAGTATTTATAAATAGAAAAACTATTTTGGCTTTCGTAAGAAAATAAGCCATCACCCCTAACCTCTCTCGAGAAAGGCGACGAGGGGAAATAATAGGAAAAACAAAAATAAATTTAATTTTTAATTATAAAAATTATGTCATTAGATAATTGAAATGAATTATTAGTAGGTAGTAATACTCCTCAAGAAAAAGAAGTTACCTCTCAAGAATTAACTGGAGCTTGAGCTGATTTATGAAAACTAACAAGTTTAGTTAATTCTAAAAAAATTGATGTATCTAAAGATTGACCTTGAAAAGAATTAGCTAAAAGATTTTTAACTGAATTATCTAAAATATGAGCCTGAGATAAAAATATATTAGATGATACAGATATTGGAACTTGGGATTTTTTAAGAAGATTAGCTTTAAGTAAAATTGCTAATTTAGTAAGAGCAACTCATATATATTGAGAATGAAAAGAACAAGCAATATGATTTTCTCAGGATGATTTAGATATGCTAAATAATTTTATGAATAATGAGATAAAAGCTAAATATGTAGCTATAGTAGCTAGAACAGTCCTTTCAGAAGAATTATCAAAACCACTTCCTAAAACAAAGAAAAAAGAAGTTGTGGAATTATCTCAGTGAACAGAGTTTAATTCTATTTCAGTTAACTCAGCTTCTTATGCATTATTACACTGATTTGAGAAAGATTGAAAACCAAATCAAAAGTTAGTTGATTTAGTGCAACTTGTTAAAGATAATTATGATAAATTTACTTGATTTAATGTTGAATCTAGCATACTTCCAACTAGAGAAGATTTAGTTAAAGTTTTTAAAGATAAAGGTGTTGACTATATTTTTTGAGTTTCTAAATATCCAAGAAATGAATTAACTGATTTGAGAAATTTTTTAATAAAGTTCTTATGAGATGATTTTAATTCATTAGCTGAAAATAAGCCTTTAAGCCAAGATTCTTTAAAAAAAGTTTTTTTATTACAAGAATCATGAACCGTTATTCAAAATGATAGATTTGTAGAAACTTTTGATAAAAATAAATTAAGTAGTTTATTGGATTATATAGCAGATGTTTGATGAAATGATCAAGGCTCTAAGGCTGATTGAGTACTTAGATGGCAAAATAGTAAAAGCTATGATTGATTTTTAAGTAGAGTATTTACTCAGTGAGAGCATGCAAATGCTGAAGCTTTAACAGAATTACAAATTAGAAATACATTAAGTAAAATTAATGATATTCCAGTTTTAAAAAATCTTATTAAAAATGTTGTTTGAGTTAAGGATGATCAAATTAATGAAGCTTTTGCTGATGATAAAAAATTACAAGCTTTATTGTCTCAATTTATAAAAATTGCTTTATCAAATGCAAATTTACTTAGAAATCCAGAAGCAATTTTATTTACTAGAGAAAAAGTAGCTGAGTTAACTGTAGAAAAAGCAACCCAAAGACAAACTATTTTAGACAGTGCTAAATGAAAATTAGAAACTACTCCAGCATATAAAAAAATATTTGATTCTCTTACTGGTAATTGAGCAAGCCCTACACAAGCTCAAGATTTACTTGATGATTGGATTGTAGCATATTTTACAAATATTGAGGCATATTTATGAGTAAATATTTCTCATATGACTCAAGAAACTATAAATAGAATTGTTGATAGTGCTTGAAATATTTTAAGTGAAACAAAAACTTCAAAAACTAATACTAAACTTTGACCGACTTTGGTTTTATGATTTGATATAGCAACTTTTCAAAAAGTTTTGTGAGATGATTGAAAATTAAAAATGAACTGATGAATTCATCAAAATGGTATATTATGAGTAAATTGAGTTGCTTTACCTTTAACTTCAAATGTTTGAGTTGATTATACAATTAAAGATAATAATTTAGCTTTACAGTCTTGAGAATTAAAATGAAATATTGTTATTTGAGCTAGTGTATGAGCTTGAATTGATTTATGAACTAAAAATACTTCTCGTATAGCTAGACTTAATATTAATTGGAATGATAAAATTGACTCAATAGAAGTAAATGTTCATAGTATGAAAACATTATTTAAAAAGCTTTTATGAAATGATTGAAAATTTGATGCAACCAAAATTGATGCTTTTTGAAGTGCTTTAGATGAAATGGAAAAGAAATTTGGACAAAATCCAAACTCTTCAGAAATTTTACAAATCCAAATATTAAAAGCGGGTTTTGATATATTTCAAAAAGCTATTGCCAAAATTGAATGAGAAAATATTAATGCTGATAAAAAAGCTGAACTAAAAAATCTAGTTTTATCTGCTTGGATAGATGCTTCTGTAAAAGAATATCAAGTAGATTTAGCTAAAGATAATAATTGAATACATATTTCTTGAGTAAGTATTTGAATGTTTGCATCTAATTTATGGAGTTTATGAATAAATTTACAACATATTAGTTGAGCTTATAAATGATCTATAACAGAAAAACTAGATAAATTATCTGCAGAAGAAAATGCTAAGATAGCAGAAAAAAATATCATACCAGGACCTGAATGAAAAACAATTACTTTACCAGAGTGAACTGATTTAAATTGAATAGTTGGGGGGGGGTGAAAACCTTTAACTTGAGATGCTATAAAAGTTAATTGAAATCAACTTACTTCAGGAAATAAAATCTATTATAAAGTATTATCTACTTATACAGATAACTTCGGTGTTTTACATATTACTGAAATGAAAGTTTCTAATAATGAAAGTGACATTCGTTCTAAGCAAGATAATAGCAAAATTGAAACTGAAAAAACAAAAGAACTTATATCATTATCAACAATTGAATGACTTAGAAATGCTTGAGCTGAGGTTAATGATGAAAATATAGGATGATTAAAAAAGTTTATGTATAAATGAGTTCGTGAATGAGTTGATAAATGATTAACTCAATTAATCGATAAAGTAGAAGCATTTTTAAGAAATCCAGATAATAATGATAATAAAACAAATTTAATTAGTGCTATAAATGATAAAGTTAAAAATTATTTTACTGTGAAAAATGATATTAGTGAAAATAATTTAATAGCTGTAGCCTCTATATTAGCTAAACTTACTTGGGGAGATAGCCATATGAAAAGAGATTGAAACAAAGTAAGTTTTAATGATAAACAAGTAAAAGAACAAGAAAGAGTTTTAGCAGTTGAAACAGCAGATTTAGGTAAAATGTCTTGAAGTAGTCAACAAATAGCACAAGAAATTGCAAAAGCTAAAACTGAAAAGTTAAAAGCTTGATGAAATTATGAAAGACATAATCTTTCTGAAAAACTTGATGCAAGTAAATCTTGATCAACTTCTTTAGTTTTGGCTACACCATTTAATTGAAAACATAGATTAATTCCTATACCTTCAGCTGATACTCAATATTATTGAGATTTAAGTTCAATTGACAGACCAGAAACTAAAAAATTTATGTTAGAACAAGTAAAAGATCTTTTAGAAAGAAGGTTAAAATCAATTAATGAAACTCTTAAATTATCTTGAAGTGATATAATAACTACTCAAGAATATAAAGATTATTTATTAACTTGAAATGTTGGTGATAAAATGAAGTGATTATGAATAACTTGAACTAAAACAGATTTTTATTCATTTGCGGCTTGATTTAACGAAAATGAATGTTTTAATGTTTGAGCTACTATATTGTATGGAAAATTATCTAGAAAAACTTGAGGAGTAACAACTATAGAAAACTTTACTGATATTACTTGAACTTGAGATATGTGAAATTCAGAAACTCATTTTGATAAAGCTACTGTTTGAATAGCATTTTCTAATGAATCATCTACTGATACACAAACTAATACTATACAAGATAATGGTTGATGAGATACTACTTGATCATGATGATCTAATACAAATGCATGAAAAGGTTGATGATCAGATTTTTCTTGATAATAATCTTTAATAAATTATGAAAAAAATAGTATACATAATGATTTCATTAATATTGCTTTTAATAATGTGATTTATATTTTACAATAAATTTTATCTTGACAATTCAGATAAAATTATTAATATCAAATACTTAAAGCACTCTTGAGCTTGAGATATAAAATAAATGATTTATTATTAATAGATTTTATATGAAAAATTTTATAAGAGTTTCATTTTTACTCATATTACTAAATTTAAATTTAAGTGTTTTTGCTTGAGTTATTCACGAAGATTGTAATAGTTGAATATATAGTTCTTATTATTCGAATTTATGAAGTTGTAACACTTGTTGATATTTTGATTACAAATTTTATAAGTGACAAAGTTATTGATTATGGGATTATTTCTTGAATATTTATTGAAGAGAATATTTATTCAGCACAAATTCAAGTTATTCGTATGCTAAAATTCATAATATACAAGCAAATATGAGTTATACTTTATGAAATTATGTTTGAAGTAATAATGCTTGACTGACATTAAATCGGGTTCCTAGTAATGCTTGAATAAATTGAAATAAAGATACTGTTGCATTTATTGTAAACAATGTTACTTGGAATCAAAATATATCTAGTAAAAATATTCCAGTATGAATAGTAGAATATAATTTAAGACAATATGAAGTTAATTCTACATGACCAAATAATGTAAATTTAAATTACTCATATTTACATTGAGTAGAATCAACAGATTCTAATTGAATGTCTACTTTAAATAATAGTCAATTGTATTGGGTAAATAGTTCTTGATTAAAATATTATAATCCAACTCCAATAAATCATAAAGAGTGTTATGTTATGTTTCCTTCTTGGTGTTGAGATTGAGTTCTAGATACTTCAAATTGAGAAACTTGTGATCCAAATGATACAATTCATACTTGATGGTGAAATGGATGATGTGATAATACTTGTCATCCTATAACTGCAACTTGTTCAAATTGATGAGTATGATGAACTCAAAATTCAGCAATAACTTCAACAACTACTTGACTTTGTCAGTCTTGAGCTACTGTTTGAAATTTTTCTTCAACAGTTTCTTGAAATACAACAAATTATAGTTGGAGTTGTAATTGAATAACTTGATGAAATTGTTCTGCTAGTTATACTTTATCAACTTGTTCAAATTGATGAGTATGATGAACTCAAAATTCAGCAATAACTTCAACAACTACTTGACTTTGTCAGTCTTGAGCTACTGTTTGAAATTTTTCTTCAACAGTTTCTTTAAATACGACAAATTATACTTGGTCTTGTAATTGAATAACTTGATGAAATTGTTCTGCTAGTTATACTCAAGCATCACAAGATTCTGCATGTTCAAATTGATGAGTATGATGAACTTTAACTTGAACTATAACTTCAACAACTACTTGACTTTGTCAGTCTTGAGCTACTATCTGAAGTTTTACTTGAATAGTTTCTTGAAATACGACAAATTATAGTTGGAATTGTAATTGATTAACTTGATGAAATTGTTCTGCAACTTATTCAGTTCCAGTATGTTCTAACTGATGAATTTGAACAACAGTATCAACTACAGTGACTTCAACAACTACTTGACTTTGTCAATCTTGAGCTATTGTTTGAAATTTTTCTTCAACAGTTTCTTGAAATACGACAAATTATAGTTGGAGTTGTAATTGAATAACTTGATGAAATTGTTCTACAAGTTATACTTCTTGATGATGATGATGAACTTATTGTTATTCATTGACAGCTACTCCAATTTCTTGAACTACTCCATTAACTTCAACCTTTAGTTGTAATTGATCTTCAAGCCAATATACAATTGATATAAGGAATACTACAAATTGAGTTAATACTTTACTTCATACATTTACTAATGCTTGATGAAGTTATACATTTACTTCTGATTGAACTTATACAGCTCAATGTTATGTTTGAGCCACAAATGCTACAGATACTACAACTTGTAAAAAAACTATAACTCCATCATCTTCATCTTGAGGCTGATGAAATTATTGTTGAGATTGAATACTTCAAAGACCAAATACTGCATGAGTAAATGAAGAATGTGATTTTTGAACTAATATTTGGCCAGCTTGGTGTAGACAATCAGATTGTCAAATACTTGAAGATACAACTCCAAGTTGATGAAATATAAATATAATTCCTACTTGAGATATACTTTTATGAGATTGAATGAGTTTGTTTTGAAATTTAAATTCTTCAAATGCAATTATTCAAAATAATTCTACATCAGACATATATTTAGATAAAAAACTTTGTGTTTATAAATGAGTTGATTCGTTTAATGTTGTTAGTTGAAATGATATTTGTTCTTCAGATGTTGTTTGAATTGTTAATAAATTAGGATGAATTAAACAGATTAATATAAGTGATACACAATTTACTACAAATATATCAAATATTCCGTCTTACCTTGATTATTGAACTGCTAAAATAATTACAACTTTAGAGTGATTACAAAATATGGATACATTTTTAAAATCAACTTTAAATGTAAGAGTTGCAAAACCAACAGTGAGCACTTTATGATGATGAACTTCATTATTAAATTGAACAAGCTTTTCGGATGTAAGTAATTTATCTAATTGATGATTTGCATTATTAAACCCAGATGTAAATAAAAATTTAATATTAGCTAGTTTGTGAATAAATCCTTTATCAAGCTATGTTAAAACTAGTTCTAATACTAATATAATAAATATTTCACAAAATGAATGAAATAGTGAAACTAAAAATTTTAGTTGAGTCACATCAAATTTATGAAATGTAAGTATTAATACTTTACCAACTGATAAATTTAATTCTTTTGATAATGTTTTTATACATAATTGAGATGTAAATTTATTTTCTCAAAACATAACTTGATGAAATAAAACTTATATAATTGAAAATTGAGATTTAATAATTTCTTGAGATATAATTTCAAATGATAATATATTGTTTGTAATCAAAAATTGAAATATTATTATAAAAAATTCTGTTTCAAATATTGATGCAATTTTGATTAATATTTGATGAAATATAAATTGAGAATCTATTTCTACATTGAATAGATTAGTAATAAATTGAGCTTTATATTGAAATGTTTCGGATTTAATTTCAAAAAGAACTTATATAAAAGATAGGGGAGAATATGTTGATGTTTGAACGAATGTAAATTTTACATCAAAAATATTTAATTCACCACCACCTTTATTATCAAGATTCTTATGAGAATATTCAGATAGTAAAAAAATACCCCAATAATAATAGATTTAGTTAATTTAAAGTTTAAGGTAATGTTTAAATCTAAAACTCATTTATTTAATAATAAAATATTTGAGTTTTGTTTTTATAATACATAAATTAATTAAATAAATCTAAAAAAGTTAAATTTATGTTAAATTTATTTGAAAAAAACAAAAATTATAGTAAAATGGGAAAAAAGTTTATATTTTAATTTTTAAATTATGGCTTGATTATCTTGATGAAAAAGTCTTTGAATGAAAAGAGATTGATTTACTAAAGAGGAATTAGCTTGTGTTGATGCTGTTGAAAGTGCTCCAAAATGAGAAAAAGAATTAGTTTTTAAGGAAGTTTGTGGATGAATTGTTAAAAAATCTAGATTAGCAATTCTGGCTTTAGCTTTGTGATTACCTTCTCCAGTTTTTGCTGAAGATTGAAATACAACTAGATTTGATCCTTGAGCTTGATATAGTCAAGTTGAAAAATTTTGAAAAGATACTCCTCAGTTTCTTCAAGATTATTTAAATTGAAAAACTTGAAATATGGTAATTTGAGTAGAGTTTTTACAAGCTTGAAATGACTTAAACAGAGATTTAGATTTTATGCTTTGAAGTCTATCAGAAACTGTTCCAGATTGAAAAAAAATGCAAGTAAATATCAAAGATAAAGCTTCATATGAAGAATTTGTTAGTCAAATATTTGTTGATAGTAAAGATCCAAGTAAAGTAAGTAAATGGTTAAAACAATGAGAAAATAAATCTCAAGCTTGAGATAAAGCAGTAAATGATTATGTTTCATCGTCTGGAAGAATAGAAAGAAGATGGAAAAGTATATATGCAAAATGGGATAAACAAATTACTAGTTGAGTTTTAAATGCAAAAGTTTATGATGATGTAAACAAAATGGTAAATGATTGAATGAATAAACTTATTTTTAATAGCTGCGAAGCTAGAAGATTATTATTTGTTACTGCAGCTTCTTTAGCTTATATTCAAAATATTAATCCAAATACTGAAGAATGAAGAAAGATTTTAGATGCTCAAGCAACTGATACTTCAACAAATGCTGTTTGGTATACTTTACTAACAAATAATAATTGAAATCACTATAATATAACTAAATACGAAATTACTTGATCAACTTGAACGACAGAAAAAACTTCTCAAATGTGAAATCAAGACTTAAAAAAAGCATGACTACCACAATTTAATGATTCTTGAGTATATGCTGCAAACAAAATGGATATTTTTTATAGATGAGAAGTAGATTATAGTCAAGTTTTAAAAAGATTAGCTAAAGCTGATGAAAGATTAGCTAAAGCTGATGAAAGATTAGCTAAAGCTGATAAAGAATGAGAAAGAATAGCTAAAGAATGAGAACTTGGAAGAAGTATTATTACCATATGAAATGAAGCTATATCAATTACAGAAGATGTCAAAAAGTTAGCTGTTTTACTAAATACAACTCAAGATGAACAAATTAAATCTTCTATACAAGAAACACTTTCTCAAAAAGTTGCAAGATTAAAAGAAATTAGGAGTACATTAGAAAAATTATTAAAAGATCCTGCAAATAATCAAGGGACAATAAAAGCTATACAGGTTACTTTAGATTTTATGAAAAAACATGCAAATGTATAAAAGCTTCAAAAATGGAGCTTTTTTTGATTTTTTTTAAAAATTATGTTAAAATTAAGCAAATTTATAAAATAAAAATAAAAAAATGTGAGAAGTAGAAAAAAAAGTTGATACTACCACTCAACCTAAAGATTACTTTAAAGAAATAGGAAATATCATAAAATCTAAGAAGTTTCCAGATGATGCATATGATGATATAATGGATCAAGTTTTAAAACTTTGAGATGCTGATAAAAAGGATTTATATGATATAATTAATTCAAGTGAAACTTCTATAATAGAGCTAAAGGATAACTTACCAATAGATATTTCAAAAATAAGAAAAATTATTTCTAAATATAAAGAAGAAAAAGCTTGATTAAAAGAAGAAAAAGCTTGATTAAAAGAAGAAAAAGCTTGATTAAAAGAATGAGATAATAAAATAGATGAAAAAGAAAATCATGAATGAATAGAAAATTATACTAATGCAATAAAACTTAAAAATGAAATTTTAAGTAAAAGTTGAATAGAAAAAAATCAAGACTTTATAGATTCTTGTAATAAGTTCAAAGAAGAATTAAAATCTAATCCTGAATTATCTAAAGACCAAGAAAAACTTAATAATTTATCTCAAATATTAGCTTTAAGACAACATAAAGATATAATATTAAAAACCAATCCTGAATTACAAAATACTTATGAAAGCTTAGAAGCATTATCTTTAAAAATTCCTGAGCTTCGAGAAATACCAATAATAAAAATATCTCCAGAAGATTTAGAAATAAAACTTTTAAAAACTCCTTGAATATTAAAAAGTGAAATAGAATTTACAAAAGCTTCATTAACATCAAGTTGAGATTTAAAGATAAGTCCAAATTGAAATGTTATTTCCTCTTGAGATCAAGTCATAAAGCTGAGTAGCGATAAACCACCAGAGAAATACATAGTAAAAGATTGATATGAAATAAATACAACTCAAAACTTTCCAACCAAATATCCATACGAAGCAAAGAAAGAAAAACTTAAAAGTGAATATAATAATTTAATTTCTAACTTACCAAATGATGAACAGACACAAATAAATGAAAATAAAAGAAATATTCAAAAATTAGCAGAAAAGACATTTGGTGATTTAAATAGGACAAAAACTAATTTAAAATTATTAACAGAGAAAGAAGAAAAAATCAAGAGAAGTCTTGAAGAATTTCCATCTGACGATGAAACTCAATTAAATGCTGATATTAAAATACTCCAAGATACAATTAAAGAATTAGAAAAGAGGTTGGATTTCTATAAACAAATTTTTGAAAATATTAAAAAAGAAGAAGAGATAGAAAAAGAAGAAAAACAAAGAATTCCAAATTTTTCTGAAACACAAAAAGAGATAGATGAGAAAGCTCGTGATACTTTGAAATTTATTGATAATATTTGATTAATAAATATAAATCAAGATAAATTTATTTTAGCTTGTAAAAATTCTTGAATAGGTAAGCCAAAAATTGATTTTAGTAAAACTGATTTTTGATTATGATTTCCAGAATATGATAAAATTTGACCTAAAAAATTATTAATTCAAATATTTAATCAAGCTGTTTCTTGAAGTAAAGAAGGACCAGTTGATATGATGCAAGCATTAACTTGAAAATTACATAATTGAAATAATTCAGATTTTGAAAAATATAAAAATTTATCTCAAGAAGCATTAAATATGAATTTAAGTAAATTTAATCAAGTAACTCAAAAAATAGAACAGAAATAAAAAATGAAATATTGTGATTTTTAGGGGGAAGTTAGTGATTATTCTTATTAAGAAATATACAATAATAATTACTTATTTAAAACTAAACTTTCTATTCTTTCCCAATTAACCACATTCCAAAAATTTTCTAAATATTTAACCCTTGCATTTCTATAATCTATATAATATGCATGTTCCCAAACATCGCAAGTTAAAAGTGGTTTTTTTTCAGCTAAAGTTAAAATAGTTCAAGCATTTGAAGTATTAATTATTTCAAGTTTTCAATCTCAATTTAAAACAAGCCAAGTCCAACCAGAACCAAAATTTCAAATTGCAGATTTATTAAAAGTTTCTTTAAAATTTTCAAAATTTCCAAAATCTCTATTTATAAGTTCTAAAGTCTTTTTTTTAGGAATTTTTATAGAGTTTGAAGTTAATCATAAAAAATAGAAACTATGATTCCAAACTTGTGCAGAATTATTAAAAATTCATCAAGCTGGGGCTTTTTTTATAATTTCCTCTAAAGATATATTTTCAAATTCAGTTCAAATAATTAGATTATTTAGGTTGTCAACATAAGTTTTATGATGCTTTCAATAATGGAATTCTAGAGTTTCAGCCGAAATAAATGGCTCTAAAGCATTTATTTCATAAGGTAATTTTGGTAATTCATGTTTCATAATTTTATAGTTAAACGATAATAATTCTCATTATATTAAAATATTTATTTTTTCAATTCTTTTTTTTATAATCTATATTCAATTTTTTTTCAAATTCAAATTTCTTCACTTAAAACATTTTCTTTTTTTATATAATCAAGTTCATCTATTTCTGGAGCTTTTATTTCTGGTCTAACTCATAATTTATTTCAAGATATTTCATGAATATATCAGATGTGAGTTTTTCAAATTCTTTCTTCATATTTTTTATCATAAATTTCTTCAAGTATTTCTCTTAATTCTAAAACTCTTTCTTGAATAATTTTATCATTTATTTTATTTGGAAGTTTATTAGATGTAGCTAAAACTTCATCATGATAACCAAACATAGAAACACTATCAAATTCATATTTTTTGGCAAAATCTTTTAATTTTTCAAAATCACCTTCTTCCTCTCAAGGAAATCAAACTATAAAATTTGTATGGATAAAAGCATTTTTAAAATTTTCTTTTATAAAACCTAAAAATTTGTAAATATGTTCTTCATTATAAAATCTTCACATTAATTTTAAAATCTTTGGTGAAATATGTTGAAATGGTAAATCAAAATATGGAAGCATCTTTTTAAGATTTTTTAGTCTTTCTAGATGATTAAAAGTTAAAATATCTGGATATAAATAATAAAGTCTGTATTTAAAATCTCAATCCAATTTATCAATTTTTTCAAGTAAATCTAAAAGTCTTGGTTCTTTGTAAATATCAGTTCAATATCTTGTTAAATCTTGAGAAATGATTTGAATTTCTTTTCTTCAAGATTTTATCATAATTTGGACTTCTGCTAAAATATCTTCTAAACTTCTAGATTTTTGTCTTCATCTAATATTTGGAATTATACAAAAACTACAGTTATTATCACATCATTCAGAAATTTTTAAATATTCATAACCATAATCTGCATTTAAATAAGCTCTTACATCTTGAGATTGCCAGATAAAAGCTTTAGACGAAATATTATCTCAGCCGATATTTTTTAGATATTTTTTTAGTTTTTCTTGTTTCACTCAAGCTAGTTTTGATTTTAAAGTTTGTAGAGACTTATTTTTAAAAATTAAATCCAAATTTTTACTTTCATTATGAGGAATTACAGCATACAAATGCTTTAAATTTGATAAAAATTCATCATCCTTTACTTCACTATAACATCACATTACAATTATTTTTTTTCCTAAATCATCATATTCTTTAATAAGATTTTCTGCCTCTTTTCTAGAACTTGATAAAAATCAACAAGTATTTATTATTAAATATTCAACTTCTTTTGTGTCTGGATCAGTAAAAAATTCTATATCAATTTCATTAGATAAATTAAAAATATTTCAAATCATAAATTCTAAATCAACAAGATTTTTAGAACACCCTAAATTTATTGTGGAAAAATAAAATGTTTTCACATGAAAAAAATAATAAGCTAAAATTTAGCTTATTATATGAAAAAAGCAGTTTTGGCAAATTTTAAGATTTAATTTAAAAGTAATTAATATTTTAGCTAGAATAATAAACTTTTTATTTCTCTATTTTATTTTTTAGTCATAAATATTTTTTAAATTTAATCTACACTGAAACTCATTATCAGTTGCACAATAATATATTTTTTCATTAATTCTTAAATCAATATATATTATTCATAATTTTATTTTCTTGAAATATTCTTTATAAAAGATATTTAATTTTTCTATTTGAATTTGAGAATCTTTATTTAAATCAAAAAGTATAGTTGTTCAGTCTTCTCAAGTTATATGAAGTTCAGATTCTTTTTTATAATAATTTATTTCTTTAATTTTTATAAATAAATTTTTTTCATTAATTCTATCAACAATGTTTTTAATTTTTAGAATATAATCTTGTTTAAAAACTTGTTTATAATCAATAATTCATAAATTATCGGTATTTTTAATATTTATGCTAATTAAATTATTTTTTTGTTTTGTTGTTGGAACTACAACTCAATTTTCGGTTATAATATAAGATTTTCAATCTCTGCTAAATAAAAATAAACCTTTATATGAACTTAATATTATTTTAATATTATCAGGTAATATTTTTCTAATATAAACCTCTTTTATATTAGGTTGATGAGCAATTAGATTATCTTTAATTTGCTGTTTATCTTCAGTTAATATTGATTTATATCTAGAATCCTCTATTGAATTATAAGACAAACCTATATTGATTATATCATCTTCTTTAATTATATCTATGTTTTTTATAGAAAAATAATGAGAAAAAAATAAAACATATAAACTACTAAATATTAAAAAAAATCATATTATATAATAATACAAATTTAATTTTTTTATTTCTCAAAATGTATTTTCAAATTCTAGTTTTGATTTAAATAACTTAAATTTATTTCTATTTGATTTAAATGTTGAATTATTAGTATTTGTTATATACAATTTAGATTTTTCTTTTTTAAGATTTTTTTTAAACTTAATTCAAGAAAACTTTCTTGTATAATTTATAAAAAATTGTTTAACTTTATTTATCATATTCTAAAATATTAAATATTTTTTATATCAAGAGCTTCAATTTTTGATATTAAATCTGAAGAAAATTCTATTTCATCATTGTATCTAAATCTAATTATTGGGGTTTTTCTAAGAATTATTTTTGAATTTATATCTTCTTTTACTTTTTGAGCATATTTTGCTAAAGTCTTACAAAGCAATTCTCAAGATTTAATTGAACTAACATAAACATCTAAATATCACATATCACTAGCTAAATTAACACTATTTACTGTTATTAATCAAAAATTATTTTGAATTTCTAATGTATTTTCATAAATAGAGTTACTAACTATTTCTCACAACAAAGAATTCATTTTTTTTAATCTATCTTGGTTCATTTTTATTTATTTTAAATATTAATTATTTTTTGTATTGTATTTAATACTTTTTATTTGACAAATTTAATTTTTAAATAAAATACTACCACTTTAATATTAATGCCTGAGGAGGTAGAAATTATGATATATGCTGTTAGAAATGATTGAGA
>JAQUKG010000014.1 GCA_028719245.1 Candidatus Altimarinota bacterium | reverse complement strand
ATAAAAAATAAAAAAGCATTTTTAGTTTGAAAAGTTTGATATAATAATTCAAATTTTACTACATATTTAAAACTAGAAGATACATATACTTGAAAATTTGTTATAAATTGAAATTGAAAAGTTGAAATAAATTATTTAAAATATGATGCTAAATATGATTTTAACAGTGAATTTAATTGAAATTTTAATTTAGAAATAGACACCAGAAATGATAAAAACAATGCAAATGTTTATCTAAATATAAATAATAAAACAAAAGATATTTTTAAATTTAATATGACAAATGAAGCTCAAAGAACTTATAAAAATGATGTAAAAATAGAAGCTCCAAAAGATTATAAAGATTTTGATGTTGAAAAATTTTCACAATCACTTTATTGAGAATATATTCAAGATAATTCACAAAATGGTTATACTGGAGTAACTACAACAACAGCAGAAGTAAGAGATTTAAAAAGACTTAATGATTTAAAAATAATACAATTAGCTATTGAACAATATTATTTTGATATTTGATCTTATCCAAGTAATGAAACATTAAAAGATGATTTAAAATTATTTTTAACTACTTTTCCAAAAGAAGTTAATGAATGACAAATAATTGATAGTTGTGAGTTTTGATATATTTATTGAGTTTCTCAAACTTTTGATGAATATGTAGTAGCTAGTTGTATGGAAACAGATAGTTGAAAACAAAAAGCTAAAAATGATTGATGATTAAGTGATAAATATATAGAATTTTGAAATTGACTAACAAATGAAAATATAGATTTATATTTTATTGAAGAATAATATATAATCAACCTAAAAGACTTGAATTTTTCAAGTCTTTTTTAGTCTAAAAATTTGACTTTGTATATCTTTAAAATATACTAAATTTAGTAAAAATTAAATAAGAATGTATGATTTTTGATTTTAGTCCTGAAAAAAATAAAATACTAAAACTTCAAAGAGATATAACTTTTGAGGAAGTGATTGAAGAAATAGAAAATGCAGAAATTGATTTGGATATTATTCCACATAGTAATACTATAAAATATCCAAATCAATTTATGTTTATAATAAAAATGAAAGGTTATATTTATTCTATACCTTTTATAAAAAATGAAAATAAGATTTTTCTAAAAACTATCTTTCCAGATAGAAGGCTTCTTAAAAAATATAATTTAATTCATAATTAATTTAATATGATAACAAATAATGATATAAAATATTTAGATGATGAAGAAAAAGATTTTTTTGAAAGTTTTGATGAAGAAAAAACTAGGAGTATTCCAAATTTAAAGGAAGAAATAGCTAAATATCAAAAAATAGCAAAAGAGCAATATTCTAAAAGAAAAGCAATTAGTATAAGACTTTTAGAATATGATATAAAAAAACTTAAAGCAAAATCAAAACAAGAATGAATTCCATATCAAACTCTTATAGCTTCAGCAGTTCATAAATATGTTAATTCTTAAAATTCCAAATGATAAACAAACTAGAAATAATTGATAAAATAATTTTCGCTTGATTGCAAGAGCAAGATTTAACAAAAGATAGACTTCATAAAATAAAAAATGAAATTTATAAAACATATAAATTGCAAAAACCTATTGCTACAATAGAAATAATTCAAAGATATAATAATTTAGTAAGAGACTGAATTATTGACGATAATAATCCTTTTAGAAAAGTTATAAGGAAAAGATGAGTTAGAAGTTTGTCTTGAGTAACTGTAATTAGTCTTTTAACTAAAGAATTTTTTTGTCCCGGGAAATGTATTTATTGTCCAACTTTTGAAAATTTACCAAAATCATATATTCCAAATGAACCAGCAGTTCAAAGAGCAGAACTTAATGATTTTGATCCGATTTTGCAAATTCATAACAGACTTAGAGCTTTGGAGATAACATGACATAAAATAGAAAAAAATGATGTTCGTATTATAGGTTGAACTTGGTCAGTTTATCCAAAAAATTATAAAGATGAATTTATAAAATGAATTTATGATGCTTTTAATACTTACGATGAGATGAAAGATTTTATTGAAACTACAGATTTATCAACTGATAAATTTGCAAGTTTTAAATTGAAAGCAGGTTATTGACTAAAAAAATCAAAATCTTTGGAAGAAGCTAAAAAACTAAATGAAACTTCTAGATGTAGAATTATTTGAATAGCAATAGAAACTCGTCCAGATTGGATAACCCCAGAAGAAATATTTGAGCTTAGAAGATACTGAATCACAAGAGTTGAAATATGATACCAAACTACAATTGATGAAATAAATATTTTAAATAAAAGATGACATGGGAACAGCGAAAGCATAAATGCAACAAAACTTCTAAAAAATGCTTGATTTAAAGTTGTTGCTCATATGATGCCAAATTTGCTTGGCTCAACTCCAGAGCTTGATAGAAAATCTTTAAGAGAAGTTTTTGAAAATCCTCTATTTAGGCCAGATGAACTAAAGATTTATCCAATGGTTGTGACAGATAAATCGCAATTAACTGATATTTGGAAAAATGGATGATTTCAGCCTTATGATGATAAAACTTTAATAAACTTAACAGCCGATTTGGAGGAAATGATTCCTGAATATGTTCGTTTAAATAGAACTTATAGAGATATTCCAGCATCTGAAATCCTTGCCGGAAGTCATTTGAGTAATTTAAGGCAACTAGTTGAAGAAAAATTACAAAAAAAATGAGTGAAACTTGTTGATATAAGACATAGAGAAATAAAAGATAAAAAAAATGTAGCGTCAGAAGCTAAACTAAATATTTATGAATATGAAGCTAGTGATTGAAAAGAATATTTTTTGACTTTTGAAGATAATCTAGATAGAACTATTTTTAGTTTATTAAGGTTGAGATTACCAAAAAAAGATGAAAATAATGAAATTTATTCTTTACTTCCAGAATTAAAAAATTCAGCACTTATAAGAGAAATACATACTTTTTGAGATCAATTAAGTATTTGAGAAAGGGGAAGTTTGTTTTGACAACATTTAGGTTTTTGAAAAAAATTAATTGAGAAAGCTCAGGAAATTGCAAAAGAAAATTGATATGAAAAAATAGCAGTTATTGCTTGAGTGTGAGTAAGATGATATTATGAAAAAAGAGGTTATGAATTGGATGGGGAATATATGATAAAAAATTTGACAAAATAAATTATAAAAGTATAAAAGCATCTTATTTTATAATTTTATTTTATGAAGTTAGGTTTGTTTAAATCTACTTTATTATCAACAGCATTAGCTTTTTGATGATATAGTCAGTGAATATGTAAAACTGTAGAATCTATTACTATTCAAGCTGAAAATGCAATTTGTAAAGATAAATGAAAATATTGTAGTGTGTATTATAATAAAAAATGAGACCAAGGAGTTTGTAATCTTTCTGATGATATTAATTGAACAAGATTAGTTGTATGTGAACTACTTTTGGCTGGTGATGTTGATGTAAATGTTGTAACAAATTATCAAACTACTCCAAATTATACAAAATTATATTCTTGAAATCCAGGAACTTATGAAATACCTAGTCAAACCAAAATAGATAATTGTTATAGTAATAATGTAAAAATATTATCAAGTTCAGCAGATGGGGAAGTAAGATTAGGTATAAACAAAGAATGAGTTTTAGAATGTTTATGATTACCAAAACATTAAAAAAATTTGCAATCCTAAACTTTTGTCTATAATAAATTTAATTAAAAGCATTTGAGTGGCTATCAACCACAAGCTAGAGGAAGAAAGATTTTTTCAAGTAGAACCTCTCGAAGTTTAAAAACTTCGTAATCAAAATTAAATTAAGTAGAGATTTGATTTGTCAAATCTAAAGCTTTAGGTGGTACCTTTCAAATAAATATTTGAACCAAAAGCACAAAAATATATTTTTTTGTGCTTTTTTAATTTTTCAAAATATGTTAAATTTTTTTAAAAGAATCAAAGAACTTTCTTGTCAAAGAATTAATTATTTACATAATGTGAATAATAGAAACTTTTATAACTGACCAATAACTTATTTTGATTGAATAATTAGTGAATTAAATGAAGCAAAAGATGAGTTTAAGCAAGACAATTCAGTTTATCTAGAAGATGAACTTTGAGATGTGTTTTGGGATTATATGTGTTTACTTCATTCTTTAGAACAAAAAAATATGATAAATCCTCAAAAAGTCTTTGAAAGATGTTATAAAAAGTTTAGTGAGAGAATTTGAACTGATTGAACTTGAAATTGAAATGATTGGCAAGAAATTAAACAAAAGCAAAAACAAGAACTTTTGCAAGAACACAATCTAAGATATGGAGCATAATTATTTCTTTAACTTAACAATTTATGAATTTATCTAAAGAACAAATTGAAAAAAAGGTTAACAAACTTATGTCTGAATATGGGGAGATAATCATAAAAGAAATTCTTGCTTGAGGAGTTGTGTCAGATGTTTATAGTGCAATGCTTATTGATAAAACAACAAAAAAACAAACAAATATAGTTGTAAAATATACAAAATTAAATATAGAAAAAAGTAAAATATTTTCTAAAAAAGATATAGAAGAAAGCTTTTTTAATGCACAAGCTACACAAAATCTTGATATTTTGATACAAAATATTTTAAGTTCAAATACACCAAAAATTATAAAACATTTTCCGGAAAGTAGTATAACAGTGATGTATAACTTTACTGATGAAAAATTTAAATTATTACAAACTCGTTTACTAGAAAAGGATATTTCTATAAATTCTGCTAAAAAACTTGGAGAAACTTTGGCAATATTAAGGAAAGATTTACAACAGAATGTAAATATACAAATAGAATCATCCCAATCACAATTTAACGAAAGATTTCTTGAATTAAAAGTTTTACTATATAACTGAAGAATGGATTTTTATAATCAAATAGAAGAAGACTTTTTACAAGAAAATAAATATATAACTTGGACAGATTGAGATCCTAAAAATTTTGCCATTGATAATGAGTGAGAAAGTATGGTTTTTGATCTTGGTAGAGCTATAAAATGCGATCCAGATTTTATGTTAGCAAATCTATTATGACATCTCTGACTTTTTGTAATCGCAGGATATCTTGAGAATAATAGTATATTTTTAGAAAAAGTTATTGAATGATTTTTAGAGAAATATAAAGAATTTGATAAATTATATGAAATTGATGAAAAGAAATTTGTAAATTATTTTACAGCATCACTTTTGCATAGATGAATGGCAATGAGATGGATTGATCCAAGAATTGCTAACATAATTTGAGAGGATTCTTTAAAATATGCTTGTATACATTTTTGAGATATGGTTTTTGATAAAAATAATTCCATAACAACAATTAAAAAGTTATTTCTACTTTTACAAGAAATCCAAGATTAGCAAACAATTGAGAATATAAAAGAAAAAAAATAAACTTTTAACTAAAAAATATTTTCTAATTAATTTATTATGATAACTTTACAATCTATAAAAGAAGCAAAGTCAAGCTTCAAAGATTTTATAAAAACCACTTACTTGGATTATTCTCCAAGACTTTCAAATGAATATGGTGCAAATATTTATCTAAAAAGAGAAGATAAACAAATTGTTAGATCTTACAAAATAAGATGAGCTTTTAATTTGATAAATTCACTCCCCGATGAAGAAAAGAAAAGCGGAATAGTTTGTGCTTCAGCATGAAATCATGCTCAATGAGTTGCTATAACTTGTCGCGAGCTTCAAATAAAATGAACTATATTTATGCCTTTAACTACTCCAGAGCAAAAAGTTTATAAAACTAAAAAGTTTGGTGGAGAATTTGTTGATGTGGTTTTGATGTGAGATACATTTGATGAAGCATTATCTTGAGCTCGTGATTTTGAAAAACAATACCAAGCAACTTTTGTTCATCCATTTGATGATGAGAGAATTATTACCGGACAAGCAACAGTTTGACTTGAAATAATAGAGCAATTTGAATGAAAATGAAATATTGATTATATAATTTGTCCGATTGGTTGAGGTGGTTTGATTTCTTGAATGATTAGTATTTTTGCTTGAACTAATACTAAAATTATCTGAGTTGAACCACTATGAGCTCCAACATTGAAGCATTCTATAGATGCTTGAGAAATAAGAACATTACATAAAATAGACACTTTTGTTGATTGAGCTGCTGTTAAAAGACCTTGAGATAAAACTTTTGAGATAGTAAAAAATGCTAAAGTTCCAATTTATTTATCTCCAGAAAATAGAATTTGTTCTACGATTATGGAATATTTAAAAGAAGATTGACTTGTTTTAGAACCAGCTTGAGCTTTATCTAGCGATATTTTAAAAGATAGGGAAGTGCAGGAAATGATAAAATGAAAAAATGTTGTTTTAATAGTTAGTTGATGAAATTTTGATTTTGAGAGATTACCAGAGGTAAAGGAGAGAAGTTTGAAATACGAATGACTTAAAAGATATTTTTTAATTTCTTTTCCACAAAGACCAGGTGCTTTAAAAGAATTTCTAAGTTATCTTTGAAGTGATGATGATATAACAAGATTTGAATATTTAAAGAAATCAAATAAGGAAAAAGCTCCAGCATTTGTTTGAATTCAAACAAGTCATAAAGATAACTTCTTAATTTTAAGCGAAAAATTAAAACATGCTTGAATTCATTTTGAAGATATAACTGATAATGATATGTATTTTGATTTGTTGATATAATCAAGTAGATTAGAATATTAAAAAAATTGCAAATTAAAAAATTAAATTGTAAAAAATCTTTTAATTTTTGAATCTTTTAATTCATTAATTTATATTAATATGCAAACAATATCTACATCATTAGCTCCACAAGCTATTGGACCTTATAGTCAAGCTATAAAAGTTTGAAATATAATATTTTGTTCCGGGCAAATCGGACTGAATCCTGAAACTATGACAATAGTTGAAGGTTGAATTGAAACTGAAACTCATCAAGTATGCAAAAATATTTGAGAAGTTTTAAAAGAGGCTGGAGTTGAGTATGAAAATGTAGTAAAAACTACAATATTTTTACAAAGTCTAAATGATTTTGCTATTGTAAATGAAATTTACTGACAATATTTTCCACATAAACCAGCAAGAAGCACAGTAGAAGTTGCAAAACTTCCAAAGGGAGCTTTGGTTGAAATAGAAGTTTTAGCTGTTTTATAGATTAGAATATGGATGAATTATCTGGACCATCATTTTTATATATAGATGAATTTTTATTAGATCCTAAATTATGAGATTGATTTGATAGAGGATATTTATATTTAAGATACCAAACTTTATGTGAAATAGAAGAAAATTTAATTTGAGAAGATTTACCTATTATACCTCTTTTTCTTGCTATTATAAAACATGAAAAAGAAAAAATTCATTCATTATTAATGCTTAACTAATAAAAATATGATAAACAAAGAAATTTATGAAAATTATCTAAAAAAGATAAGAGAAGTTTTAGAGGCTGACGATTTTGAAAGTCTTGATTATATTCTGGAATATATGTATACATCTGGAATTCCAGATGTAATTTTAGATGAAATAGATGATATTTTGCAAGAAATTACTTTGTATTTAGAATTAAAAGACAAAGATTATAAAGAAACTGCTTTAGAATTTATTAAAGAATATGAGTAAAAAAGTTTTTGTTATATGATGATGAGTTGATGCTTCAAATTATAAAAATTATGAAGATTATTTGAATAAACTAGAATTTAATCCTTATGAAATAGATGAAAAAAGGTGGAAAGATAATTTGTGAGAAGATTTGTGAGAATGATTTGAAGTTATAAGAATTCCTATGCCAAATAAAAGATTTGCTGAATATAAATATTGGAAGATAATGTTTGAAAAAGCATTAAAATATTTTTCTGATTTTGATATTTTAGTTTGACATTCAAACTGAGCAATATTTTTACTTAAATATTTAAATGAAAATAAATTTGAAAAAGATATTTTTGCAATTCACTTAATTGCTCCGGCAAGTCAAAATACACCTAATGAAAAATTATGAAGTTTTAAATTTGATAAAAAACTAGAAAGTTTTAGAAAATATGAAAATATTACAAATTTTTATTTTAGTGAAGATGATGAAGTTGTTCCGTTTAAACAATGTTTGGATTTGCAAAAGATTTTGAAAGATTCAAAATATAATATTTTTCAAGATAAATGACATTTTAGAATGCAACATTTTGAAGAATTAGTAGAAAATATTAAAAAATAAATCTATGAATTATGAAAATTAAAAATAAGATAAAAGAATGGATTAAAAGATATTGGCTTAGTGAATTAGTTTCATATACATTAGCAATGTTATTAAGTTTTTTAACTTTTAAGCTTACAAGAAATTACTATTTATCTTGAATTTTGCTTATAGTTTGAGATTATTTATGATATTTTTGAATAATGTTATTAAACGAAATAAAAAATACTATAAAAGTTAAAATGCAATATAGTTTAAAATTATTAATAAAAGATGTAAGAAATTTATGATTTGAATTTTGACCACCACAAATATTAGAAATTTTTATTATTTATCCATTACTTACTTTTTATATTCCACCGTTATTTAAGAATTATTTTATCTGAGCTTTTGTTGCAATGACTTTGGCAGTAATAATTTTTTATATACAGACTGTTATATTGTATGAAATAAGAAAAAAGATTTTTAAAGATTAACTTTAATTTATGAAAAAAATAATTTCTATTTACACTACATTTTCAAGTATTGATGAAGCAAAAAGCATTATTCAAGAATTACTTGAAAGAAAATTTATAGCTTGTGGAAATACTTTTACTGTAGAAAGCTATTATGTTTGGGAAAATAATATTGAAAATTCTAGTGAAATCGCTTCTATACTAAAAACTAGAAGTGAAAATTGGGAGAAAATAAAAAATTTTATTTTAGAAAAACATTCTTATGAAATTCCTTGTATAGTGAAATACGAAATTGAAGCTAATGAGAGTTATGTTGATTGGGTTTATGATGAAACTATTTAATTTTTAATAAATTTATATGAAAAAAATTACATTTATAACTTGTTGATGAACTATTGATAAAGATTATTCAGTTGATAAATGAAGCTATTATTTTACTTTTTGAGAACCAGCAATATATAGAATTTTAAGACTTGTTAATTTATGATTTCAAACTGAAATAATAGATTTATTGCAAAAAGATAGTTTAGATATGGACGAATATGATAGAGTTAGTGTAAAAGATACTGTTCAATGAGTTGCGAATGATAGAATTATTATAACACATGGAACAGATACTATGATTGATACTTGAAAATTACTTGATAAATATTTTAAAGATAAAATTATAGTTTTAGTTTGAAGTAGTATTCCAGAAAATTTTAAAAATACAGATGCTCATATAAATATTTGATTAGCTATATGAATTTGTAATACTTTAGCTGATAGAAAAGAATATTGAGTTTATATTTGTATGAATTGACAAGTGTTTAATATACATAATGTTCAAAAGAATAATGATTGAACTTTTAGTGAGATAAAATAGTTTTTAAATTCTTAGTTTATGAATCAAAGAAAAGTATCGCTTATAGTTTTTTATAATGACAAAAAAGAAATTTTATTGCAAAACCGTTTATGAATTGCAAAAAGAATTGCTGATCGGGGATTTTTTGGCTGAAAAATTGAAGATTGAGAAACTCCAGAAATAGCAATTATTAGAGAAACAAAAGAGGAATTATGTTTTGATCTAATTGATTTTAAATATATTTGAAATCATAAAAGTATAGTTGATTATCACGGAAGTGATTTAGAGGTTGAAGCTTTTATTTATATTTCATATATTAAAAATCTTGATAAGTTTATTTTACAAGAATGAGGTGGTATGGAATTTTTTAGTATTGAAAATGCTAAAAAACTTGATATGGTAAAGAATCTTGATAATTTTGTTTTAGATATTGTTGAGGAGAGTTTATTAAATTAATTTTTATTTTATGAAAAAATTAGATAAAAAGCTAATTATTGATAATTGATTTCGGAAAGTTTTTCAAACATTTTTTGAGAAAGACTGAAAAGCTTGAAATGTTATCAGTATGGAAAGAAGTTTAGGTAAAGATGCTTTGGTTATATTACCAATCACAAAGAATTGAGAAATACTATATATTAGAGAATTTAAATTCTGACCAGATGAATATCAAATATCTTTAATAACTTGATGAGCAAAAATAGGTCAATTAGTTAAAGATGCTGTAAAAGATGAATTATTAGAAGAAACTGGATATAGACCATGAAAAATAATACATTTGTGACATTGTAATCATAACAACTACATTGTTTGAAGAATACACTTATTTTTATGTTTAGATTGCGAAAAAGTTTGAGATAATGGATGACATGATTTGGAGGAAACTGAAGTATTTAAAATTAGTATTAAAGAATTTGAGAATATGATATATGAAGATAAGATATTTTGTCCTTACTCTATGTCTGTATTTTTAAGAGCTAAAAAGTTTACAAAAGATTTTACTTGTTTTGATTTTAACTTATGAAAATTCTTTGAATACATTGATTTAAAAGAACTGACAAAGTAGTTGATTTTTTCAAAAAGACTTGAGAAAATTTAGCAAAGTTTTGAATAGAAGTATTTTCTCCAGATTTTGAAATATGAGAAAAAATTTTATATAAAAATTGGGAAAAATTACTTGATAGTTTAGATGTAAAAAGTTTTGATACAATTTTTGCTCATTCTATGTGATGTAGAGTTGCTATGGAATATATTATAGAAAAACAAATTTATATAAAAAAACTTTTACTTATTGCTCCAGCAATTCATACTACAAGAAAAGAAGTGCAAGATTTTTATATTCCTATGAAACATAAATTTAGTGAGATAAATAAATATGTAGAGGAAATTATAATTTTAGTTTCTTTAGATGATACAGTTATAAGAATTGATTGAGCAAAAGAATTAGCTAGACAAACTTGAGCAAAATTTATAGAAGTGAATTGATACGGACATTTTAATTTTGAAGAAGTTAGTATTATTGAAGATATTTTAAAAGAGTAAATTTATTTGTCCGAAAAGACTTTAAACTAGAAAAGTAGCTTTTGATTAGTCATACTTTATCAAAAAGTAAGATAGAGGTTTATGTGCCAGATTTTCTACATAATTGATTCTTACAAGAAGTAAACTAATTTTACCAATTAACTTTTTTACACATGTTTAACCCAGTAAATCCAAAACAATCTTTCCCAGATTTGGAGAAAGAAATAATCGAGCTTTGGAAAGCTAATAATACTTTTAAAAAGTCTATTGAAACCAGAGAATGATCTTCAGAGTTCAATTTTTATGATGGTCCTCCATTTGCAACTTGAACTCCGCATTATGGTCATATACTTGCTGGAACTATAAAAGATGTAATTCCTAGATACCAAACTATGCTTTGAAAAAAAGTTGAAAGAAATTTTGGCTGGGATTGTCACTGATTACCTATTGAAAATATTGTTGAAAAAAAGCTACAAATTTCAGGTAAAGATGATATAGAAAACAAAATTTGAGTCCACGGCTTCAACGAAACTTGTAGAGCAAATGTTTTCCAGTATGTTGATGATTGGAAAAAAGTTGTTGAGAGAATGTGAAGATGGGTAGATATGGAAAATGATTACAAAACTATGGATACTTCTTTTATGGAATCTGTTTGGTGGGTATTCAAAAATATCTATGATAAAGGATTGATTTATGAATGAAATAGAATAGTTCCATATTGTCCTCGTTGCACGACTCCACTTTCAAACTTTGAAGTAAATCAAGGTTATAAAGATAAACAAAGTAAAACTGTAACTGTTAAGTTTAAAGTAAAAGATAGTGAAAATAAATACATTCTAGCTTGGACTACAACTCCTTGGACTTTGTATGCAAATTTGTGATTGGCTGTATGAAGTGATATAGATTATGTTGAACTTTTAGATAAAACTAACTGAGACACTTATATATTAGCCAAAGAAAAAGTAAAAGATTATTATAAAAAAGATGAGGATTATTCAATTCTTCGTGAATACAAATGATCTTGTTTAGTTGGTATAAAATACGAACCATTATTTCCAGACTTTGAAGTTCAACTAAATGATATGTGAAAAAATCTTTGAACTTGAATAAAACTTGGAAAAAATGCATTTTCTGTTGTAGCTTGACACCATGTTACAACTGAAACTTGAGTTTGAATAGTTCATATTGCTCCAGCTTATGGAGAAGATGATTTCATAATCTGAGAAAAAGAAGATTTAGGTTTTGTTGCTCATATAGATAATTCTGGAAAAACTTATAATTTACTAGATAAAAATTGAGTTAATGTTTTTGAATTTAACGAAATGGTAATTGCTGAGCTAAAAGATAGAAAAATATCAGTGAATATTTGAACTATAAATCATTCTTATCCTCATTGCTGGAGATGTGATACCCCTTTAATTTATAGATGAATTTCTGCTTGGTATGTAGCAGTGGAAAAAATCAGAGATAAAATGGTAGCTAATAACCAAAAAATTACTTGGGTTCCTGAAATTATAAAACACGGAAGATTTGGTAAATGGCTTGAAGGAGCTCGTGATTGGAATATTTCAAGAAATAGATATTGGGGATCAGCAATTCCAGTTTGGCAAAGTGAAGATAAAAAATCAGAAGTTTGTGTTGGAAGTATAGAAGAACTATATGAACTAAATAAAGATTATGGACAGATTACAAAAGTAATTTTGGTGAGACATGGTTATGCAGAGTCAAATGAAAAATGATTTTTAGATTGAAAAAATATAGCAAACTTAACTGAAAAATGAATTAAACAAGCTGAAGAAGTTAAGGAATTATTTAAAAATGAAAAAATAGATATAATTTATTCTTCTCATTTTAATAGAGCTTTAGATACAGTTAATTCTTTAGCTAAAGAACTTTGATTAGAAATAATTAAAGATAGTAGATTATCTGATTTAGATTTTTGAGAATTAAATTGAAAATTCTGGACTCAGGAGAAAAGCTATAAATACCATTTAGAAAATAAAAATGAAAAAGTGTGAAATACTTGAGAAACTTATACAGATTTTGAAAAAAGAATTGAAGAAGTGTTTAATGAAATTTTAGAAAAAAATAAATGAAAAACTATTGTTATTTGTTCTCATTGAGATCCATTATTTAAATTAAGAACTTATGTAAAATGAGTTGAATATTGTATGGATAATCATGATTTATATCCACAAAATAGAACTGATAATATTTTAGATCAAGTTAAAACTCATTATCTTTACACTAATTCTTGAAAAGAAGTTGATTTTGGGCATATAG
This sequence comes from Candidatus Altimarinota bacterium, assembly GCA_028719245.1. Classification (GTDB taxonomy): domain Bacteria; phylum Patescibacteriota; class Gracilibacteria; order BD1-5; family UBA6164; genus UBA7396. The sequence continues at coordinate 12,216 of JAQUKG010000014.1, read as the reverse complement.
ATAAAAAAGAACAGTCTTATGCTATAGATATTTGTTTAATTCCTGATTGAGAAGCTTATACAAAATCAATTGAATTAAATAAACTTGATGATAAAAGTTGATATAATAATACGACTTATAACTTTGTTCCTCATGCAACAATAGTTATGAAATCTGTAAATATAGATGAAATCTATAAAATTATAGATGAATTAAAGAATATAGATTTTTCTTGAATTGAATTAGAGCTTGACAATTACTATGATATAAAATGAGAAATTAGAACTTGGACTTGAGTTTATATAAAAGAAACAAAAGAGTTAAAAGAATTAAAACATAAGGTTGCTGAAATAACTAGAAAATACTCAAATAAAAATATTGATAAAAATTCTTGTGCTATTTGAGAGTTTTATGATAGTGAGTGGTATGATAAGAAATGGAATTTAGAAGCTAAAAATGAAGATTATTATGAAAATGATATTCAATTTCATATAACTTTTTGATGAGTTGATATTAAAAGTGATTTTGAGAAAATTAACTTTCCTGAGAAAATAAAATTTTCAAAAATTGCTGTCTGACAAATGTGAAATTATTGTTCGGTTAGAAATGTAATTTGTGAGATTGAGAATTGAAATGTAAAATATATAAACGATTTTGATAAATATAAATATTTATTCTCAGATAATTTTAAAGAAGTTGATTTACATAAACATTTTGTTGATGAAATTTTTGTAAAACATCCACAAACTTGAGAAAAACTAAAAAGAATTCCTGAAGTACTTGACTGTTGGTTTGAAAGCTGAGCTATGCCTTATGCAAGCAAACATTATCCTTTTGCATTTCAAGATAAAAAAACTAAATTAATTTTAGTTAGACATGCGATGACTGATTATAATGAAAAATGACTATCAGATTCAAAATGAACTTCAAGATTAAATGATTTATGAATTAAACAAACTCAATTAATAAAGCAATATTTAAAAGATGAAAATATTGATTTAATTGTATCGTCTCCTTTACAAAGATGTATTGATACAGTTTCAGAAATATCTAAAGATAAAAATATTGAAATCTCTATTTTAAAAGATTTTACTGAAATAGATGTTTGAGAAAATCAAGGGAAACCATATTTACTGCATGATTATTTAAGAAATAAAGATGAAAAATTTTGAAGAACTTGAGAAACTTACAATGAGTTTGAAATAAGAGTAAAAAAAGCATATGAAAAATTAATTAATGAAAATGAGGGGAAAACTATTGTAATATGTTCACATTGAGATGTAATTTCAAAAATTAAATGCTTAGTTGAAGGTAAAGAATTTTTAGAAGATTTTACTAACAATAAAACTGAAAATATTTCAGAAATGTTATTTGAAGTAAATGTAAAAAATAATTCTTTTCGCTTTCCAGCTGACTTTATCGCTGAATGACTTGATCAAACAAGAGGTTGGTTTTATACTTTGGTTATACTTTCAACTGCACTTTTTGATAATCCAGCATTTCTAAACTGTATAGTAAACTGAATTATCTTAGCTGAAGATGGTAAAAAAATGAGTAAAAGTTTAAAAAACTATACTGATCCAAGTATTTTGATGGATAAATTTTGAGCTGATGCTATGAGATTTTATTTGATGAACTCTCCAGTAGTTGAAGCTCAAGATTTGAGATTTAGTGATAGTTGAGTTGAAGAAGTAGTTAAAAAAGTTATTTTGCCTTTATGGAATACTTACTCATTTTTCACAACTTATGCAAATATAGATAAATTTGAACCAAAAAATAATGCAAATATATTTTATGTAAGACACGGTCAAACTGATAATAATAAAAACTGAATAGTTAATTGATGAAATGATGATATTGATATAAATGAAAAGGGAATATCTGATACTCATATACTAGCTAAAAAAATAAAAGCATCTTGAATAAAATTTGATGTAATTATTACTTCTCCAATGACTAGAACTAAACATACAACTTCTATTTTGAAATCTTATTTTGATTATGAAGTTGAAGTTATAGAAAATGAGGCATTAAGAGAACAAAGTTATTGAGAATTTAGATGAATGAACCATCAAGATATTGAAAAAAAATATGCTTCTCAAATAAAAAAATATGTTTCAGAAATTTATAGAAATAATTCTGAAGAAAATGTAGAGAGTTTTTCAAAAAGAGTTATAGATTGATTTAAAGAAATAGAACAAAAATATGCTAGAAAAAATGTATTAATAGTTTCTCATGGTTGAGTATTTAGACCTATAAATAAATACTTAAATAATTTAACAAGTGATGAAGCATTTTATCAAGTTTGACCTATAAAAACATCAAAACTTTATAAATTGCCTAATTATAAAAAATCAAATATTTTAGATAAATGGATTATTTCAGAGTTAAATAAATTAACCCTAGAAGTTAAAAATGGACTTGATAATTATAAGCTAAACCAAGCTACAAAACCAATAGTTGCATTTATGGATAATCTTACAAATTGGTATGTAAGAAGATCAAGAAAAAGATTTTGGTGAAGTGATATGACAAACGATAAACTACAAGCTTATAATACTTTATATGAAGTATTAACTGAAACTTGTAAAATCATAGCCCCATTTATGCCATTTGTTAGCGAATATATTTTTAAGAACTTAAGCGAAAAAGAGTCAGTTCATTTAGAATTGTTTCCTGAAGTAAATCCCGCATTTATACTTGAAGACCTAAATAAAAGTACAAAAATAGTTCAAGATATAATTACACTTGGGCTTTCAGCTAGAGCAAATGCAAAACTAAGAGTCAGACAACCATTAAATTATGTAAAAGTTACAACTGACTTAGATGAATATTTTAAAGAAATATTGAAAGAAGAATTGAATGTAAAAGAAGTAAAAGTATTTTCTAGCGAAGAAATCCCTTCTCAAATTTGTAAACCAAATGCTAGACTTATAGGACCAAAATTTGCTACAGATGTAAAATTTATTATAAGTGAAGCAAAAGCAGGAAATTTTAAATTACTTGAAAACGGAAATGTAAAAGTTTGAGAATTTGAGCTTTTACCTTGAGAGTTTGAAATAGAGTTTGTTTCAAATAATTCTTCTAAAAATGAAAATGAAATACTAGAAAGTTGAAACTGAATGGTTATAGCTCTTGATACGATTATTAGCGAAGATTTAAAACTTGAATGATATGCTCGTGATATAGTTAGACATATTCAGGAATCAAGAAAAGAAGCAAATTTTAATGTTGATGACAGAATAGAGATAAGCTTAAAGCTAAAAGCTACAAGCTGAAATACTTTAGAAAATATTTTAGAAAAATTTTGAGAATATATTGAAAGAGAAACTTTATCAAAAATCGTTTCTAGTTTAGAAAAAGCTGATTTAGAAAAAGAAATTGAAATTGAGGAAATGGAAGTAATTTTGAAGTTAAAGAAATAGTTTTTACAACAAAAAGTCCCAATGCGAAGCATTGGGACTTTTTAGATAAAATTACTTGTTTAATTTCAGGCTGGAAGATTTAATAAGATTGAGTTTAGTAAATTATCTTCCTCAGAGACAGTATTATTTCAGATTCAAAAAGTTGCATTAATTCAGAATTCTTTATCTTTAATTAAAGCTCTAAACCAATTAAACCATTTTTTTACTCTTTCTCTATCTAGCATACCAAAACTTTCTTTATAATATCAATCATTCTTTAGTGTTTCCATAAGTCATGAAATTAGAAACATAGTTTTTTCATCATATGTTTCTGTCCATAAATTTCAAGCTTCAGACATTTGAATAATCTCATTTTTATTTCTTTTTAAAGCTCTTGCATATCTTGTGTTAAATTCCCCCATTTTACTAGTTCAATCTAAATTTATTTCTGTAGTATTAATTATATGTTGTCAATCATTCCAAACTCTATCTAATATAGCAGATAAATGGTAAAATATCGCTAGATTTTTAAAATCATTTTCATCTAGTATAGAACTAACTTGATTTGCAAAATCTTGTATTTCTTTTTGAGTATCTAATGTAATTCAATTGTATTGACTTAGGGAAATGTCGTTAGTATCAGTTCATTTTTTTACTCAGTGGGTTATGTCATTTCACAATCTAATTTCTACTCAATTAGTTCAGTTTGAACTTCAAAAACTATTCCAAGATATTTTATTTCAAGTTTCTGTTTCTAAAATTAGTTCAGCATATGAACCTCAATCTTTTAAATCAGCTAAAAAATCTCTTGCTTTTATAGCAGATTTTTTAGTATAGTATCTATCTAAATAAGTTCAATCTTTTATCTCTTTTTTTAAAGTTTCTAAATCATCAGCTCAAAGTGCCTCAACATAATTTTGACTTAAAAATACAGGAATTCAATCTAAAAAAACTCATATAGAAGGAGTATAATCATATAAACTATTTTCTCATTCTTCTTTCTCTCAAAGGCTGAATATTCAAAAACTTCAAACTCTATCATTAGGTAAGGCATTAAAAGTTATATCTAACATATAAGCTTTCGTAAGTAGCCTTTTCATAGTTTCCATTAAAGCTTCTTTGTTAAGTAATTCTGAATTTCTAGTTTCTAATACCTTTTGAACTTTTAAAAATACACTTTTAACTAATTCAGCAACTCTTAGAGTATCTCACATAGTGTTTGTATCTTCGGACATTTTAGCTTGCTCTAAATTAGGTTTTATTTCTGATAAAGTTTGTGTTGACATAATAATGATATTAATAATAACAAAAATATATTAGTAAAAATTTTAAAAATACAAATCTTTTTATTTTTTATGTATTATTGTTATAATGACTTTAAATTATTACTAAAATTTAAAAATGAAACAGTATGAATTTATTATTTCAAACAAGAAATTTTCAATAAATAATGAGAATGATTTAGAAGTTTTGTTTAAAATATTTTCTTGAAATTCAAAGACATCATCAGTTATTCATTGGAATATTTTAATGGAAGTTGATAGTGATTTAGAAAAAATAATTACAAGTTATAGATGACTTTTGAATTGTTTAAAATATTTAAATGAAAAGAATTCTTTTTTGTTTCTTGTAAAATTATGAGATGTATTGATAAATTTAATAAGTAATTCAAAAGAATTAGCAGAAATTATTTCTCGTATTCCAGAAGAGTCAAATAAAATTAAATTGCTTAGTATTTTAAGGCTTAAATGACTTACAAAAATCTTATATGATGCTAAAGATTTATGAAATATTTTTGAATGGCTTTACTGAAAATCACAAAGAGATTTTATAAATCTTCTTTGAAAAGATATTATAAAAAAGTTATTTTTTTCAACAAATGAAATAATTATGACTTTGCATTATTTAACAGATGAAAATAAAGATTATTTAATGGATATTTTATGATTAGATGGAGTAAAAGCTAAAGTAAAAACATCAAAAGATTTTTTAGTTATGTTTAAATGATTAACAATTAAGAAATCAAAAATATTATTAAAAAAGTTTACAAAAAGTGAGATACTTGATATGTTTAAAACAGAAGATGATTTTTATAAATTTTTACTTAGATTACCAAGAGATAAAGAAAAAATATTTTTAGAATTTTTACAAAAATAATTATGAATATAAATAAAAAGATAATTGAAACTACTATAAAAAATCAATTAAATTGAGATATTTTATCTTTTGAAAATGAACTTAATAAATTAGATAAAATTTCTTGAACCAAGTATCCTATTGTTGATGCTCACATACATATAGTTGATTTTAATTGAAAAACTACTTGATTGAAAAATCTAATCCAATATATGGATAGTTCAAATATAAAATCTTGAGTGATTTTTTGAATGCCTGTTGTAAAGATTTGGCAAGAAAATGAAAGACAAAGACCAGATTATTATTTAGATGATGATAATCCGTGTTATTATAATTCTCAAACAGATGTTATGGTAGCTAGAGAATATTTAAGTTTAAGTCAAAAAGATAGAAAAAGATTTTTTCCACTTTTATGTTGATTCAATCCAAATGATATAAATTGTGTTGAGCATATTATAAATACATTTCAAACTTTTCCTTGAGTTTTTTATGGTATTTGAGAAGTATTTTACAGACATGATGATTTAACTCATATGACTTATTGAGAAGCTCCAAGAATGAATACACTAGCTACTAGAAAACTTTTTGAATTTGTTACAAAATATGATTTACCAATTTGTATTCATAATAATATAACGGCTCCTTGAGTTTCTGATTATCCAAAGTTTTTATATGAAATGGAAGAAATAATTAGAGAATTTCCAAAAGCTAGAATTATTTTAGCTCATTGTTGAGCTAGTCGTAGACTAAGAGCTCCATATTATACAAAAATGATTTCAAGACTTTTTAGTGAATATAAAAGTTTTTATGTAGATCTTTCTTGGGTAATTTTTGATGAAATTATTTCAGTAAGTGAAACTTCTATGAATGATTGGGTGGAATTAACAGAAGAATTTTCAGATAGAATAATGATTTGAAGTGATGTATTGTGAGATGCATTTGAGGAAATTTGAGTTATAAATTCTAGATTTAACATCTTTTTAGATAAACTTACTCCAGAAACTAGGCAAAAAGTTTGTATAAAAAATGCTATAAAGATTTATTCTAAATCAAAAAATAGAGTTGAGAAATGAAAAATTTTAAAATATCCAAAATTATCTCAATTAAAAAATAATATTTCAATAAACTAAAGTGAGTTATGATTAACCAAAATATTCTAAAAATACTTTTTACAAAGAAAAAACTAAATTATTTTTTTATAAAATTTAAACTAATTATTATTTGACTTATATTTTTATTATTAACACAAATTTTTCATACTAAAATTGATGAAAGTTTTGATAATTTAAGGTATTGAACAAATACAATTGTTAATAAATATTTTCAAACTGATTTATTTCAATCAAAAGAGCAAGAAATTTCTTTTTTATTTCAAAATATAAACAAAAATACATCTGATACTTATCAAGTTTATTTATACAATGAAATTAGAAATTATAATATATTAAATTGAACAAAATTAATTCAATCAATACTACTTTGATTTTTATATGCTTTTGCTTATTTAAAAACTATTAGAAGAGTTAAAGAAGATTATATGAAAATAGATAGTCAAAGTTTTTTAACTTTTTCTCTAACAAGTTGATCTATGGTTTTAGTTAATTGATTTGTTCCTTGATCTGTAGTTTATTTTGAATCTTTTATACTTGCTTGATATGCAGTATTTTTACATTTACAAAATGTTGTTAATGATAAGCATAATAATGATTATACATTAAATGAAGCATTAAATCTAAATCCAATTCCTACTTCAAGGTATGATGAAAATTTAAAACCTATAGTTTGGAATGATGCTTTAGAACATGAAACTTCATATTCACACGAAGAAGTACTTAATTATTTTGAAAAACATTGAGAAATAATGACACTTTTATATAAATGAGAAAATTTGGAAAAAGTAAAAAAATATTTATCTGAGTTAAAAAAGACTTGAGAATGATATGAAAATGTTATTTTCACCATGTCAACAAAATCTTGAGAAGAAAAAACTTTCTTATGGACAACTCAACCAGACCCAATTATAAAATGATGAAATATTAGATTTGCAAGATATATTACAGATGTTGAAGAAATTAAATAAAGATTATCTGAAACTGAAACATTACTTTAATAGAAATAATACATTAAAAATAAAACTTTAAATATTAATTTTTTATTAATTTTTTACTTGATTTTTTTAAAAAAAATATAATATGATTTCATATTATATTTTTTATTAAAAACTTGTTAATTTATGAATGTTAATGCTAGTTCTAGTTGATATAATGGTCAACGTTGAGTATATCAAGTTAATACTACACCACTGTGATTTAATTATAGAGATAATACTTCTTGAAGAATTTGTGGAATAGTTACTGGTTTCCCTAGTGTTTCTTGAATGATGACCGGATATCATCCCGAAGCACCAATTATAGAAGCTCGAGTTAGAGCTGAAGAAGCTGAAGCTAGATCTGAAGAGATTTCTAGACAAAATGCAGAATTAGAGGGAAAAATTACAAAAATAGTTGGAAGTATGAAGGATGCTATTAGATTAGCTAATACTGATGAATTAACTTGAGTTTGAAATAGAAAGGCATTTTTTGCATTATTAGAAAATAGACTAGGAGATAGAAGATCATGTTTAATAGTTGCTCTTTTTGATATAGATCATTTTAAAAGGATTAATGATGATTTTTGACATCCTTTTTGAGATATGGTTTTAAGGGAACTTTCTGCTTTTATAAAGACAAATCTTAGAGAAGAGGATAAACTTTTTAGAATATGATGAGAAGAATTTGCAATTATTTTCTGACCAAGATGAGATATTAATTGAATAATAAAACATCTTGAGGAGGTTTGTAAAAGTTTTTTAAAAAAAGAGTTTATAGAAAGTTGAAAATCAACAAAATGAGTTTGAATTAGTGTTTGAATTCAAGAATTTTCAGTACCACAAGTTAATAAAGAAACAAATCCAAGAGAACATGTTTATTCTATAGTTGATAGACTTATGTATCACTCTAAAGAAGATTGAAGGAAAAGGCTAACTTATGTTCCTCTATGATGAGAAATAACTACTATTCCATATGATAATTAAAATAATTTAAATAAAAATTTCTCATAAAATCTAATCACACAAGGAAACTAAAAATTTCCTTGTTTTTTTTTACTTTTTTAATAATATTACAAAAAATAGTAGATACATTTCTGTCTACTATTTACTATTTATCTATTTACTATTTATTATGTCAATACAAGATTTTGAAAAAGTCATTTGACTTGAAATACATGTTAGAATTAAATCAAATACAAAAATGTTTTGTAGTTGTAAAAATGCAGTTGCATTAGCTTCTGAACCAAATATGAATGTTTGTCCGATTTGCGAGTGATTTCCTGGAATGCTTCCTACTTTAAATAGTAAAGTTGTTAGACTTGGACTTATTTGAGGTATGATGATGAATTGTGAAGTTAATAAAATTTCAAGATTTGATAGAAAGACTTATTTTTATCCAGATAATCCAACAAGTTACCAAATCACTCAAATGTATGAACCAATTGTTTGAGTTTGAAGTGTAAAAACTTTAGTAAATTGAGAAGTTAGAGAATTTTCTATTCATCATATGCATTTAGAAAATGATGCTTGAAAGCTTGTTCATGCAGGATGAAAAACACTTTGTGATTACAACAGAGCTGGAAGTCCATTAATGGAAATAGTAACTAATCCAGTTTTTAAGGATAAAGATGAAGTTATGGAATTTTTGAAAGAACTTCAAAAACTTTTTAGATATGCTTGAGTTTCTGATGCTGATATGGAGGCTGGACAATTAAGATGTGATGTAAATCTTTCTATTATGCCGGTTTGATCTACAACTTTCTGAACTAGAGTTGAGTTAAAAAATATAAATTCATTTTCATCTATTTGAAGAGCAATAGAAACAGAATTTGCTAGACAAGTGAAAATTGTTGAAGCTTGAGGGCAAATAGATCAAGAAACAAGAGGTTGGGATGATGATAAGTGAATAAGTCATACTCAAAGAAGCAAAGAAGATGCAATGGATTATAGATATTTTCCAGAACCAGATTTATTGCCAATAGTCTTGGATGATGAGTTTATTGAAGAATGTAGAAAATCACTTCCAGAATTACCAGTTGAAAAAAGAATTAGATATTTACATGATTTTTGACTTTGAGATGATGATGCGAGAATTTTATCATCTGACAGAAATTTAGCAGAATATTTTGATAAAGTCGTAGATATTTCAAAAGATTCAAAAAAATCTTGTGCTTATATAACAACTGTCATTTTAGCTTTAATGAAAGAAAACTTTATAGACGATATTAGTAAAATTAACATAACTCCAGAAGAACTTAGTGAAGTGATAAAAATGGTAAATGCAGATGAATTATCAAGCACAAATGCAAAGATAGTAGTTGAAGAATTATTTGCAAATGGATGAAGTGTTAGAAATATTGCTACAGAGAAAAATTTAATTCAAAAAAATGATTTGTGAGCTTTAGAAAAAATAGTTGATGATGTAATAGCCTTAAATCCTACTCAAATTGCAGATTATAAATCTTGAAATGAAAGAATATTTTGATTCTTAGTTTGACAATGTATGAAAGCTTCAGCAGGAGCTTGAAATCCAAAAATATTTAATGAGTTGTTGAAAAAGAAATTAGGATAAAACTAGAGAAATCTAGTTTTATTTTTTTGCAAAAAATTTAAAAATATTATAATAAAATATATTTATAGTTAATAATTAAATTTATGTATACAACATTAGTTATTACAATATTATCAGCTTATATCTTATGACTTGTAAGTCCTTGACCAGATTTTATAATGGTTGTTAAAAATTCTTTATCTTTTTGAAGAAAATCTTGAATAATTACAGCAATGTGAATTTGACTTTGAGTTTGAATTCATATTTTGTATTGTCTGTTTTGATTGGCAATAATAATATCTAAATCTATTTTACTTTTTAATGTTATAAAGATTCTTTGAGCTTTATATCTTATTTATATAGGGTATCTTACTTTAAAATCAAAATGAACTAATATTTATATTCAAGAAAATAAAAAATGAAAAATATCAAATTTTAGTTCTTTTAAAATGTGATTTTTAACAAATGTTTTAAATCCAAAAATTTCATTATTTTTTTTAGGATTATTTACTTTTGTTATAAAACCCGAAACTCCTTATTACATTATTTGATTAACTTGAATTATATTAATAATAATAACTTGAATTTGGTTTAGTTTAGTTAGTGTATTTTTAACTACTCCAAAAACTCAAAATATTTTTAATAAGTTTTCCTTTATATTTAACAAAATATTTTGATGATTAATTATTTTGTTGTGAACAAAAATTATTTTATCTAAATAACTAAACCATGTCCCAACTACTAGAAGAAATTAAACAATTTCAAAATGTTTTTAAACTAAAATTTGTTTACAGATATTCTGGAAGACTTTTTAATTGAGAGAAAGAATCAACAGCAGCACACACTTGGTGAATGTTTTTAGTTGCTGATTATTTACTCGCAAAACTTGAAGAAATTTGTCCTTGAAAATATCTCTGGATAAGTTAAAAATTTATGAAATGATAGTTTACCATGATTTTATTGAAGCTGAAACTTGAGATATTGATTTTCAACCAACTTTGGATAGCGAGTCAAAAAGGAGAAGTAAAAAAGAAACTGAACAAGACGCTATGAAAGTATTTATTAAAAAACTTCCAAAAGAAATTTCTAAAATCTATGAAGAGAAAAATACTGAATATGAAGAAAGACAATCTTTAGAATCTAAATTTGTAAAACTGGTTGATATAGTTGAACCTGATTTTCTATGTTTAGCTTTTCCTGAAAAATATAAACTATGGAATAAAGATTTTCATATAGAAAAAGATTTAAAATATTATAATGATTTTCCTGAATTAAAATTTATTTTTGATGAATTATTAAACTTTTTATACAAATAATATGCAAACTCACTACGACATAATAATTATCTGAGCTGGAGCAGCTGGGCTTTTTGCATCAATAAATGCACCCAAAAATAAAACTAAATTAATTTTAGAAAAAAACAAAAATCCTTGAGTGAAGGTTTTACTTTCAGGTTGAGAAAGAGCAAATGTTTCAAATATAGATATAGAAACTTCAAGAGATTATTTTGGACAAAATAAAAAGGCTTTAATAAGTCTTTTTAAAAGATTTAATAATTTTGATATAATTTCTTTTTTTGCTGAAAATTGAATTAATATTGTTGAAGAAGATAGATGAAGACTTATTTTAGAAAGCTGAGATAGTAAAGAATTATTAAACTTACTCATAAAAAAATCAAAAGAAAATAATTCAAAAATTGAGTGTAATAAAGAAGTTGTTAATGTAGAAAAACCACATCAATCCCCCTTATCAGGGGGAAACTCAGAACCTAATTTCTCCTATGACAATGGGAAACTAGGTAGGTTTTTTTCTTTAAAGACTCAAGATTGAACTAGATATACTTGTGAAAAACTTGTAATTACAACTTGATGAAAAAGTTTTTTTCAAGTTGGAACGACTTGAGATTGATATATTTGGGCTACAAATTTTTGACATACTATTTTAACTCCTCACAGATGACTTTGCTTACTTGTGAGGAAAAAAGATTTAAGCGAAATTTCTTGAGTAAGTTGTGATTTAAAGTTAGAAGTTATTTCTAATATAGCTAAAAAAAATAT
>JAQUKG010000013.1 GCA_028719245.1 Candidatus Altimarinota bacterium | reverse complement strand
AAAATTTTCAAAATCTAATTTTAAAAAAGAAAAACAAGAAATAGAAAAAATGAGAAAAGATTTAGAAAACGAGCTTTTAAAAGCAAAGAAATTTGAAAAAGAACCAAAACAGCTTGATCTAGAAGATGCTCCAAGAAAAATTACAATAGAAAAAAAACAGGAAAAGTCTTGAATATTTAATAAAATAAAAGAAACTTTTGCAAATAATGATGATGAAAATGAAAGTAAAGATGAAAAATATTTCATTTCTCCAAAATATGATAAATGGGTTTTACCAACACTAGATTTACTTTCTGATATAAAATGAAATATTGAAATAAATGAAAATGATATTTGGGCTAAACAACAAGAAATAGTTGATAAATTAGCTCAATTTAAAATTGATGTAAATATGACTTGATATAGAGTCTGACCAACGGTTATTCAATTTAGACTTAAACCAGAAGAGTGAGTAAAATTAAATAAAATTGAAAATCTTAAAAAAGATTTAACTTTAGCACTTCATGCTAAAAGTATAAGAATTCAAGCCCCGATTCCTGGTGAATGAGTTGTTTGAATAGAAGTTCCAAATGAAAATAGACAAGCTGTTTGATTAAAAGAAGTTTTATCTAGTAGAGATTTTAAAAATCCAAAATATGATATTCCACTTGCTATTTGAAAAGATGTAAATTGAGATGTCGTAATATGAGATTTAACTCGTATGCCTCATTTACTAGTTGCTTGACAAACTGCTTCTTGAAAATCTGTTTGAATGAATTGATTTATTATCAGTATGCTTTATAGATTTTCTCCAAGTGAATTAAAAATGATAATGATTGATCCAAAAAGAGTTGAATTATCAATTTATAATTGAATTCCTCATTTATTAACTCCAGTAATTACTAATCCAGATAAAGCATTAAATAGCCTAAAATGGGCTGTAGCTGAAATGCTTAGAAGATATGATTTAGCAACCGCATTAAATGCTAGAAATTTTAAAGAATATAATGATAAAGTTGAAAACGAAAAGAAATTACCATATATAGTTATAGTTGTTGATGAACTTGCTGATTTAATGATGAGTTGAAATAAAAAGGAAGTTGAAACAAGTATTGCTCGTATAGCACAAATGGCAAGAGCTGTTTGAATGCATTTAATTGTAGCAACTCAAAGACCTTCAGTTGATGTAATTACTTGACTTATAAAAGCAAATATTCCTTCTCGTATAGCTTTTACTGTTGCTAGTCAAATTGATTCTAGGACTGTAATTGATAAAGCTTGAGCAGAAGATTTATTATGAAGATGAGATATGTTATATTCACCAACTTGAGTTTTGGAGCCTCAAAGAGTTCAATGAGTTTTGGTTGAAACTCATGAAGTTGAAGAAGTTGTAAATCAAATAAAACTTACAATTGACCCTGAAATGGTAAACAATTTATATGATGATAGTATAGTAAATGGTAAATCAAATGCAATTTGAAGTATTTTAGAAAATTATAATTGAGAACAAGAGGAAGATTCTGAAATAATTGAAAAAGCTATACAAATAGTTAAAGAATCAAAAAAATGATCAACTTCACTTATACAAAGAAAGCTTTGACTTTGATATTCTAGAGCTGCTAAAGTTTTGGATATTTTAGAGGAACTATGAGTTGTTTGACCTTCTAATTGAAGTAAACCAAGAGAAGTTTACGAATAATTATATTATTTATGCAAGAACAAATAATAAATTTTTTTAAAAATATTGTTATTCAAGATTATATATTATTTTGAGTGTCAGTATTATTTTTTCTTGGTTTTTTATTTGCTTGAGCTGAAAAAATTTATAAAGCATATTTATGAATAATTTTAGGATTATTTATTTTTACAACTATTAATTTAGCATTATCTTGACTAACTGATAGTAGCTGAACTTTAAGTTCTTTAAAAGAATTTTTTATTAAACATAAGGAGTGAATTTGATTTTATTCTATTATATTTATTCCACTTTTATCATTACTAATTCCATTAAATAATAATATTTCATTTAGAGTTTCAAAAAAAAAGTTTTTAAGTTTCTTTGTTACATTTTTCTTTTGAATTTTTTTCTTATCATTTTTATTAACGATATTTTTATCTATTATAAATAATAGATTTTTATTTAATATGGATAATAATATAATTGTTCAAGTTAGAGAAAGTTATATTATAAAGTCTATGTTTAATTATTTTTCAACATCAATTATATTTAACTTTTTAAGTAAATATGATTATATAATCAATTTAATAATCATATTATTTATTTTTTATAAAATGACTATTTGAGAAATAGTTGATTACATAATGGCTAAATTATTAAAATTATTAATTAGTTTTTTTGAAGAAAAATCAAAATGATGAATTGAAAAAGAAGAACATTGACATTGATGATGACATGAGGAAAAAAAAGATGATCATTGACATGGGTGACATGAAGCACATTGACAACCAGCACATCATTAAAAGTTTTTTCTTGCAAAAATAAACTTTTGTCTATAATTGCAAAATCTTATTTATTAACTATTTTTACATATGTATAAAATAAAAAATGTATTTGCTAGAGAAGTTTTAGATTCTAGATGAAATCCTACTGTTGAAGTAGAAATCATTTTAGATAATTGAAGTTTTTGATCTGCAATAGTTCCATCTTGAGCTTCAACTTGAATTCACGAAGCTTTAGAATTAAGAGATTGAGATAAGTCAAGATATCTTTGAAAATGAGTTTTAAAAGCTGTTTGAAATGTAAATACAACAATTAAAAATGAAATAGTTTGAAAAACTTTCGCTAATTATAGAGAATTAGATGAGACTTTAATTAAACTTGATTGAACAAAAAATAAATCAAAACTTTGAGCAAATGCAATTTTATGAGTTTCCATGGCTTTTGTTGTTGCTGTTTCTAAAGCTGAGTGAAAAGAAGTTTTTGAATATTTAACAAATTGAAGTAAAAAAATATTACCAGTTCCTATGATGAATATTTTAAATTGATGAAGTCATGCTGATAACAATGTTGATATTCAAGAATTTATGATAGTTCCAGTTTGAGCTAGTTCAATAAGAGAAGCTGTTAGAATGTGAGCTGAAGTATTCCATAATTTAAAAAGTATTTTGAAATCAAGATGACTTTCTACTTCTGTTTGAGATGAGTGAGGTTATGCTCCAAATCTTTCTTCAAACGAAGATGCTTTAAAAGTTATTATTGAAGCAATAAATAAAGCAGGTTATTCTACTGAGCAAATAAAATTGGCTTTAGACGTAGCATCAAGTGAATTTTATAAAGAATGAAAATATGAATTATCTGGAGAAGGGAAGAGTTTAACTAGCAGTGAACTTGTTGGCTTTTATGCTGATTTAGTAGAAAAATATCCAATTATTTCTATAGAAGACGGAATGGCTGAAGATGATTTTGCTTGATGGCAAGAATTAAATGCAAAACTTTGAGATAAAATTATGCTTGTTTGAGATGATTTATTTGTTACAAATATTGAGAGATTAAAAATGTGAATAGAAAAAAATCTTGCAAATGCAATTTTGATAAAATTAAATCAAATCGGAACTGTTAGTGAAACTATTGATGCTATAAATATGGCAAGAGACAACAATATGAAATCAATTGTTTCTCATAGATCAGGTGAAACTGAAGATACTTTTATAGCTGATTTAAGTGTTGCACTTGGAACTTGATTTATAAAAACTTGATCTTTATCAAGAACTGATAGAATTGCTAAATATAATAAGTTGATGAGAATTGAAGAGAAGGTTTAAAAGTGTAATGTGAAAAATATAATCCCCTCACCAAAATTTTTGGTGAGGGTTTTTGTAAACTTTCCTTGTCAAAATCTTTTGCAAAAAAGAATTTTTTTGTATTATCTAAAGCGAAAAAATATTTCTTAAAAAATAAACAAAAATTATGCAAAAAGTTTCTTTAATAATTCTTGATGGTTTTTGAATAAATAATAAAACTCTAGAAGAAAATGCTATTTATAAAGCAGATACTCCAAATTTTGACAAATTATTTTTAAATTTATACACAAGTCTTGATGCTTCTTGACTTGCTGTTTGAATTCCAGAGTGACAAATGTGAAACTCAGAAGTTTGACATATGACTATTTGAGCTGGAAAAGTTATAAAACAAAATTTAGTTAAAATAAATGAAAGCTTTAAAAATAATGATTTTGAAAAAATACAAGCTTTTAGGGACGGAATTATAAATGCAAAAAATAATACTTGAGTAATTCATCTTTTGACTTTGTTTTGAAGTGGATGAGTGCATAGTGATCAAAATCATTTAATAGAAATATTAAAAATTATTCCTGAAAATTTACAAATTTCTTTACATTTATTTTGAGATGGAAGAGATCTAGAACCAAATAGTATGTTATGACTTTTAGAAGATTTTGAAAAAAATATTTTAAGTAATTATAAAAATGTTATTATTTCAAGTATTTCTGGAAGATATTTTGCAATGGATAGAGATAATAATTGGGATAGAATTAAAAAAGCCTATGATACAATAGTTTTTGGAGAAAATAAAACTTCTCTAAAGCCTTTAGAATTTGTTAAAAATAATTATGAAAATAATGTTTTTGATGAATTTCTACCTCCAACTTTTTTTGAGTGTTGAGCTGAAATAAATAACTTTGATAGTGTATTTTTTCTAAATTTTAGAAGTGATAGAGCTAGAGAATTAACTCAAGCCTTAATAGAAAAAAGTTTTAGCGAATTTAAGACTAAATCATTAGTAAATATATTTTTTGTTTCAATGACAAAGTATTATAAAGAATATGATTGAAATTATTTTATAATTGACGAAAAAGTAGAAAATTGTTTAGGAGAAGTTTTACAAAATAATAATTTAACTCAATTACATATTGCTGAAACTGAAAAATTTGCTCATGTGACAAAATTTTTTAATGGTTGAAAACAAATAGTTTTTGAAAAAGAATTAGATATTTTGATTTCAAGTCATAAAGTTGCAACTTATGATTTAGATCCAGAGATGAGTGCTTGAGAAATTTGGTGAGAATTTGAAAAAAATGCAAATAATCTTGATTTCACAGTTGTAAATTTTGCAAATTGAGATATGGTAGGGCATACTTGAAGTTTAGAAGCAAGTATAAAAGCTGTAGAAAAACTTGATGAAATAGTTTGAAAATTAATTGATTTTTGTGATAAAAACGACATAGATTTACTTATTACAGCTGATCATGGGAATTGTGAAGAAATGGGAACTCTTGCAAATCCAAAAACTTCTCATACGACTAATTTTGTTCCATTTTGGTATATTAAAAATAGGGAAGTATTACCTACAAAACAAACCTGATGACTAAGTAATATTGCTCCAACTATACTAAAACTTATGTGAATAGAAAATAAATTTGGAATGGATGAGAGTTTAATTTAATAACAAAAATTTATGCTTCCAACATGGTATAATGAATATAAAAATTTTATAGATAATTCTATAAAAATATTTTTAGAAAATTATCTAAATGAAAATTTATCAAAACCCTTAAATGATTTCAAAGAAATTGTGTTTTATGCAACTAATTCTTGAAAAAGAATTAGATCTATTTTAGCTTTGGAAACATATTTAAGTCTTACAAATAAAACTATTAAAGATATAAAACTAGATGATGATATATTAAAAATTTGTATTGCTTTAGAGTTAGTTCATGCTTATAGTCTCATTCACGATGATTTACCTTGTATGGATAATGATGAATACAGAAGATGACAATTAACGGTTTGGAAAAAGTTTTGAGAAGCAAATGCAGTTTTAGCTTGAGATTTATTAAATACCTTAACTTTTGAAGTTTTAAGTGATATTTGAAATAGTGAAAAATCTAAAAAAATAATAAATTTACTTTCTCGTTCTGTTTGATTTTATTGAATGCTTGGCTGACAAGTTGAAGATTTGTATTTTGAAAAAAAATTTAGTGAGTTAGACATAAGAAAACTGGAAAATCTTCATAATAAGAAAACTGGAAAACTTATAGAAGCTTCAATTCTTTCTTGATTAATTTTAGCAGAACAAAATTCTCATACTCACGAATTTGAAAAAAGTGAAAATTATAAAAAACTTTCAAGCTTTTGACAAAATATTTGACTTGCTTTTCAGATAAAAGATGATTTGCTGGATGTAGAATGAACTTTTGAATCTACTTGAAAATCTGTTTGATGAGAAGAAAAATGATTTGTTTATTTTATATGAATTGATGAAGCAAAAAGTTATTTATGAAAATTAACTAAAAAATCTTTTGAAGATATTAATCATTTAAAATCAGAAAAATTAAACTTTTTAACTAATTATATAGCTGAAAGAAAAAAATAAAAACACATTTTTTAAAAATGTGTTTTTATTTTAATAAATTAATATTAATTTTTAGATTTATCAATTATTTTATTTTTTGCAATACTTGGAATCATTGATCTTAGTTTTTCTCAAGTTTTTTCAATTGGATGTTCTTTCATCATTTTTCTTTCTGCATTCATTCTAGGATAACCAGTCATTCATTCTAAAATAAAATCTTTTGCAAAACTTCAATTTTGAATATTTTTTAATATTTCTTTCATAGCTTTTCTTGATTCATCATTTATTACTTTTGGTCAGCTAACCATATCTCAATATTCAGCAGTATTGCTTATAGAATATCTCATATCAGCAATTCAACCTTGAAATACTAAATCAACAATTAATTTCATTTCATGTAAACATTCAAAATAAGCCATTTCTGGTGGATAACCAGCTTCAGTTAAAGTTTCAAATCAAGCTTTTACAAGTGAAGTTAAACCTCAGCATAAAACTGCTTGTTCTCAAAACAAATCAGTTTCAGTTTCATCTTTGAAAGTTGTTTCAATTATTCAAACTCTACCTCACCCAATACCACAAGCATAAGATTTAGCTAAATTAAGAGTTCAACCACTTGGGTCGGCAAAAGATGCAACTAAATCAGGAATTCAACTACCATTTACAAATTCACTTCTAACAGTATGACCTGGAGCTTTTGGGGCAATCATCATTACATTTATATCAGATGCTGGAATAATTCTTCAATAATGAATATTAAATCAATGTCAAAAAGCAATTGTTGCTCAAGATTTTAAATTTGGAGCTATTTCACTGTCATAAACTGATTTTTGAGTTTCATCAGGTAATAATATCATAACTACATCAGCTTTTTTAGTTGCTTCTGCAACCGTCAATACTTCAAAATTTTTAGCTTCAGCCTTTGTCCAGCTACTTCATCATTTTTTCAATCAAACAATAACTTTAACTCATGAGTCTCTTAAATTCTCAGAATGAGCATGTCATTGAGAACCAAAACCAATAATTGCAACAGTTTTAGATTTAATTAAATCTAAATTACAATCTTTATCATAAAATACTTGTAATGCCATAACATAATAATTAAAAAAATAAATTATTAAACTAATCCATTTTATATAAAATAATATTTAATCAAAACTTTTTTTGAGAAAAATATCTTATTTCTCTTTAAAAAGATGATTTTGTTTTAAATTTTAAAAAAGAAGGGGCTGGACGGATAGTCCAGAGAGAGTTCCACAGAGTTTGAAATTTAAAATAAATGTTATTTATTTAACTCCAGGTAAATAATAGCTTCTAAATAATCTAATATATTTTTATTTCATCAGCTATACTTTGTTTTTACTTTTCATATATTTTTGTAAATTATTTCTAATTTTTCTTTATTTTGTTTTTTTACAAGTTGTTCAATAACTGATATATATTTTTCTTGTTTTGCTTTTTTTAAAGCTGAAGCTGAAAGTATTTTTTGTTTTAGATATTTTGGTTTTTCTTTTGATATATTACTTAAAGTTGAAGAATTTTGATTTATAGTATCAGTATTTAAACTCGTTTCATTTCAACAAGCTTGTTTTACTATAACCTCTTTTCAATCTTTTTCTGCTGTATAGACAAAACTTTTTCACTCTGGAAAATATTTAAAATCATTTATTTTTTCATATTTATTATATTCTACTCAATCTTTTACTAAAAATTTTTTTCAATCTTTTTCTGCTTTATAAGTAAAACTTTCTCAATCTGCAGAATATATTGGAATCCGTACAAAATCATATTTAGTTCACTCAACTCAGTCTTTAACGATAAAATATCTTCAATCTTTCTCAGCAACATAAGCAAAGCTTTTTCAGTCTGAAGAAAAAACTGGATTACGAGAATTATCATAATTGTATCAAACTTTTTCTACTCAATTTTTTATTATAAATTGTTTTCAATCTGATGAGACTCTATATGCAAATTGTTTTCAATCATTTGATAAAGTTGGACTGTCTGAAAAATCAAACTCTTTTCAATATTCTACTCAATCT
The DNA here is from genome assembly GCA_028719245.1 of Candidatus Altimarinota bacterium. Lineage (GTDB taxonomy): Bacteria > Patescibacteriota > Gracilibacteria > BD1-5 > UBA6164 > UBA7396. The sequence goes on along the minus strand of JAQUKG010000013.1, from coordinate 17,746 downwards.
TTTACAACAAAGTCTTTTTCATTTCTTGAAACTGTAGTTATATAACTTTTAAGATTTTCTGAAACTATAAGATCATAAATCTTATCACTTTTTTCTATTTTTATTCAATCTTTTAAAATAAATTCTCCATCTTTATCAGTAATAACAGCATAATAATTTTTTAAATCTTTTGAGAAAATAGTATGAGTTCATTCTTTTTGTTTTCACTCTAATATGTCAATTTTTTTTCTATATACATAAAATAGATTTCAAGAATAGTTTCAATATGAATACCCCCAAGTCTCCTTAGAAACTTCTTTTCAATCTAAAATACCACTACTAGTAAATCATCAATTATCAGTTTCATCCAATGTTAAATAAAAAACTTTTCCATCAATTGTATAGTTTAATTGTATTATTCACTTATACTTACCCAGTTCTATTCAATCTTTAATAATAGATTTTTTTCCATCTTTTTTTAGTATATAAGCAAAGCTTTTTCAATCAGGAGAAAATGTTGGACTTCAAGCATTTTCAATTATTTCCTCTTTACATGTATTTCGTAAATTTTCCTCAGCAAAAACTGAATTTCAAGATAAAAGAATAAGTATTGTCAAAAATAAAGTAATAATCTTTCTCATAATATAAAAATTAAAAAAATAAATTATTAAACTAACTCATTTTATATAAAATAATATTTAATCAAAACTTTTTTGAGAAAAAATATCTTATTTCTCTTTAAAAAGATGATTTTGTTTTAAATTTTAAAAAAGAAGGGGCTGGACGGATAGTCCAGAGAGAGTTCCACAGAGTTTGAAATAAAAGAAATATTATAATTTACTTAATATTTTAGCTTACATTTCTCATGACATTGCTATTAAAGTAAAAAAATAAATTATTAATCAAATGGAAATATTTACAATTATAAAAAAAATTCTTGCTATTAAATGTATACTAGCTTCAGTAGTAGCTTTTATAAGAAAAATTATAGATATTATTATAGAAACTAAATGAATTATTGTCATAATAACAACAGGAGCATCCCTTGGAGTTATTCATATATCACGAAGTAAATGAAATAATCAAATTCATGTAAATAATCATACAATAAAAATAAACCAACTTAAAAAATATTTTTTTGAAAATATATTTTTCATATATAAAAAGTAAAAATATAAAATAACTTAAGTTTTTAATGAGTTTTCTTTCTCGTTTTGATTCTTCCTCTATAGTGGCTCGAAAATGCAATTAAAGTTTTTTGTAAAATTTAAAAAAAGAATGGGTTATTGGTAAATAAGATCAATAAAACTTTTAGGGATTGGCTCTCAATGAAAGTCACACAAATTTGGTATTTCTACCCACTCACTATCAAATAATCAATCAACTACCATTCTTGCTGAACATCAGTTTTTAATCTCAATAATTTTCTTACTAGTATCATCTATTTTAAAACTTTTATAATATCAAAACTGGTTCCATTCTTTTTCAGATTCTAAGTTATATATAATATACCAAGCCTTTTCTATATCAGAATATCTATAAATAAGTCAATTATTCTTGTTTACTTTTAGATCTAATGATCTCAATTTATGATTATTTTTTTCTAAAAATTCGTTTGTAATTTTTTCTAAATCTCATAAATCTAGATTAGATATTTTTTCTAATCTAGATTTTATCTGGATATTTTCAGGATCACTTATATCCATACATATATTTTGATTTTTTTTATAATTAATATTTTTTATATTAATATCTGAACATAAGTATCAATCAGTATTAATTGTTTTTCTTATGCTACTATTTGTTATATAGTTTTTTTCATCCATGTAACTAAATAATACAAAAAAACCTTCTTGTTTAAGTAAATTGTAAAATAGTAAATTTTTATACTCTATATCATCAACTAAAAGCTTTGATAGAGTATCATTAAAGATTATAAAATTATTTTCAGAATACTTTAAAACTTTTAAAGTTTCAATTTTGTTGTAGATGTGAATATTGTCAATATTCTGTTGTATTCAGTTAATATTATATTGTTCATATTTATTTCCATTGAAATCAGTTAATCAATCATAATTACATTTCAAAATTCATTTTAAAGAACTGATAGACTCAATTATTGATTTGATGGTGTTTGCTGGACAATCTTTAGAAGATTCAATTAGATTATTTTCAAGAATAGAAATAGTTGATTCATCATCGTTCCATATTTTTAAGAATTTAATAACTTTTTCCTTATTCAGAATGCTTCATGTATAGTTTATATTATTGCTATCATAATCAATAGTAATAGATTCTCATTTATAGTTTATCGTTAAATAGTTATCAATACCATCGTTACATCATCAACATTTATCATAAGGGAATACCACATTTTTAAATGCATTAAAATCAAAATTTTCTATCAATTTTTTCCATTTTTCAGATGATATATTTTTTTCATTATAAATTCGAGGGTTTCAACATCAATCTTTTTTTTCCATAGCACATCATTATGAAACTGAAAACTAGTATATTTAAATTATTTTCTTCAAGTTTTCAAGCATCACTACAAGATACTAAAATAAAACTTAAAAGTAGTAAAACAAAATATTTTTTCATAACCATAAAAATAAAAATATAAAATAACTTGAGTTTTAATGACTTTTCCTTGTCGTTTTGTTTATTTATTATCTTTTTATAAAAGCATTTTTCTGTTTAGAAAAGATGATTTTGTCTATAAATTTTAAAAAAAATAGGCTGGACGATAGTCCAGAGAGAGCACAGAGCTTGAAATATGCATTTTACTCTATTAATTTTGTTAGTTCTTGTACTAGTATAGTATTTAATTTTTCATTAATCTTAGATGGAGCATCTATCCAATCTCATTTTAATAATTCATTTTCTTTTTTTGAAAAAATAGGTCAATTGGTGATATTATATGAATTATTGATATCATATGTTTTTTGATATAAATCAGATCAAAATTTATCTCAATAATTTACATTTAAAATATTTTCAACATCTAAATTGGTAACTTTTACATATAAATCCTCATTTTTTACATATATTCTTAATAATTTATAATATGGTAATCATGGTTCTTGAGAAGATCAAAAAATGATAATTATTTGATTTTTATATAAACCAACTGAAATAAATTTTTCTACTTCAAATCAATAAAATATTTGAGTAGCTATAAGTTTTTCTATTGGAGAATTGGGTGAAGAATCAATATTTGATTTTAATGATGAGGCATTAAAATTTAAGTCATTTAAAGTGTAATTATTCTTTCAAACAATATAATCGAACACTTTTTTTACTAATTCATTATAATTTTCATTATTACTACAATATCTTTTTAATTCCAAAATAATTTTTGAATCAATAAATTTCCAATTATAAATAGGGAAATTGTTATTTTTATTTGAACAAAGTGTTTGAAAAGCATTTATCCAATCGTTTAATTTTCATACTGATGTACCTCAAGAGTCATTATTTATAAAGTTATTAAATGTATTTTTATCTAATAAACTTCAAGAAAAAGACACCACAAGAGAGTCTAAATGGGTTTCAAAAATATTTTCTACTTTTTTAAATTCAATATTTTCACTTTTCATGATTATTTCATTTTTAGTTTCCTTTATTTCTCCAGTATTTGAAATGCTATTATTCTCTACAACTATATTATTTCAAGAATTAGAAACTTCTTTTGTTATATTTTTTGAAGTTTCAGTTATTGGTTGAGTTTCATTTTTATTACAAGATACTAAAAAGAAACTTAAAAATAACAAAACGAAATATTTTTTCATAAACATAAAATAAAATTATAAATAACTTGAGTTTTAACGAGTTTTCTTTCTCGTTTTGTTTATTTTTTCAAAAGAAATTGCTTTGAAAAAGTAAATCTTTCCACCTTCTTTTTTAATATTTCTGATATTTTTTCAAGTAAGATGATTTTTTAACCAAATTGATGATGAAAAATGCAAATCCTTATAAAACCAAAAGAAATATATCTGACAACATTTGCTTCTATGAGATGTTTTGCGAAGTATGAGCAAAATATGGGAGAGTGAAGTGCAACTGGCGAACCTCATAGAAGCTGTTGTCAGACCCGAGCGAAGTATTAGCGAGAGTGTAACGAGGGTTTACCGTACATTTTTATCTTTTTTCTTTTATTTTATTGCTCTGCATATTTTACTTTTATTAAAACAAGATTTTTTCATCTTTTAAAATGGAAGAGGGGTAGGGGTGAATTCCATTTTAAAAGATACCTTATTATAAAATATCTCAAGTTACTATTATCCAGTTTTCTTTATCTAAAATATTTATTTTATTAAATCAATTATGATTTTTAGCTGTAAAATATATATTTTCATTTAATTTAAATTTTAAAAAGTCTTTAAAGAAATTAGTCCAAAACCCATTTAATATAAGTTGTATTCTTATAAAATAACATTTATTTAAATATCAAATTTGTTTTAAAGTTCAAATAAATATTTTATTATCAATTTTTTTTATTGTATTAAAATCATAAATAATTCAAAATCATTTTTTAAATCTAAAAATAACATATCAAACTATTTTTCATAAATCATTATAAATTAAGAAAAAATTATAATCATTATTTGGTTTATCAAAATATCTCCATTTTATATAATTATAATCATTTTTATTTTTTATATATTCACTAAATAAATCAAATTTATCAAAATCTATATTTTTTAGATCATCTAAAGAGATTATTTTTTTGAAAATATAAGTATTCTTATTATTTAAAAAAGTTGCTAAAATATAAGTTTTAAAATTATCTATAACTTTATATCAGTATTGTTTACTATTTCTATCTACTTTTACTCATTGTTTATTTGAAAATCATATTGAAAAAGTAGATTCTGAAATATTTGAATAAAGATATTTAGACATTTTAGAAATTAATCATTTTCATCTAAAATCTTTTAAAATACACATATCTTGACATAAGTATCCATTTATAATTTCATCTTTATATCAAAAACTTTTAGATATATTTGAATATTGTCCTACAATTTTATCATCAAAATATGAACAAACTATTTTATTTTTATCATTATTTGGATTATCAAAAAATTTCCATTTTATGAGTCATATTTTATCTTTATTTTTAATTCAAAAACTCTTATCAATTAAAGAAACAAAACTATTAAAAAAATTTGAGTTATATTCTTTTATTTCCATTTTATTATTAAATTTAAAAATTATCTACTCTATCATACTTCGATATCAAATCTTGTTGAGAAATTTTATTATTATTTTTATCAAAAATTTCATAATTCCATTTTATATTTGAAACATTTTTTGTATCTACTGGAATTAATTTTGTTGAATATTCTTTTTCTTTTGAGTAAATATTTAAAGTGATTTTATTATCATCAAATTTAGGAATCAAAATAATATTATTTTTATAATTATTTTGAAATATTAAATCTACAAAATATTTTCCATCTTCATAAATTGTTGCATCAAGTCAAATTTCTCAGGTTCAATAAATATTTTCATAATATATATTGTGAGTTTTTTGAGATTTTATATCAATTCAAGCATTTAATAAAGTTCTGTATATTATAGTTGAAGCTAAACAACTTCATCATCAAATTCATTTAATTATTTCTCAATCTTTTAATATATTTGATTTAAGTAAATCATCTCATCAGTTTTTTAAAAGATTTTCAAGTACAGAAATATTTTCATTTGGATATATTAATTCATAACTTATTTTTTCAATAAGGCTTTGGCTATTTAATACACTTTCTATAGGTGTTTTATAATATTTATTTATTGTATAATTTCAAACCAACTTATAATCATTTAGCTCATCAATTTCTTTCTTTGAATACTCATAATTTTCCAACTCGATTTCTATATAATCTGTCTGATTATTTGAGTTTATAAAATTACAAATATTATGTTTTAGGTTATCTAATTTTATCTCTTTTCATAAATTCTTATATCAATTTATTTTTAACTTATTATCTATTTCTAGCTTTGGCTTATATATAATATTTTTTGATTTTAATTTATATTCTATTCATAAAAAGAAATTATCACTTACATCACAATATTTTCAATTTGTAGTGAAATAATTTTTGTATAAATTCAAATTTATATTTTCTCTAAAATTATAATTTTTTACAAATAAAACTAATTCTTTTTGTAATTTTATATTTTTTTCATCTTCTCTATATAATCTTTCTTTTTGTTTAATAGTTAAAAAATTAGCATAATTAATTTTTGGAATAAATAAATAACTAAAAATTCATATAATTAAGAAATTAATTATTAATAATGATATTAGTATATAATTTAAAGTTTTATTCATATTATTTATTTATGTTATAATTTTGATTATTTTCTCATAATTTTGGAGCTTTTTTAATTTCTTCTATTTTGTAAGATTTGTATTTTATAAATTCGTAAGGAATTACAATTTCTCATAATTCTTCGTGATTTAGTTTTTTAATAAAATTATTTTCATACAAGATTTTATCATTTAATAAATCTTGCATTTTATTTATTTTTCAATTTGGGATTCATAAATCATCTAGCATTTTATTTAGTTCTTCTTTTGTGTAATTTAAAAATACATTTTCTATCAAACTAATTAAATAATTTTTATTATCCAGTCTTTCTTGATTTGAGTTATATTTTCAAAATAATTCTGGAATCAAATTTTTAGTAAAGATTTGCCATAAATTATCATTTCAAATAGCAATTACAATTTCTCAATTTTTCGTTTTGAAAAATCAAAAAGGGAAAATTGCATTGTCATGGTTTCATGTTAAACTCGGATTTTTTCATTTTATACTTGTTTCAATCAGATTTTGTTCTAACAGTTGTATTCCACAAGCTACCATTGGAATATTTACAAAGTCTCATTTTCAAGTAATTTCTCTTTTGTATAATAATGAAGAAATCGCTAAAGAAAGACTTAATCAACTAAAAGTATCAATTATTGCAGTTGCATTTTTCATTGGTTTAGTTTCTCAGTTAAGTGAAGATAATCAGCTTTCTGCTTGAATTATTATATCATAAGCTTTTTTGTCAATATTTTCTCAATATCAATTTAATGAACCATAAATAAGTTTTGGATTTATATCTGATAATACTTCATAATCAATCTTTAATTTTTTCTTTATTTTTGGAGAAAAGTTTTCTAAAAAAATATCTGATTCTTTTATTAGATTATAAAACATATTTAGATCATTTTTGTCCTTTAAATTTAAAGTAATTGATTTCTTTCATCTATTTAGTATTTCAAAATATCCGCTTTTTCAATTTTTTAATGGTGTAAAATTTCTTGATTCATCATAATTCTCTAAAGATTCAATTTTTATAACTTCTGCTCAATAATCAGCAAAATATCTACTTGCAAACGGTCAAGAAAAAACCTTTGTACAATCTATTATTTTTAATCATGTAAATATATTACTCATACTTTTTATGTTATTTTTTAATCAAATCCATAGAAGCTTTTTCTAAAATTGTATAAATTTTCTGAATATTGTTTGAAAAAGATTCATCATGTTCTTTATTCGTTATTATTCAGTCTTTAATTCATTCAGATAATTTTATAAGTTCATCTATAATTTGATGAATTTGATTTTTAGTTTCAGTATTCATTTAAAAATAATTATTTTTTTAAATTCGCATAATTTTTCATTTCTCCAAAACTCTCTTTCCTAATTTTCATTCATTTTCTAGATATACCTAAAAATGATCCTATTTTTTCTATATCTTCATATTTTAAATTCTGAATAATATTTTTATTTGATTTTTTTATAGATAAATAAGATTCCCAAATATCTCATAAATTAATCTCTTGTCAATTATATGATACAATATATTTAATATATATTTTTATAATATAGATTAAATATAAGTTTTTTTAGAATATAAAAATGCATTAATCCATTTTTAAACTCAATTCAATCAATTTTAAATTATCATTTATATCTATCATATTTTAAAATTATCTAAATAAACTATTTTAACAGTTTCCTATCTTTATTCTCAAATTTTTTAGCTTCTTGTATTCTTCTTTTTTCAATCAATTTCAAATCTTCTTGTGCTTTCAATTCTTCTGGAACGATTCATCTTTTTAACATAGTTTTTCTTGTTTCTTTTGCATTTGAAACAAGTTCATTTTCAAGATTATGTTTTCAAATAATATTTTTTTCTTTTATATTGTGATCTGTCATTGCATAAATAAAATCTTTTGCTTTTAGTTCAACTTCACTATCAAAATCAGCCAAAGCTCTACTTTCTGGTATTCATCTTTTTGCTTTTAATGCTTTTACAGAAATATTATACAGAGTTTCAATTTTTTTGTTTTTGAAAGTTGCAAATTCAACTGGTAGAGTAATTCATCTATTATAAACAGTTTCTTCGATTTTTTCTTCTGAAATTTTTAATTTCGCTCTTGCTTCAAGTCTTTTATTTTCTTCGTTTCTTTGTTCATAAATTTCTTGTTTTCTTGTTTGACTAGCAAAATAAGTTTGAGCAAAAGCAATTTCTGGTTTTCTTGGATCTCAGTTTTGAGCTATCAAATAACAAGCATATCTCGTTAAAAAATAATTTTCTTTTGGTCTTCATCATTTAATTGAGGTTTTTACCGGCTCCGGTAAAAACTCATCTTGAGATAAAAAATTATCTTCTATTATTTGTCAGCTATTTTTGCAAGTTTCTTTTGCTTTTAATATTACTCACTCAAATCTTTGCCATTTTACATATCATAAAGTTTTCATCAAATCTCTCGCAGACCAAAATTCAAATCAAGTTTCATCAGTGATTTTTATATCTTCAAAAGATTGTTGAACTATTCTTATTAAATCAGTCATTTAAAATTGAATTATTTATAAAGTTATTTTGAATATACTTTTTTTATTCAAAAATTCAAAGAATTCTTACCTTTTCTTCCTCCCTCCAAAATTGCTCGAGTAGGACAAAAAAAAGTTTTTGGTTTCGCTGATTTTAGTATTCAAGATGATATTATGTAAAACAAAAAGTAGATGTCGCACAATGTTTGCTTCTATGAGATGTTTTGCGAGCAAGCGAGCAGAATATGGGAGAGCGAAGTACAATAACCCTTTATGTCTACTTTTTGTTTTTGTTGCTTTTCTGTATTGTAGATGATTTTCAGAATAAACCAAAAACTTTTTTGCGAGTGATAACGAGCTTTTGGGGGGAGGATTGCCACGAGAGTGGTAAAGAATAAAACATAAAAAAATAATTAAAATAATTTATTAATACTAAAGAATATTTTCTATTATTCACTAAAAAATTCCCAAATTAATGCAATCAATATTGATGGTATTAAAACATAAATTGCTGAAAAAATATATTGTCAAAATATTGCTGTAAATTCAAAATTTTGACTTGTATATAAAAAAGTAAAATATAATCCAATTGATAATATTAAGAATATAATTAGGAATTTTTTTCAAATATATTTTTCAAATGATCTTTTAAATTAGAAATATTATGAATAATTAATAATATTTTATTCAATACTTCATTTTTGTTAAATCAGTTGTCAAAAGAAAAACTAACAGAACATTGATTTCAATTTTTACTATGTACTATTTTATAGCTATATTCTATATTTGAGTTTCTGATTTGTCAAATAGATAAATATAATCTATATAATCTACTGTTTATATCATTAAAATTCATATTTATAATTTTTCTAAATAAATTATTTTAACTTTTTCTTATCTCATCATTCTAAATAATTTTGCTGAGTAATTATTTTTTCTCATGATTTATTTTCAAGTTCCTTTCTGGCATTTCAAGCAATACTTCATCACTGCTTACTTGCTTGTTTGCAAGCATTAAATCATTTAGAATTTTTATTTTTCATTATTTTTGTTGTAGAAGCTTCTGCTAACATATTGAAGATTAATTCTAAATCTGTCATATGATCTCTTAAATTTTCATTTTTTAATCACTTAAAATTTTTATATTCACTCGGTGTCATTCAAAAAGCTGCTTTACTTATTTCTGCTGTTAAAATTGCATATTCTCTTCAAATCTGAACTCATCTATCTTTCCATTCATCAGTTAAATCTTGTCTAACAGCAATACTTCTTGATCTTTTATCTATCCAATCTTTTGAATATCATTTTTGTTCATATAATTCCTTCATTCTATCCATTGATAGCTCTGGGTTTTCTATTTCATCTATTCTTTCTTTTCACACTTGAGCTAACCACATTTTAAATGGTTCAGCTTTTTTACTTGGAATTGATTGAATTAATCTAAAAGCATTTTTTGTATTTACACAATCTGTCAGTCTCATTTTTCAGTCTAGTGCTTTCATTTTCAACTGTACCCAAATTGGGGACAGTTCAAGGTTTGTAAATTCTCTTTCTTTTATTTTTCCCCAATATTGTCTTGGTGTTGGGCTTCAAGTTAATACTTCAATAATATCAACAACTGAAAAATACCATTCATTTTCATGAATAATCTTTCTAATTTCTTTTTGTTCAAAAATTGCTAATTTAGTTGTTTGCATTTTTAAAAAATTAATTTTAAAACTTGTTTTTAATATAATTATTTTATCCAAAAATTCAAAGAATTTTTACCTTTTCCTCCTCTTAAAAATTGCTCGATTAGAGCAAAAAAGTTTTTTGGTTTCGCTGACTTTTAGTATTTAAGATGATATTGTGTAAAACAAAAAGTAGATGTCACCTAATGGCCTGCGACTATGCGAAAAATTTTGCCACAAAATTGTAAATTTTAGGAACAAAATATTTTGTATAGCCGTGAGTTGGACGAAGTCTACGAAATGGAGTGTAGCGAAATGTAGTAGAACTTCGGCTAACTCAAAGGGAACCGCGGGCCATTGGAAACGAAGCCCGAGTGAAGTGTAGCGAAGCGAAACGGAATGAGTGGATTTCGTTTCCAACACTTGCTTCTATGAGATGTTTTGCGAGGAACGAGCAAAATATGGGAGAGCGAAGTGCTTTGATGCGAACCTCATAGAAGCTGTTGTCAGACCAGAGCGAAGTATGAGCGAGAGTGCAACGAGGGTTTACCGTACATTTTTATCTTTTTTATTTTACTTTATTGCTCTGCATATTTTACTTTTGTTAAAACAAGATTTTTCCATCTTTTAAAATGGAAGAGGGGTAGGGGTGAATTCTATTTTAAAAGATACCTTATTTTTTATTCTCAAAACTTGTCTTATGTAAACTATCCATATTTTCAATTATAAATAAAGTATTAGATACAATATTTTTTAGATCTTCCTCAGATATATAAAAACTTTCTTGTAAATGTTGTGTATTTCAATGAGAAAATTTATCACTTATATTTTTTATTTCATTTATTTTTGTTTTCAATACTTCTTTTGTAATTTCTTCAAAGTCAGAGTTTTTTATATTTTCATCAAAATTTTCCAATCATGGACTTTGATTTGGATTTTTAGAGCTTATTATTTTTGCAAATTTGAAAGATAAAAAAGTTTCTAATACTCTTCTTGTATAATTTGGTAAATATTTATAGCATTTTGCATATTCATTATCTCATTTAGAAAAATCTATTATTTCTTGTAACATAAAAAAATATGGAGTTTCAAAATTTTGTAATTCTTTTGGTAGTTCAGATAACTTGTTTTGTTTTAAAAATAAACAATTTGAGTTTTTAAAACATGAGTTTAAAAATTTAAGAAACAAAAAATTATGACTTAATACAATAATTTGTTTTGTATTTTCAAAATTATTTTTAATTAAATAAGCAGTTGTATATAATCTATTTTCATCAAGACTTGAAATAGGATCATCAAGAATTATAATAGATTTTTTAATTTTATCTTCTGTATTAACCTCATTTTCAAATTTACTTAAAAAATAAGAAAAAGCCAATGCTGTTTTTTCTCATTCACTTAAGTTATTTCTTAATTTATTTTTTTCTAAATTAGAATTTTTATATTTTATAATAATATTCTTTTCATTATTTTCATTTATATCAATGTCAAAATGAGTTATTCACATTAATCATAAATATTTTGATATACTTTTTGATTCAGTTTTTATTTTTTTTAATTCTTCTAAAAGTTTATTTTTCCAGAAAATTAATCAATCATTTTTGTCTTCTAAAATTATTTTTTTTCTATTAATATTATTTTTGTACTTTTCTAATGCTCAAGATTTATCTTTTTTATTAAATTCAAAAATTATTATTTCTTTATATACTTCCCTTATTTTATCTTCAATTTTACCTGTATCTAATTTTTTATCATTTAAAACTTTTAGTATTTTTGTTCTATAATTTTCATAATTTAATAAAATTAAATTTAATTTAGTTATTTTTTCCTGTAAGCTTGATAATTGTTCAAAATCTATTTTTTGAATATTTGTATTTTTTACTTCTAAAAAGTTTTTTAATTTATCTAAATCAGTTATTAAACTATGAAAATCAAATTTCTCAAAGAAAATATTTTCTATATTTTTCTCATATTTTATCTTAATATTATTTAATTCATTATAATTTTCTTCAAAAGTCTTTATTAAAGAAATAAGATTAGATAAATTATTTTTTTCAATATTTATTTCTTTAATAAATTCTTCGTATTTTTTATCAAAATATCATTGATAATCATTTAAAATTGTATCTAAACTGTTTGAAATATCACTATTACATAAAGGACATTTTTCCTTACTATTTTCTTTAAATATTTCTAAAATATTTTTTCAAAACTTAAACCATCTCTCAACACTTTCTTTATAGTTTTCTTCTATAAATAAATTTTGCACCTCCTTTATTTTATTTTCTAGTATTTCTTTTGATAATTGCTGTATATTTTTTCATAAAATACTATAACTCTTTTCAATATTAATACTTACTTGCTCAAAATTAATCTCTCATAATTTTTCAATATCTTTAACAATTTCAGATTGTTTCTTGCTAAGTTCATAATCATTTTTTAGTTCGTCAATTTTTTTATTTAATTCAATAATTTCATTATTTGAAGTTATTGAATTTAAAATATTAGGTTTAGATAACCTTTTATTTTTATCAGTAAGTATTTTTGAAAAATCAGAACTTCTTAATTTTGTAATTTCATCAAGAAGATTTTCTAGTTTATTATTTTCATTATCAATTTTTATAATTTCTTCATTTAATTCTAATATTTTTTCATTAATGTTAGATATATCTTTATTTGTTATTTCAGCACTTATATTATTAAACTTTTTTATTTTTCAATTTGTTCAATCAAAAACATGGTTAGAAATAAAATTTGAATTAAATACATAAAATTCTTTACTGTGTTTATGAGTTGCAGGATAATTTATATTTCAAGTTTGTAATTCAAGTTCTATTTTAGAATCATTATTATTTTTTAAATCATCAAAGATTTCTTCTTTTTCATCTTCGGTTATGAATGAATTATCAGAAAAAAATCATAAGATATTTGAAATTGTTGTTTTTCATGATCAATTAAAACCAAAAATAATATTACAATTATTTCAAATTCATCAATAAATAAAAATTTTATCTTGAGAAAAATCTGTAAACTTTCATAAATTGTTTATTTTTGATATTTTTTTAATCATTTTTATTAAACTATAGACTAAAATTATTTTTAAATTCATTTTTTACATTTTCAGTATAACTTTCCATATCAATAAAATTTTCTTTTTTTAAAGTTATTTCAATAAAATCTCATACTGAATAAGGTTTTAAATTTACTTTATATCAATCTTTCTGACTTTTTATTGTGGAATATTCATAGTACTCTTTTGTATCATCATGTATAATAGGAGCTATAAATGATAAATATTTTAGTAAATGATTTTTAAATTCCTCATTTGAGTGTAAATGTCTTATTACAGAAGTTGTCTCAAAATTTAGTTGTTGAGTTTTATTACGAATTAATGTTACTTCAATAAGCCAATATATTTTTGATGAATATATTTCAATATCACCAGCATTTCAAGGAGCATGAGAATATGGTTTTCAAATATGATCTGCTTTATAATTGGGACGAATATAAAATTCTTTTCAATATTTAAGAGCTATTAATATTGATATAAAAAATTCAAGTTTTAAAGGATCTGGAATTTCCTTAAATTCTTCTATTACACTTGTTTTAGTTCAAATTTTTTCTATACTTTCAACTATTATTTTTTCATCAATATTATAATTTTTTATAATATCAAATATTTTATTTGTATAAATTTGTCAATTTAATTTGTCTTTTTCTCTATATTTTTTTATTATTTCAATAAAAAAATCATTATTTGAATTTAGTTTATCAAAATATTTCTTAGCATTTTCTTTTTCTTCATCATTTAAAGAAAAATCAATATTTAATAACTCATTTATATAGTCTAATTTACTTTCATTTATTTGAATTAATTTTTTTCAAGCATAGCGAATAGTTATAAAACCTGAAATTATAAATACTCTACGAACAACATCAGGATAATCATGAATTACAGTTTGTTCCTTATTATTTACTCAATAATTATTTTTAACAAAATTATAAACACTTTCATAATCATTAAATTTATTATTTTCTATGGTTACTAAAAAATCATCTATATTTCAATCTTTACTAAACATTGCTAAAATAAATTGTTCATAACTTAATGAGCTTCACTTTGTTTTAAGTTTTAATAAAATTTTTAAAATAAAAGTAAAAAAGTTAAAATCATTACTAACATTTCTATATGGAGATTTTCTATTATATTTAACAGCTTGGATTGAATATGCCTCTTGTTCATCTATTTCTCAATTTATTAATTTTTTAGAAATTTCAGATAATTTAAATTCTTCTCAATATCTAGCATATACAAGTCATAATTCAGACAAAGTTCTCATATAAGTCCAAAAACGAGAACAATATCATTTTGGAAAACCACCATCAGCTCTACGAGTACTATTCACATCTTCAACTTTTGATTTTATATTATCTACTGTACTATTTTCATTTATTTCAATCTCATCACTTGAAACTAGTTGAGATAAATAAAGATGTGAAACAATGTTTAATAAATTTTCATCATTCAAAATTAATCACTCAAACTTTTTCAATTCTAATAAGAAATTTAAATATCTTTCAGGATTTCTTACAGCAGTTTCAAAAGCCATTTGTTTATAAGTAGGTTTTCTTTTAACTCACATATTTTAATAATTAAAAACTAAAACTTCATTTGTTTCTTTTTGGCTATTATCATGATAACTAATATAATTACTTTTAATATTTTTAAAATTATATTTTCTCATCCAATTTATAAATATTTCATTTTTTCTTCATTTATAAGCCGTTATATTTGAGATTGCAAATTTTATATTTTGTTTATTTAATTCATCAAGAAAGTTTAATAATTCAAGTTCTTTTTCTTCGTTCCAAATCTTGTTATATTCACTAAATGAAATTAAATATGGAGGATCTAAATATACAAAATCATCTTTTTCAAAACTTATCTTTTCTAAAAAATTTTTAAAATCTAAATTAGATAATTCTATTATATTTTTTGAAGTAAAATCAAAATAATTTGTAAGAGCTGAAACAACATTTTTATTAAAATCTACATTTCAAACAGGTAAATTAAATTCATTTTTTGAGTTAAATCTTAAAATCCTATTAAATCAATAAATAAGTAAAATATACAAAACTAAAAAATCTTTTTTATTAGCATTATTAAAATCTTTTCTTATGTTTTCGTATCAAGTTTTATTAAATTTTGCATAATAAGTTTTTTTATATTTTTGTTTTAATTCCAAAGGAACTATATCTTGTGTGAAAGATTTAGAAAGATTATATTTTTTAGTTATTTTTAAAACTTTAGCTAAAAATGAATTTATGTCTTTTTGAGAGTCTAAAAATTCGTGTAATTTATAAATATTTTTATCTACATCATTTAATAAATACTTATTTGCTTTTATATTCAAAAAAACACTTCATCATCAAACAAATGGTTCTATGAAGTTGTTTATATTTTTTGGAAAATATTGTCTAATTTCTTTTATTAATTTGTATTTATCACCAACATAAAATAATGGTGATCTTTTAATTTTATCATCCATTTACTTTAGTTACAAATAAATATTCTTTGTGATTATCAAAATCAGTATTTCAAGCATTAAAACATTTATAATCTTGTTCAAAAATTTCAGTTTTTCATTTTGTTTCTAAAATTGCTTTGATTTCTTCAAGAGTCATTTTGTTTTTTGATGAATTACTTTTTGAAGTATAAGTATTGTTATAAGAAACAACTAAATATTTTGCTTGTAAATCGTTTACTAATTCAGCAAATTTATATTTTGCACTTATTTTGCAGTATTCACTTATTTTTTCAGGTTCAGGTTTTAGAGCAGTTCAATATAATTTTGGTTTTTGCCATTTAGTAAGATTTTCTAAAACATGATAAAATCTACTATATTGTCTTGAATTGTAAGGAGGATCAATATAAACAATATCAGCTTTTAGGTTTTTTGCTAAAATATTTGTATCTTGATTAAAAATTGAAACATCTTTCATTTTTATAGTTTCAATAGATTTCATTATGAAATTATCATTTATTTTTGTTTTTTTGAAAAAAGCATCATAATGTCAAACTGTGTTTGCTATTTTATCAATAGAATATAGTAAAGAAGCTATTAAAATATAATATTCTTTTTGAGTTAAATTACTTTTATTTTTTTCTATATCTTCCCTTATGTATCAAATTTTTTTAGCTGAATTTTGACTAAAATATTTTCATCAGAAATTTTCAGAAAAATAATTTTCTTCTAATAAATCAGAATTTAATGAATTGTAATTATAAATAATACTATCTATTTTTTCTTGATTATAAGGATTATTACTAAAAAATGCTTGGTAAATAGTATGATTAGAATCTAAAAAATCATTTACGATTATTTTATCAAAATATTGTGAAGCAAATGCTCAAACTATTCAAGTTCAAGCAAAAACATCAGCAAAACTTTCTCCGACACATTTTTCTTTTATTATACCAAAAATCCAATTTGTAAGTTTAAATTTATTTCAAATATATCTACGATTATTTAGATTAAATTTATCATTTAGATTAACTCAAAAAAAAGAAAAATCTATATTATGATATTCTTTTATTCTTATAGTCGTAATTTTTGTTTCAATTTCTGGAATATCAAATAAAACTCATTGCATAGGAAATAGCAAAGAGTCAGTTTTTATTTTTTTAATAATTGTTTGATCCAATACTTTAGTCATATTTTGAAACTCAAGTTTTAAAAACTAAATTCAATATAATTATTTTATCTATTTTTGCAATTAAATTGAATTAGATATATCTTAGTATATATAAGGTATATGAAAGTCAAATTATTTTAAATTAAATTCATTTTCTGTAGTGATAACGAAAGAAAATACCATATAAACCCCTCATAAAAATAAAAAAATCTTGTTTTGTTCCTTATTTTATGCAGAGCTACCTTTTTAAAAAAAGATAAAAATGTATGTCTGACAACGTTTGCTTCTATGAGATGTTTTGCGAGGAACGAGCAAAATATGGGAGAGCGAAGTGCAACGAGCGAACCTCATAGAAGCTGTTGTCAGACCCGAGCGAAGTATGAGCGAGAATGCAATGTGGGTTTACCGTATTTCTTTTGGATTTTTTTTTGTAAAAGCATTTTTCTTGTTAGAAAAGATGATTTTGTTTCTAAATTTTAAAAAAGAAGGGGCTGGACGATAGTCCAGAGATAATTCCACAGAGTTGGATTATGGATTAAATCGTTTTTATATAACTGAAACTTAACT
>JAQUKG010000012.1:23477-29423 GCA_028719245.1 Candidatus Altimarinota bacterium | reverse complement strand
TATTTTCTAAAATTGGAGTTGTAGAAATACTCGCTGTTGCATGATTTACTATTTCTAAAGCCGATTTTAAAGCTCTAGTTTCTATTTGAAATTTCATATTTTAAAAAGTTAAAATGTATTGTTTTTTAGTATATAAAAATATGAAAAATCTGCAAAAATTTTAATATTTTTTTGTTAAAAACTTTTTATTCAAAAATTACAACTAAATCTTTATTTTTAAATATTTCTTTTTTAATATTTTGTAAAAATTCTCTTAGGTTTTTTCACTTAATAATTATTTTTGAGAAATATTGATTATCTCTTTTTATTGGCTTTTCAAAAATAATTATCTCATAATCTCAATTATTTATTACATCAAGTCTAGTTTTTAAATCAGTTATAAATTTTATAGAATTTATTTTATTTTTATCTTTATATCTCAAAGTTGCAAGTTCCACAAATGGTGGATAATTAAATTTTTTTCTTTCTTCTAAAGTCTTTTTAAAAAAATCTTTATAATTTAATTCTATTAAGTTTTTTATCATTTCATTATTTGGAACAAAAGTTTGAATAATTATATTTGTTTCACCTCCAAGCCTTCATCATCTTCAAATAAGCTGTTTAATATTTGAGTAAATTTTTTCTTCTGTATCATATTTTGGAATTTGAAGTTCTTGTTCTAAAAGTATTATTCAAATAGTTGCAATATCATTAAAATCAAATCCTGTTGTAATCATTTTAGTTCAAATAATTATATTTGAACTTTTTATATTTTCTAAAGCATCTTTTTTTGATGAAATATTTGAAACATTATCGCTATCAAGTCTAAATACTTTTACTCAAGGAAAAATTTTTAAAACACTTTCTTCAATTTGCTCGGTTCCAACTCAAATATTTTTTAAATTAGTTCATTCACAACTTTCACATTTTAAAGAAATATTTTCACTATATGAACAATGATGACACATCAAAACTTTTGGATTTTTATGAACTGACAAAATTATATCACATTTAGGACACTTTTTTATATAATTACAATCCTTACAAACAAGCAAATCATAAGCTCATCTTTTGTTTAAATACAAAATAGTTTTTTTATTATTTTTCAAAGATTGTTCTATATTTGTGATCAAAGTATTAGATAAATACTGATTTTTTAAACTTTTATCCTTTGATAAATCAACTGTAAATATATGTTTCATAAAATATGATTAGTTTTTAGGTTTTTATATTTTCTCTATTTTAAGCCAAAAATAAATATTTAAAATATAAAGAAAATATATATAATTTTAAAATAAAATCAAAATTAAATTTCAAATTGACAAAAAGTTATAAATAAGTAAAAACTGCTAAAATAAAAACAAATATCAATATTAATCAAAAAAAAAATTATTTTATCTTTCTAAAAATAAATAAAATATGACTCTGACTTTAGCAACAGTTAATGGTATACCTGTAGGTAGAACCACATCTAATGCAAATAATGCAAATGCTTTTCCTCGTTTTTGAAATGTAACTGATGATCTTTTAGATTCTTCTCCTGAAGCTTTAGCTGTTGAAAAACAGGATTTAGTTTATTCTGGTTTACCAAAAGATTTAACTGCTAGCGATTTAAATTTAATTCTAGAATTATATGAAATGGCAGAGTCAACATATCCTTTAATATACTTTTATAATGAAGCTGCTAAAACAGTAATTTCTATTTTTTATAATTGAAAACTTAATCATCAATCTTTATGAAAAACATTATATTGTAAGAAAGAAATTCGCTCTAAATTATTAGAAGCATGGTCTGAGATGAATGAGATGAAAGATAAAAAACAATTACACTAGAGAAAAAACTAAACCTTCGGTTTAGTTTTTTTATTTTCTACTTGAAAATAAATTTATTTTACTATAATTTTTAATATAAAACATTATTTCATAACTATAAACTACTAAAGATAACAAAAAATAAACTAAAATCAAAACAAAATTAAGTTTATTATCTAATTAGTTGATTATGAAAACAATTTTCAATAAAAAGTTCAAAGCGATTTTAATATCTTTTTGAATTTTATTTTTGACTTTTTTCTTCAATTTTAAATCACAAGCAGAGATTACTCCTCTTACATACTACTTTAATCAATCAAATGCAAATGAACTTCAAAAAATGATTTATAGAAATTTTCGTTTTGCCCCTTGAGATAAAATAGTTTTTAAAGCTTGAACTATAAAAATCAAAGATGTTTGAAGATGGTGAAAAATAAATTATTTATACGGAACAAAAGATAAACCAATTATTATTGAGTGAGAAACTTGACCAAATTGAGAACTCTTAACAACTCTTGATTGAGCTTGATTTGATTTATATTGAGATGGATCAAATTCAAGAGACTTGCTTTGAATAGAAAGCTGACAATATGTAATTATTAGAAATATAAGATTTTTAAATTCATGGAATTCTACTTGAAATGCAGGATGAATTAGATTTGTAAAATGAGATAATTTAGTAGTTGAAAATTGTGAATTTAATAATACACAAAACTGAGTTTTCACTTATTGAAGCTGAAAAATAACTATCAAAAATTCATTATTTAACAGAGCTTGATATTTTCCTTGAGGAGGTCATGCGGTTTACCTAGAAAATAAAGAAGTTTATTTTATTTGAAATCATGTAATAAATACTCAATACAGTTCGTTTAGAACTAGAGCTAGTTTTACTTATATGGAGTGAAATTATATAGAAAACAGAGCAAATACAGAAGTTACACTTTTTGGTTGAGCTACAACAGCTGATCCAAATTCAAATGTAGTTATGATTTGAAATGTGATTATAAAAACTCCTTCTAGTAGAGATGATTGACAACCTGGAAATAAATATCAATTTATTCAAATTTGACAAAGAACTACTCCATTTTCGGTTTATGCTTATGATAATACTTTTATACTAGACCAAGATAAAGCTATTGATACTTGAAGCGATCAAAAAAATTATGCTAGACTTATAATGTTTAGTGATGCTAGTACAAATCAAAATGCAAAAATTTATTTAAAAAATAATGTAATTTATGGTTCAAATAAATTAGCTGACAATTGACAACAATGAATTTATTGAGAATTTGAGAATAATATTTATATGTCTTGAAGTGTAGTTCCAAATTGATGGACAGCAACTTGAAATATTACAGTTAATGATAGTTCCATTTTTAAAAATTATGTTTTAAATACTTCTAATTGATTAAGTATTGATTGATTAAAATTAGCTCAAGAAAGCTTAATAACACCAATTCCAGCAACTGATTTAAAATTTGTAGATGTGAATTGAGTAGAACATAGTATTGCAAATTGACTTTATAATGATACAAATTTTTCATATCATTTTGAAAAATGACCAAGACAAATGGTTGATAAGCAATATAGCTTTGTAAATAGATGTAGTTTAAAATCTATTTGATTTGCTGATAATAATCCTGATAGTAATTGTAGTTACCCAGATACTGTTGATCCAGTTATTCCTCCATCTACTTCTTTTACTTGATTTAGTATAGTTTGAGATTCAGCAATTTATAATTCTCTAAATAATATCCCAACTTGAAAATGGCAAGAAATAAATGCTACAAAACTTATAGATGTTTTATCTCCTAGAAGTTATAATTTACCTATAAATGCTGTTAGCTGACCTACTGCAATTATGTGAGCTCGGAGTTCAGCTGCTTTTGATACAAAAAGAGAAAAAATGTATGTTTGGTGATGATGACATACTGATTATGCTTGAAATGAAGTTTATAGTTTTGATTTAAATACACTAAAACGGTCAAGACTAACTGAACCAACTTTTCCACCTCAATGACAAGCTTTAATTGAAACTTGAGCTTCAAGATATTATGATTGAAATCCTATTGCTAGAAGCACTTATGATATGATAGAATATGATCCAAACACAGATCAAATGTGTGCTTTGTGAGAATTTAATCTTCATCCCAGTGGTTGATGAAAACAGGTTAATTGTTTAAGTTTAGCAAATAATACTTGGATACAAAAACAAGATATTCCTTATACTGTAAGCATTTGAGTAAGTGCTTATGATGAAAAAAGTTGAAACTTTTATGAATATTCTTCAGATAGTCATTGACTCCTAGAATATAATCCAACAAATGATACTTGGAAAAAATATAATTTTCAAAAATATATTCCAGCTTGATGACGGTTTACTGCTGATATAGATACTGATGACAATATTATGTTTTGAGCAAATTCTTGAAGTTGATTAATAATTCATTTACCTGAAACCTGATTTACTTGAAGTGTTTTAAATGCTGATTTAATTGATATTTTTTGAAATGATACAACAGGAAGAGACCCTTGAGTAATTTATGATAAAATTGCGAAGAAATTTGTAGTTTGGTGATGATGAAAATATTTATATGTAATAAATCCTAGTGATTGGAGTTATGAAAAAATCAATCCATATTGAGATATAACTCCTTGAAATGAAATAGAAACCTGAACTTACTGAAGACTAAGATATTCTGCTAAATATGATGTTTATATTTTAGCAAATTGAATTGATAAAAATGTGTGGATTTATAAACCAGATAGAACTTCTCAAAATAAAATATGACAATCTTGTAATTCAAATAGTTGTCCAAACAATTCTACAAATCAGCCAAATACTTGAACAAACTCTTGAACTACAAATACTTGAAGCACCAACACTTGAACCGTAAATAATCCTAACAATTGAGTTTCTAATTGAGTTTGAATAACTTATACTTTTAATACAAGTAATTTTTCTACTTTTAAAGATAAGTTTTTTTGAAACTTAAAAACAAATCCTTGAGATAAATTTGTTTTTGCTTCTTGAACTTACAATATAAAAAATGTTTCAAGTTGGCCAAAAATTAATAATCTTTCTTGAAGTTTAAATAATCCAATAATTATTGAGTGAGAAGTTTGACCAAATTGAGAATTGCTTACAACTTTTGATTGAGCTTGAATTGGATTAGAGTGAAATTGAAGTAATGCTAGAGACCTACTTGATATTGAAAACTCAAATTATGTAATAGTTAGAAATATTAGATTTAAAAATGCTTCAAATTCTTCGTGAAATGCTTGATGAATTAGATTTGTATATTGAGATAATTTAATAGTTGATAATTGTTATTTTGAAAATAATAATAATTGAGTTTTTGCTTACAAAAGTTGAAAATTAACTATCAAAAATTCCGAATTTAATAAAAATTGACATTATGATAGTTCTTGAGGTTGACACTGAGTTTATATAGAAACAACAGAATTTTATTTTATATGAAATCATATGTATAATTCTCAAGTTCATAACTTCAGATCAAGAGCTTGATTTACTTATATGCAAAATAATTATATAGAAAATGCAGCAAATACAGAAATTTCTCTTTTTTGATGAAATACTACAACCGACCAAAATGCAAATTTTGTAATGATTTGAAATGTTATCATAAAAGCTCCTTCCCAAAGAGATGATTGAGCACCTTGAAATAAATATCAATTTATTCAAATATGAGAAAGAACTACTCCATTTTCGGTTTATGCTTATGATAATACATTTATATTAGATCAAGCAAAAGCACTTGACACTTGAAGTAATCAAAAAAATTATGCAAGACTTATAATGTTTAGTGATAAAAATACAAATGATAATGCAAAAATTTATTTAAAAAATAATGTAATTTATGGTTCAAATAAACTAGCTGATAATTGACAACAATGAAGTTATTGAGAATTTGAAAACAATATATATGTTTCTTGAAGTGTAGTACCTACTTGATGGAATACAAGTTGAAATTTAGCATTAAATGATAGTTCAATTTTTAAAAATTATGTTTTAAACTCTTCAAATGAATTAACTTTATCAGGTTTACTTTTAAATAATCCTAATTTATTAAGTCCAATTTCTCAAAGTCAGTTAAAATTTGTAGATAAATCTTGAACAGAACATTCTTTAGA
>JAQUKG010000012.1:0-23467 GCA_028719245.1 Candidatus Altimarinota bacterium | reverse complement strand
AATTTTTCTTATAGTTATAATAAATCTTTATCTCAAATGATTGAGAAAAAATGAGATTTTATATCTAGACTAAATCAAAAATCAGTTTGATTTTGAGATGACTTTACAAATATTTCAAATGCAAATAAATCTATTGCATTAACTTTAAATAATTGAACTATTAGTGAAACTTTATCTTGAAATATAAATGTTGCTAGCTGATTTACATTAGTTTGAGAAACTGCACCAAATGAGGTTTTTAGTTTTTCATGAAGTGATGTTGCAAGTGTGCTTTCTTGAGCTTTATCAACTAATTTTTGAAGTCAAAATATAAAAGTTGATTTACAAAATGATACAAAATTATTTTCATCAACATGAAATATAAATTTTGAAAATAAGATTATTCCAACTGAGGTAAAAGTTATTTGAACTGAAAAACAAAGTATTTTACAAGCTGTAAAAGTGTGAGCAGATAATTCTACAATTATTTTAAATAAACCAGCTATTTTAACTTTCTTAAATTCTTCTTGAGCTACAAATGTCTGATACAGAAAAAGTTGAACTACTAATTGGATTTTAATTCCAATTCAAGATAATGAGTGTAATGTGGATTTAGTTTCAAATCAAGTTTGTGCTTATAAAAGCTGAAATAATGTAATTATTAAAACTTACCATTTTACTGATTTTTCTATCATAAAAGTTGAAAATTTAAATCAAAGTTCTACAATTACAAAATCTTCATCTAGTGGTTGATGAGGTGGTTGATGATGAGGAATATCGTCTATTACTGATAATAATATAGTAATACAAACAAAAATAAACAGTAATAATAACAATATTAATGCTTATAATAATATAGTAATTTATAAAGCAAAAAAAGATGATTATATAAAAGTTTTTTCAATAACTAATAAAATAATATCAATTATATCAAAAAATAATAAAAATATTATTTATAAAAAAAGATGATTATTAAGAGTAATAAATCATCTAAACGAACTAAATTTTTGACAATGAACTAAAAAAGAAGTAATAAAAAATTTGTTGAAAGAAAACTTATTAAAAAAAGTTTCTAAACTTTAGACACTTATAAATGGAGAAAAAACAATTCTATTATTTTCATTATTAATAAAATCATCTTTCAAATAATCAAGATTTAATTCGCTTCTAAAAGCTCAGTTTCATCTTTGTATGAGATTATATCATATAGTTTTTATTTTATAAAAAACATCATATTTATTACAAGCTCTACCACAAATATCGTCAGTTGCATAATATCATCTTGCTGGATTTCAAATTGCTGAAGTATCACAAAGTCTTCAAGTAAAAACTAAAGCCCAAGGATAATATAAATCTATTCAAATTTCATTTTGATTTATATATAACTCTTCCCTTTTTTCCATATAATCAATCGCAACTCTTGAAATATTATTTCTTTGTAAAAATCATTTATATTCATTTAAAGAAACTTCACTTGAAGCATAAAATTTAAGTTGCCATTTTATTATTTCTGTTTTCATTTTATCAATTTCTTGAGAAGATTTATTTTTTATTAATTCTCAAGCTGGATGAGTTTCATAAGAGTATGTATCAATTAATGGAGTTTTTAAAAGTTTTAAAATTAATCTTCAAAAAATTGGTTTTAAATTTTTATATTTAGTATTTAATAATCTCAAAACTCAAAAATCATTTACAACAATCTCAACTGGATTTTTTATATTTAATTCATTTAAATAAGATAAAGTTTCTTCTAATTTTTCTAGCATTACATCTCAAACATATGGAGTAACTAGAGTGAAAGTTCTTATTTTATGAGGAGGATATTTTTTATCAAATTCTTTAAATAAATTAATTGCTTCTATTATCTCATTTTTATATGGAATTAAATATTCACAATTATCACTTCAATAATAAATCCCATCAATTTTATTAAAAACTTCTTGTCCAAATATTTTTTTTAATTCTCTAATTGCCATAAAATTAACCTCATATTGTGGAGAAATATTTTCGGCTAATTCTCCAGGAAAATTAGCCATAAAAAAACTAGCTATTTCTTTGTCTGTTTTTCAAGTAGAAAGTAAAAAGCCTTCGTTTAATAAACGAAAGTATTCTAAATTTGTTCAAATGTGAATATGTAAATTCATAAATTAAAATTATTCTTTTCAAATATTTATTAAAGGAATTGGAGAATTTTCTCATCACATATAATAGTTTGGATAAACTCAACTCCATTTATCAATAGATTTTAAAGTATTTTCTAATTTCTTATATTCTAAAACATCTTTTGATAGTCATTGTGCTATTAATATATTATATTCTTTTACTGCTTCTCATTCTAATATTTTAGCTTTTTTCTCTCATTCAGCTATTGTAATTTTTGATTGTGAATCAGCTTCGGCTTGTTTTACTTTTTGTTGAGCTTGAATAGCAACTCTTTCTAATTCATATTTTTCTTTCTCTTTTTTTTGTTCTGTAATTTGTTTTTCTTCTATACTTTTTTTAAAATCTGGATTAAAATCAAAATTAGCTAAACTAACTCATTCAAGTTTTATTCAATCCTTATCAAGTATTTTTGTTAGTTCTAATTCCACATCACTTTTAATTTTTTCTCTATTAGTAAGTATTTCAGCAACTTTAAATTTTGCTGTATGAGTTTTTACACTATTAATTACAGCAGGAATTATTTTTTTTGATTCATAATCAAGTCAAACATCTTGATAAATTTTGGCTGCTTTTGTTTTTTCTAAACTATAAGTAACTATAACATCAACATAAACATCTTGTAAATCACTTGAAGCACTATCAAGCCTACCTCTAATATTTCAAATATCTGGATATTTTGAAGCATCATTTGTAAAAACTAATTTTTGAGTTCTCACATCCATTTGGACAATGGATTCTATAAGTGGAATTCTAAAATGTATTCATTCTCATAAGACTAATGATTTAACTCAGCCAAATTTAGAAAAAACTATTCATCTTTGTCAAGCTTGAATAACAACTAAAGGGTTTAAAATAGAAAAAATTATAAAAACAACTATCAAGATAATTATGTATTTAAAAAATACAAATATACCCTTCGTTTTCACATTATTATTAATATCACTAAACATAATTTTAAAATTAAAAAATAAAATTTATATAAAATTTAACTTAAATATTTTTTTATTTCATCATAAATGATTTTTGACCAAGTCTCTATATCATATTCTCATGAATTCATCATTTCTTCAATTTCTTTTAAACTTAAAAATTCTCATTTTTCTAATTCTCAATCTAGCAAAGCAATATTTGAATTTTTAACATAAATCAAATAAGCAACTCATAAATGATATGTTGAATAACTATCAGAATTATCATCATTTATATATCATAAAACTTCAACTTTATTTATATCGTTTTCGCTAATATTTATTTCTTCCTCAACTTCTCTAAGTAAAGTTTCTCTAAGTAAATTTTTACTAACTTTATCATCAACCTCAATATGTCATCCAACTCAAAAAGAGATTTTTGAATGAAGTCTTGATTCTCAAGCATTACTTGAAATTCATCATCTTTTATAAACAAAAACTTTATTTTCATCGTTTATAACTACTCCATAAGGAATTGGTTGTTTATAGTCAGTATTCACTTCTGCCTGTCACCTAACCATATATTCATAATTTTTTAAAATTATTTCTTCAAAGTTTTCACTAACTGATAAAAATCAATCTATTCTTTTAGTATTTTTAAATAAAATACTATTTTTAACAACCATAATTTGTCTTTGCATTTTATCTTTAACAATTTGATTCATAAATTTTAATTAAAAAATAATTATTTTTATAATAATTATTTTACTTGAGATTTCAAAAGATTTTTTAAATTATTACCTTTTTAAAATTATTTAAAAGTTTCCATTAATTCTTTTCTAAGCAAATCAATTCAAATATTATTTTTAGCTGAAACACAAACAACCCTTTGCCCGAAAAATAATT
Organism: Candidatus Altimarinota bacterium; assembly: GCA_028719245.1. GTDB lineage: Bacteria > Patescibacteriota > Gracilibacteria > BD1-5 > UBA6164 > UBA7396. The sequence continues at coordinate 19,511 of JAQUKG010000012.1, read as the reverse complement.
CTTCTGTGTGAAACTTTGATTTAGCAATTTCATTATTTGAAAGTTTATCTATTTTATTTAAAACAAAAATTAAAGGAATTTGAAGTTCGCCTAAAAATTTAAACATATCAATATCTGTTTCTGTTGGTCCAATTTTACTATCTAAAACTATAACTATCTTTTTTATATCATATCTAAATTCTTCTAAATACCAGCTAATAAGGGCATCTAGCTTTTCTTTTTGAATTTGACCAAGTTTTGCAAATCAATAACCCGGTAAATCAACAAAATGATATTTATTATTCACCTTAAATAAATTTGCCAATTTTGTTTTTCAAGGAAGTGAACTTGTTTTTACTAAATCTCTTTTTTGAAAAATAGCATTCATAAGACTTGATTTTCCTACATTTGATCTTCAAACAAAAACTATTTGTTTTTTATTATCAAAAGAAACTTTTACAGACTCTATTGAAATAGATTTATCAAAGGAAACTTCTAAATTTTTCATCTTAAAATTTGTTTTTAAATAATATTTGATGTATAATATATGCAAATTTAAAAAAATATCTAATAAAAATTAAAATATGAATAAAAAAATTATCAATAATGCTATAAGTGCTTATTTATGATTAGCAATTTTACTTATTTTGCCTTCAAAAAAAGAAAATATAAATCATCCTTTTATTAAAAATCATGCAAAAACTGCCTTATTTATACATTTTCTAATGTTAATAAGTTATTTAACTTTTGTAACTTACTGATTATTTTGAAATTTTTATATAAATAATTTTTGATTAGAGCTTTGATTAAATCATATAATTGTTTGAAGTATTTTTTTTATATTATTTTGATTTTTAATTTTTTGAGTATTTAAAGCTTATTCTTGAAATGAATTTAGTATTTTAGATATTGCAACAATAAGTAAAACTGATAAAATAATTGAGTTCAAAAACTCAAATTTAAACGAACAATGAATTTTAACAATTATTTTATCTTTAATTCCATTTTTATGATTTACAATAAAATGAAAATTTAAAAATTACAAAAGTCCTATTTTAGAAAATAATATTAAATTAAATTTAATTATTTCTTTCATTATAAGTTTACTTTTTGTCTATTTAAAAAGTAATTTATGACTTATATTTGTTTTGTGATACATAATATTTATAGTTTATTATAGCATTTTAATAGTTATAAGAAAAAGTGTGATAACTTTTAATTTAAATAAAATAAAAACTTTTGAAGAATTATATATTTTATATATAAGTTTAATAAAATATTTATACAATTACTTTTCTTGAAAAACTTTTGTAAACTTAGAAGATTTAAAAAATCAAGTAAAAAATAAAATAATTCAAAAAAATGATATTGATAAACAATATTTATCTAATTTAAAAGAAAGTAAATTACCTGATTTTATTGCTTATATTCCAATCATCAATTTAATATCTCTTTTTGATATTAATTCAAAAAATAGATTTCATATAGTAAATTGAATAATTTTAACTATTATTTGTGTCATTTTTTATTATTTTTGATTAAATAATTATTTGATTTTAGTTTTATTTCCTATATTTTTTGGAATTTGATATTTAAAAAATATAGAATATAAATTCCCTTTTTTGTTTGATATTTACAATTTGTTTAGTTTTATATTTTCAAAGATATTTGGATTTTGAAAAAAAGTTAAAGAAATGAAAAATGAAGTTAGAGAAGTTAATTTTAGCATTGAAGAAGAAAAAAGTGAAATCTAGATTTCACTTTTTTAAACTTAAGATATTTATATTATAAAATTTTTATTTCATTATTAAATAAATTCCATACAACAAAGCTAAATGAAATGGATAAAATCAGTATTTTATATAAAAATTTATTTTAAAATCATATTTTTGTATTTGAGTAAAATATAAAATTAAAAATGAAATAATTGAATAAAGCTCTATAGAAAAATGCAAAGAAAAATTTTTAAAATCAATACACCAAAATAAAAAAGTTAATAAAGTGAAAAATAAAATTGACTTTTTTTGTTGCCAAAAAAAATAAATTAAAATAATAGTTAAAATTCAATAAGCTCAATAATCAAAATTTAAATATTGTGCTATTATTAATAAAATTGCGATAATTAATATTTGAAAATAATTATTTATCTTTTTATTTTCAATTATAAAAATAGACAATAATCAAAATAATAATGTAAAAAGTACATTATAAAATTCAAATCAGAATAAAAAAAATGCAGGAATTTGGGATATTATAGCTAAAATAAATATTCTTTTTGCATATTTTTGTCTATCTTTTGTTAATTTAGCTCATCTAACAATTCACCAAGCAAAAAGTGGAAAAGCTATTCTTCAAATAATTCTCCAAATTTCTTCAGTTGGAAAAAATATATATCAAATATGATCAACAAGCATCGTTATAAAAGCAAGAATTGTTATCATAAATATGATTGTAAAATATAAAATCAAACTACAATTCAAGCAGTTTCAGTTCTTAAAATATTATTTCAAAGATTTATTTTAATAAAATTATTTTTTATAAAATTATCATTTTCTTTATCAGAGAAACCTCATTCTGGTCAAATAAATATGCTTATATTTTGTTTAAAATTTAGATTTAGTGAATTTAGTTTTTTTGAATTATTAAAATCTGTATGAAAAAATAATTTTTCTCAAGAAATATTTTGTAAATCAAGTTTAGTTAGAAAATTTAATTTTGGAATTATATTTCTGTTTGAAAGTTCTATTGCTTCTTTAATTATTTTATTAAATCTTTCTATTTTATTTTGAGACAATTTTAAATCCTGACTTCTTTCAGCTCTAAAAAAGTTAAATTCACTAAATCAAACTTCAACTCATTTTTGTATAATTTCTTCTATTTTGTCTATTTTATTTGGTAAAGATTGAAATAAAATAAGTTTGTAATCTTTTATTTCTTTTTGATTTTTTTCTACAAAATTAAAAATAATATTTTTTTTATCAATTGATGTGATTTTATATTTAAAATCTATAAAACTTTTTCAGTCAAAAAATATAACTTCATCTTGTAATTTACTTCTCAAAACTTTTATAAGTTGATAAATTATTTCTTGATCTTGTAAAATAAGTTCTTTTTCTCAAAGCTTAAAAGTTTCTAAAAAAAATCTTTGCATATTTTTTGTATTATAAATATTAAAAAGGAACGATGTAATCGTTCCTTACTTTATCTTGGCATTCCATAAAAATCTAAACCTTTAGCATCAACCATACTTCAGGTAATAAAGTTTTTCTTTTTTCCAGTCTTAAAAAATCATCTTTCATCCAAAATTCATTGTTCTATAAGAGTTTGAGGATTTTTTGTATCTAATTTTTTCTTTGGAAAATTTTGTTTATTTTCAAAATAATGGGTTCTAGATTTATATGATTGATTTTTTCTAGTTTGAGGATTTTCATTTCACATATAAACTTGATAAGAAGCTTTTTTATTCTTTGCTTGTTTTCTAGAAGCAGCTTGTTTTTTAACAATTCTAGATGTAAGTCCATGACTATTTGCCATATTTAAATACTTATATTATAAATTAATTTGAAGAGAGTATATAAAAAAGTCTTTTTTTTTCAAGTTTTTATGGATATTTTTCTCCAATTGGGAAAATGAATGGTTAAATTGTTTGATAAAATAGAGAAAAATTAATAAAATTAAGTTGCTAAAACTCATTTTCAAGTTAAAATATTCATCAAACTTGATTTTCAAGCATTTGTATAACCTACAATTCAAACTGTATTCAATCATTTTTTTGCTCTAGATTTTCTATGTTCTTGTCTTACTTTTTTATAATGTTCAAGCTCTTTTTTTATATGTATTTCTCTTTCACGAAGATGTCTTTTCATAATTTCAGTATTTGTTTCTCATTTTCACCTTGAAAGTTTTGATCATCCACTTCATTGACTTCAAAGCTCACTTCACATACCAAAAATTCTTGGTCACATATATTTAATTGAAGCAAGTTCTATTTGAAGTCTTGATTCCATAGTTTTAGCATTTTTTTCAAATATTTTTAGTATCAAATCTACTCTATCCCAAGCTTTTGCTCAAATTGATTTTAACTTTTCATTAATATTATGAATCTGAATAGGTTTTAATATATTTCACAAAATAAGCAAATTGGCTCAAGATGCTTTCATTTCTTCTATTATTTCATCAAGTTTTCCAGTTCAAATATAATTTTTATAATCAGGTAATCATCTTTTTTGAATATGTCTTAAAATAACTACTCATCCATAAGTATTCACAAGACTTTCAACTTCTTCCAAACGAGCTTTCATATCTATCTCGTTTCTGTTCTCTATTGGCAATATATCAGCAATAAAGACTTTTAAAGTTTCATTTTGATATTCAAGTTTTTGTTGAAGTTGTTCTAATTCACGAAGGTTTTTAGTCATAATTATATTTTTTTAATTTCTAAACAATATCAATAATCATTTTCATCTAAAATTTTTAATTTAAGTCAATGCTCATTTAATATATTCTCAAGCAAATCAATACGAATTCTTATCCAATAAAAAGGCTCACTAATTATACTTTTATATTCAAGTCTTATTTTTGATATAAAATATTCTTCTTCTATTTTCCTAAATATACAAAGCATTTTTCAATTATTATTAAGAAGTCATTTTAATATTTCTATTAATTTATGTGTTCATTCTATAGTTCATCAAATGGAAAGATTATTTCAAACTAATGTTAAAATATCATATTTCTTATTAGTTTTATAATTCATAATATCCGCAACTTTGACATTTTTGTATCATCTTTCTTGTGCAACTAAAATAGCTTTTTTAGATATATCAATTCATTCAAAATTTTCAACTCTTTTTTCAATCTCAGGAAAATAATATCAGGTTGCACATCAAATATCTAACAAGCTTTTTCATGATATGTTATTAAAAAGAGTTTTTTCAATGGAATCAAAATCTTTATAATCTCTAAAATACCATTTTACTCAATCAATATATCTAGTTCAATCCTCCATTACAATTTCCATTTCTCAAATTAAGTTTCATTTATGGTAATCATACATAGCTTCTCCAAACAATTCCATTGCTTGCATATTTTATAATATTAATAATAAGCTATTTTAATTATACATATCCTTTCAATTTAGCAAAGGTATAACAGCTCAAAGCCAAAGGACAATTTATTTTTCAAGATTTTATCATTTCTTCAAATTCTTCTATACTGCAAGTAAAAACTTCAATATCTTCTCAATTTTCAAGATTTTGTTTTCAAAACTCACAATCATTTATAAAAAAATATTTTAATATTATATCCTCATAATTTTCAACTATAGTTTCTCAAAGATATTCTAATTTTCATCATTCAAATCAAGTTTCTTCTCTTAACTCTTTTCTAGCATTTTCTTCCAAAGATAATCCATTTTCTAAAACTCAAACTGGAAAACTATAAACATAATTCTCAATTCAAACTCTAAATTCTTTTATATAAACTATTTCTCAATGTTTTGTAATAGGCAAAATCATAGTTGCAATATTTCAATAACTCAATGAAGTTACAAAATAATTATATATTTTTCAATCTTTTACTTCAAAGTCTTTAGAAATAATTTTTCTATATCAATTATCAAGAATTATTTTCTCACTTAGTTTTTTAAATTTTGGCATAAATTATTATTTATTTTTTAATAACTTTGATTGTATAAAAAAATACTAAAAATACAACATAAATTATCGCTTGTAAAAAAAACATTATTAAAAATAAAACTGTAAACAAAACTAAATATTGAAAAAATAATTTACTAAAAAAATAAATAAATACTAAAAATATAAAAGTGTTTATTATACTTGCCATAATCGTTGCTAATATATTATCTTGGCTAGAAATAAAGAAGTTTTTTATATCTTGAAAACTTAAAACAAAACTTGGTATAAACACAGAATAAAAAATTAAGAAAGTGATTTGATATAAATCCAGATTTAGTTTCAAAACATCTTTAAAACTATTTATTCACAAATAATAAAACACTAAATAACCTGAAATAAGTCAAAAAACTAAAGGTCAAAATGAAACTAAGAAAAGTCATATTTGGTTTAAACACATAAAAAATAAAAAATTAAAACTAAATCAATATTTTGGTAATTCTCAAATATAATCTTTGCTAGACAAAATAACTTGTCATCAATCAGCTTTAAATAAGTCTATTTTTTCAATTTTATTTCAAGTTATAACTGCAAAAAACATATGACAAAATTCGTGAACTATAACTCAAAATCTTATAATAAATCTATAAAACCAGTTTAAAACTAAACTTAAAGATTCTATTTTTGATAAAATAATAAAATAAAATCTTTGAAAAATAGTTAAAGCGAGAATTATTCAGATAATGTAAAAAATATCTAGATATTGCATAAGTAAAAATAAAAACTAAACTCATTTTCTAAGTCATTCTCCAATAAAAAGTCATCCATTTTTCTTTATAATATCTAAAAAAACTCCATATAAATCTTTATCAATATTTTTTGAAAGTTCTTTTAACCTATTAAAAGCCATTATGTATTTTAATTCTCAAATCAAATAAAAATTTCTTACTTCAAAATATTTAGCATATTTTTTAATAGCTTTTGAAATAAGATTTATATCAAGTCATTCAATATTGTCTGAAATAACGGAAGTTTCAATCAAAGCAAGTTCTAAATTTGAAAACCTAAAACTAAGAGAATCTATATTTAAAGATTTTGTTAATTTTGATAATTTTGAAAATAAATTAGTTTTTCAAGCTGATATAGTTTTAAAAATGATTTGATAGTTTCATATTAAAACCTTCTTGTTTATTTTTCTATTTATTATAATAAGTTTATCAGGAACCATAAAATCTTTTAAGTGAATTTGAAGTGATTTTTTGCCTGAAATAAAATACTCACTACCAACTTCTAAACTAATAAACTTTTTAACAAATTGCCAATAATATTTTTCTACTAAATCAATTTCATTTAATTTTAAATCATCTTTATCAGGAATTATATAAACTCCATTTCTAATAGTTTTTATAATATTTAGAGCCTTTAATCTATAAATAACTTTGTTAACTATTGTAGTATATTCAGGCTTTTTTTCAGGATCAATTATCTCAAATATATCATCTTTTAACACAACTTTTCATCATTTTTTTAACAGTTTATTAACAATTTTGTCAAAACTAATCATATAAATATATTGTCTTTAATTAGATAAAATAAAGCTATAATAATTATATATTTTTTACTATAAAAATCAAATATTTTTTACTATAAAAATTATGTAGTTTTATTTATTTTTATACTCAAATACATTTTATAAAATTATATTGTCTTATTATTTCATTTAATTCTTGTTCTAATTGTTGTTGTTCTGACTTAACATCACTTTGATAAAATTTTGTCACTTCTCAGAATTTTCATTTTATATTTCAAAACTTAGAAAACAATTCATCCCAAACTTGAAAAAATGTTTTATCTCAAAACTTTAATCCATCAATTATTCTCTTTATATCTCACTTATTATTTCAAGTAAGCGAAATATCTTCTCTTTTAGGATAAAATATTTTTTCTAAACATTCAAAACTATTATCTGCTTCACACTCTTTTTTAATAAAAGATAAATATCTAGAATAAGAAGTTGTTAATACTCATTTCAATCAACCATCTCAATTTTCTCAATGATAATGTAAATCATCAACTCCTTCATCTTTAACTAATAATTTCTTTATAAATTTATCAAATTTTTCTGCAAAAGTTCTTAGTTTTACTTTAAAATAATCTACACATCTATTTTCCCATTCTGGATTTACTTTTATAATTCAACTATTTAAAAGAAATTTATATAAAGCTATTTTAAAATCTCCTAAGTCAGTGATATTTAATAATCAATTGTTATTTTGTAAATTATAAATTTGTAATATTCTATGATATTCTTGTCTAAAATCATCTAAGGTTAAATCTTTTCAATTATATAAATCTCTAAGAATTTTTATTTCCTCATTTAATTTTTTAAGACATATTTCTTCATTTAAATTAGTATCACTACTTTCTCTAAAATACTCTTTAAATTTATTAATAATTTCTTCATCTGTCACATAAATAGCTAATATTCATAATTTTCAAGAAAAATCTTGAACAAATAACTCATTATAATCTTGTGTTTCTATTTTATTTAATTTTCAAGAAAAATCTCAACTAAAATATCTATCACTATCATATTCTTCTAATATTTTAACAATTTCACTAAACCTTTCATCTTCTTGAAGTTCAAATAAAATTAAAAGAAATAATTTCATTGTATAAACCCTAATTTTATCTTTATCAATTTCAATATCTTTACAAATTCATTTATTATCAGTAACATTGTATCAAATAATATTAAACAAATATTTCATAATAATTGCCTTTTGTTTATTTGACACTTTTCTATAAGGAGATATTTTTATTCAAACAAATCCAGCTAACAATTTTAAAACTACTTTATCATTATATTCATCAAAAAATTTATCTTCTAATTTTATAGTATTATCATCTTGAATTGTTATTCATATGCTTTCTGCATTCATAAATAAATAAACTCATGCAGTATTAATATTTGTGATATTATCAATAGTCATCATTGACCTAGGAACAACTTTATAAGTATAAACAATAATTTGAAATAGTTTACTTATAATATTACTAATATTAGTCATACTACCAGAATCTAAAGGTAAATCTTCTAAAAATTTATTAAAGAGTTGATCAGGATTTTTATCTGTTTCTGAATTATTTTCTAAATATTTTTTTACTTGAGCGAAAAATACTTTTAATCAATCTGATATTAAAGCAATAACATCTGATTTTTTATCATTAACTTTTTCATCATATTTTTGATGTATCTGATTACGAGTCGGTATAATAGACAATGCTTTTTTAAGTTTTGAAGTAAATACTTTATCAACAAATCTTTCTCATACTAAAACCGATAGAATTTTACCATAATCTAATCTTTTTGCTTCAAAATCATCTTCTAGTCAATTAATATTATGTTTTATTCTATATCAAAAATTATAAAAAATTCTATTTAAAGAATTTAATCTTTTTACATTATCTAAAGTTCATGTACATCTATTTCATGTTACTATATTATAAATACTTCTAATAATTTTATTAATAGCTTTATCTTTGGTTTTAAAAAATTTATCTTCTATAAAAATAGTTTTATCATAATCATTAATAGTTACTCATATTTTTTTTAATTCTTCTCTTCATTTATTTGAAAATAAAAACAAAATTAAAATTAAACTATCTTTTTTTTTAAATACTTCCTCAAAATTAACAGGAGTATTTTGAAAAAATTCATCTGTATAATTAGTTAAAAAATTCAAAATAATCATTTTAAAAATTTTATCTATACTTCCCTCTTCTTCATTAATTCATCTTATTTCTATACTAACTCAATTGCTATCTATACTTTCTTCTTCTCTAAACACATCTCATCTATTAACTAATCCATTTATATAATCCTCTATCTCTTGCCAAGATTTTTCTCTTTTCACTTTTAATAATTCTACTGGAGATAATTCAATATCTTTTTTTGAAACAGGTTGTATTTCAACATTACTATCAAAATCAAAAAACAAAACTGAATTTTCTCATCATTTTTCAATAATTTCTCATATTTGTTTATCAAATGTGTTTATAGGATGTTGTGATAAAATATTTTTACAATCATCTCAAACCATTTTAGAAATATCTTGAAAAAGTTTCCGAGTAATATTTCTACTTTTTATAACTTGATTAATAGAGTTTCATACTCACCTATCTCTAATAAAAGCTATTTTATTAGTCATAAACATAAATTAATAAATTAAATTTTATCATATTTATATGTAATTTACAAGAAAAGGAACTAAAATTAGTTCCTTTTCTTGTAAATTTTTGTTATTTTTATAAATCTCAATTTTCTATATACATATTCATTATTTGAATATCTGATGTATCAATATCCATTCAACTTAAAAGTAAATTTGCTTCTTTTATTCTTCTGTTTGTTAATCATTTTAAATCTTTTCATCAAGCTGAATTAAATTCTTTTAAATATTCTGCTGCTCAAACTAAATCTCAAACATTTATCATATCAATTATTGGCATAGCTCAACCATCACTTGTATCTTTTGTCCAAATATTTCTTCATAGATTATATTCAAAACTTGTAAGTGCTGTTTGTTGTTCTTTGGTTAGCGGAACTTTTACAAAATTTGTCCAATTTGTATAATATTTAGATTTTTTTACTAATTCTCATTCTGCTTCATCTAAAGTTATAGTATCTCATTCTTTAACTGGTATTTGATTAATTGAAGTAAATCAATATCAAATTGTCCAAACTCAAACACTGTCTTGATAAGCTACATCTCTAAATCATTCAAATCATCTAATCATATCAATTATATTAGCATCTCATCAATATTTATATCAATATTTACTTTCATAATCTAATTGAAATTTATCAATATATTTTTCAACATTTGGAATTTTTTCAAATCATAATTTTGTTAAATCAAGATACATAAGTGGATCAACTACTTCTTTATCTTTCCGAACTTCAAAATGTAAATGTGGTCAAGTTGTCATAATTCAAGATCAGTTTGTTCAAAATTCTCATCAACTTTTTGCAAATACTTCTCAAGCCTTAACTAAATCGTATTGTTTAAATAAAACTTCACTAACATGTCAATAAACTGTTATATATCAATCTGTATGTTTTAAAACTACATAAGCATATCATTCATCATTTGGTTCTCTAACATAAGTAATATATCAATCAGCTGGAGCAACTATATCAGTTCATTGTGGAACCCTTATGTCAATTGCATCATGAGTTGATCAAACTTCATCTTGATAATTTGGATCATTAAAATATGCACTTAGTCAGCTTTTTGGATTAACCGGCCATAAAAGTGGAGCATTATCTGATCAAACTGGTTTCAATTGAGATTCTAATGTTAAAATTCTATTTAAAAATAAACAATTATCTTCACTAGTTTTTCAAGAAAAAGATTCATCATCCAAATACAACTCTCAAGAAGAATAATTTCAAGAAAAATTATTTATATATTTACAATTATATTTATCTAAAACTTCTTGTTTTTGTCTAATTAATTTTAATTTATTTTGTAAAATCTTAATTTTTATTTTTCTATCAAAATCTAGCTTATCTTGAATAAATTTTTCAAATAATTCCTGTTTTCATTTTGTAAAATCAAGTATCTTTTCTCTAAATTCTTTTTTTTCAGTTTGTTCTTTTCTTTTTAAAAGACTTTGTTCTTTATTATCTTTTAATTCTTGTTTTTGTTTTTTTAATTCTAATGCTTTAACAAATAACTCTTTTACCAATTTTTTATGTTTTTCCAAAAGTATTTGTCAAGTTGCTTCTAATATAGTTGAAAAATGTAAATCACTTATTACATCTGATAAATTGTCATTGTTTAGTAAAACAGTTTTTAAAGAATCTAATTCGTTTGATCAAGAAGCCAAATTCTGTTTCTTATAAATGTGTGCTATATAATCAAGCAAAATTAACTTATTTTGATATATTTCTTTATTTAAATCATTTATTTTTGTTTGAGATGTTTCAATTTGCCCATTTACAGAAATTATTTTTCTACTTAAACTTAATATTTCTTTAGTAGTATTTTCTATATCCTCATCTAAAAGTTTTATAGTTTCTTCAAGATTTAAAACTCTACTTTCAACAACATTTTTTTGAATAACTAATTCTTCTTTTTTATCAAGATTTGATTGTTTAATATTTTCGTAAATATTAATTTTACTTTGAGTATCAAAAAAATTTATATCTTTTGTTAAAACTGGATTATCATTTTGATAAATATTATTGTATTGTTCTTTTTTAAATTTTTCAAGAATAAGTGCTCTTATGTTTTTTGAATATGATAATTCTCAAGCATTAGCTAAATTAATAGAAGTTAGAAAATATATTATTAATAAAGCAAGTGTAAGTGTATTTTTTGTTTGTTTCATTTTTTGTATTTATAAACTAATTTCCTAACAATTATAACATATAAAAAAAATAAAATCAAAAAAAGTATTTGACTTTAAGTTAATTTTATTTTGTAATATCTTTCTAATGATGATATGAACTTCATTTTTTTATGGTTATAATTCTATAAATTTGTTCTAATAATATTAAATAAGCCATATTATGAGGAAATATCATATTTGAGAAACTCAATTTAAAATCAATTAAATTTTTTATCATTTCTAACTCTACTCAATAAGCTCAACCTATTATAAAAACTATATTTCAGAAATTTTGAGATTGTTTTTCTATAAGTTCAAGAAATCTTTCAGTTGAAAGTTGTTCTCCAGAAATATAAAGCAAAATTTTAAATCATTTAGTTTTTTCTAGTTTTTCTTTTAAGTCTTTAGTTTCTTCTAAAATAATTTCAGATATTTCTTTTCTTTTTGATGGTTTTAATTTAATTACTTCTATATCTTTTACTAGCCTTTTTTCGTATTCCTTTATAGATTCTTCAAAATGCTTAAATGAATCGGAAAATATTATTATTTTAATCATCTTTCAAAATAAAATCTTTAGCTGGACAATAAAAATCAAGTCACTGTTTACCAACTTTTCAAATAATATAATCAATTAAATTCTCTTTTTTTACTTCTTCTTGAGTTCACTCAAACATATCTCTAACTTGGTAAATTCAAGAACTTGCTTCCATTATTCAAACCATTACCACATATCTAGCATTTAATCTATTTGCTTTTTTCATTTGAGCTTTTAATGAAGGAGTTCAAAGTGAAACCATTACATTTATTCATTTTTCTCTTGCCTCTAAACTTAAGGGTAAAATTATTCTTTTTGCTTCCTCTCAAAGTTGTATAAAATATAAATCAATTTTATCTTTATCTTTTATTTTAATTCATTTTTCCATTAAAGCTTCAGCTAATCTTTCCATTCACATACCAAATCAAACTGCTGGAATTTCTTCATCATGTCAAAGCTTTTTACTTAGCATATCATACCTTCAACCTCAACCAAACGAACTTTGGTTACTTGCAGAATTTCAAACAAACTCCCAAACTGTATGAGTATAATAATCAAGTCATCTAACCAAACAATGATCTTCTTCATATGGAACTCATAAAAGTTGTAAATATTCTTTTACTTTTTTATAATGATCAAGAGAATCCTTTTTTAAAAATTTTGTAATTTTTGGAGCTTCGTTAGCCAAAATTATTTCATCTTCTATTTTTGTATCAAGTAGTCTTAAAGGATTAGTTTCTAATTTTCTTAATGCATCTTCACTTAATAAATGTTTTTTATTTTCATAAAAACTAGTTAACTCTTCAATATATTTTTGTCTATCTTTTATAGTTCAAATAGAATTAATTTTAATTTTAAAATCTCAAGCTAATCAAATAAGATTTAAAGCTTTATAACCTATATAAATAAGTTGAGCGTCTAAAATAGGATCTGATTCTCAAATAATTTCTGCTCAAATTTGAAAATGCTGCCTATATCTTCATTTTTGAGGTCTATCATACCTAAAATGTGGTTCTACATAATACAAAAAAACTGGTTGTGGCTCTGATTGCATATCGTTTTCTAAGTAAGCTCTCATAATTGGAGCTGTTGATTCTGGTTTTAGAACTAATTCTCTCCCCTTTCTATCAACTAAATTATACATTTCTTTATCAATTATATCTGTTCCAGTTCACAAAGCTCAAGTAAATAATTCTTTTTGTTCTAAAACTGGAGTAGTTAATCTTTTAAATCAATTTTTTCTAAGTTCATGACGAAAAACTTTTTTTAAAAATGTATGATATAAATGTGCTTCTGGTAAAATATCTTGCATTCATCTAACTTTGTTTGGAAAAGCCATAAGTATTGTATTAATAAATAAAATAAAATCTTCCATATTTTTTGGAAGGAATTGAATAATTTCATTTTATCTTATATATATTTTTTTTCAACTTTATTTTTGATTTTATAAAACAAGTTTAAAAATAATCCTTTAAAAGGATTATTTTTAAACTATAAATTTAATTAATACGAGTGATTCTCATAGATGTATAATCATCATGGGCCCAGTAAGTCATACCTCAATATATATAATATCAATAACTAATAGTATCTCAGGCATTTAACTGATAATATAAATTAAATCTTTCTGTTTTCCGCCGTGATGCTGGACAATATGAATGTGGTACTAAATCCCCAGAAGAATTAATTCAACAATTTGCAACTCAATTTATAAAAGGACATCATTGAGCTATCCAAGCTCTTTCTGAATTTGGCATCATCATAACCGTTTCATTAACTAAATATAATCAAGATTTTTTTATAGTAATAGTTCATTTATTATCAGATGAAAATACATTTAAATTAGTATTTATTGGTGTCACCCAAGTATAATTATAAGCTGCGACATTAACCCGGGTATTAATTGCATGATAACTACCACAAGCTCATCAACATTGATTTAATTTGGTAATAATATATGCTCAAGTTTGATTATCTAATCTAGTATCTAAACTATTAATATTATTTAAAATATTATTCATAGTATTATTCCATAAAGTTGGAGTTAATGGAGTTTCTGTATTTACAGTAGTAGGAACATTTGACCAATCAAGTGCTGCTAATACTACTAATCATCATATTATAATTAATGATAATATTTGTAATAAAACATTTTTTAGTAATTTTATTATATATTTTTTCATAATTTGAAAGTTAATGAAATAAATAACATCCGTATTATAAATTAATTATCTCAAAAATCAAAATTTAATTTTTGAGATTTTGGAAAAATGATTATAAAGTATTTCAATAATTTATAATTTTTTTATATGAATTTATTTTTATTTTTACACCAAAATTTTAATAAACCTTTATCTTTATATTTAAATTCCTTTACTGATAATAAACTAATTTGAGATATTGTTTATTGTTTTGCTGATGTACCAATATTTATTTTACCTATTTTTTTAATTTGAGCTTGGTTATATTTTAATTACAAAAAAAATATTAATTGAAAAAATAAATTACTTTTTATATTTTATTCTATATTTATAGCTGTAATCATAAATATAATAATTCAACATTTTATACATATTGATAGACCTGAAGAAAGCTTAAAAAATGCTTGAAAACTAATTTTAAACCATATTCCAGATAATTCTTTTCCATCAGATCATGCAAGTGTTTGAAGTGCTTTTTTAGTTAGTTTATTTTTATTTTGATTTGTGAGAATTTGATTAATAATTCTTCCTTTTATAATTGTTATGCTTTTATCTAGAATTGCTTGAGGAATTCATTGGCCTTTTGATATAATTGTTTGAATAATAATTTGAAGTTTAAGCAGTTTTATTATTTACAAAATACATTTTTTAAATATATTCAAAAAAGTAAATATACTTATTTTAAAATTTAGTTCTTTTTTTAAATTATAATTATGAAAAAAATTGCATTAACTTGAGGCTGAACTTGAGGACATATTTTCCCTTTATTATCAATTTACAATTATTTTAAAGATGAAAAAAAATATGAATTTATCTGGTTTGGAGATGAAGAACAACTTGAAGCAGAAATTGCTTTTGAAAATAATATAAAATTTATAGATATTCCATCTTGAAAAGTTAGAAGATATTTTGATATAAGAAATTTTTTTGAACCTTTAAAAAATATTAGCTGAATTTTTTGGTGAATTTATTATATTTTAAAAAACGATGTTGATATAATTTTCTCAAAATGAGGTTATGTTTCTCTACCGGTTTGTATTGCCTCTTTTTTACTTAGAAAAAAAATATATATTCACGAATCAGATGCTGTTTCTTGAATAACAAATAATTTGATTTCAAAGCTAGCAACTAAAGTGTTTTATACTTTTCCAAATGAAAAAATTGACTCTAAAAAACATATTTTGGTTTGACAAATATTAAATCCTGATTTACTTGAAAATATAGAAAATAACGAAATAGAGGAAAATGAAAAACTTGAAATTTTAGTTATAGCTTGAAGTCAAGGTTCAACAATAATATTTGAAAACATAAAAACTATTTTGAACAATCTAATAGATATAAATTTTACAATTATTTTATGAGATAAAAATCTGCATTTTAGAAGCGAATTTGAAAAATTTAATAATGTAAAAATTTATGATTTTGTTTCTCAAAAAGAACTTTGAGAAATTTATAAAAAAACTGATATAGCTATTTCAAGAGGCTGAGCGACAACTCTTTGGGAATTGTATTATTTTTGAATTCACTCAATTATTATTCCTTTAAAATGAAGTGCCCAAGATCATCAAATGGAAAATGCAAAATATTTTAATAATGAATTTTGAAGTATTTTATTAGAAGAATCTGGAGAGTTAAATTTAAATATTTTTAGGCTATTAACAAAATACAAAGATTTAAGAAAAAGTTGATTAAATCTCAAATGATTTTACGATAGTCTAAAGAAAATAAAAACTGAAATTAATTAATTTCAATCTTTATTTTTTAACATATTAAACATCTTTCAATTTCATATATCATATCAGAATTTTCACTTCAAAACATTTTTCAAGTTTTCATTTTTCAATCAATTGAGGCAATTCTTTCATAAATATTAATTAATTTAATTTTATCTATTTTAAAAATTCTATCTACTAAAAATTCTCTATTTCATAAATTTAGGATTTCTTTGATTTCACTATTTGATTTTCAAATTAACCTTAATTTAAACATATAAAAATAAGTTCTCAAATTTGAAGCTAAACTATTATATAAAAGATATGGATTATCCAAGTACTCAGCTAATTCCCTAAATTTTAAAATAGATGTTTTTCTTTGATTTTGCAATAATGCATTTATAATATCAAAAATACTTTCTTCAATATCTTTTGTAATTAAAGCTAAATCATCTATTTCTATAAAATCTTTTGTAATCAAAATTTTATCTAATTCTCAAGTAATATTTCAAAAATTAAGTCATTTTAACTCAATGATTTTTTCTAAAGCATTTTTTGAAATTTTAGAAGAATATATTTCTTGTAATTTTGAAAAAAGTTCTTTTTCATCATTTATTGTAAAATCTTTTATTTCTCAAATTTTCAAAATCTCTTTATAAACTTTTGATCTTTTATCTACCTTATTATTATTTAAAACTACTATATTTTCAGTATTAATTTTTGGTATAATATTTAAAAAATAATTTTGAATTTTTGAAATATTTTCGCTATTTTCCTCATCACTTCAAAAAGGAAAATCATCAATTATAAATAAATTTTTTTCGCTAAAAAATCAACCTCATAATAAATTTTGTTCAAAAAAAGACAATTCATAATCAAAAATATTTGAAATATGAATTATATTATGCTCAGAAAATTTTTTACTAAAAGCATCTTTCCAGGATTTTAGAAGTTTTTTTCTAAAATAATTTTCTCAAACAAATAAGTAAATCATAATTTATAAAGTTATTTTTTGTATTATACAAAAAAAATATTTTTATCAAATTGATAAAAATATTTTGATTATAAAATCTAAAAGCTATACTAAAACAATATTAAAAATAATTAAGTAAAAATGGATAAAAATAAATTTATAATAGTTTTAGTTTGATTTGTAGATGTTTTGGCAATTTGAATATTTATTCCTACTTTACCAGATTTAACAACTTATTATTGAGTTTCTGCTCATAGTATATCTTATGCTATTGTATTATATGCTTTATTTTCATTTTTATTTTGACCTGTTTTATGACAACTATCAGATAGATTTTGAAGAAAGAATATTTTAATTTTATGTATAATTTGAAGTTTTATTTCTTCATTAGTTATGAGTATAAGCCAAATATTTTTAGTATTTTTAGTTTGAAGAGTTATAAATTGAATAACTTGATGAAATATAAGTATTATTCAATCAATGCTCAGCGATATTTCAAAAACAAAAGAGGAAAGAACTCATAATATGTGATTATTATGATCTTTGTTTTGATTGGCTTTTATTATTTGACCAGTTATTTGAGCTTTATTTTTACCATTTTGAGTAAAAGCTCCTTTTTGGCTTATGACTTGATTATCTTTAGTTGAAATGATTTTGGTGTTAACTTTATTAACTGAAACTAACAAAAATTTAACTCCAAAAAAAATTAAAGTAAATCCTTTTTGAACTATAATAAAATATTTTAAAAATAAAGAAGTAAATATATTTTTAATTTCATTTTTAACTTTGATTTCAAGTTTTTCTTTATATCAATGAATGTTTCCTGTATTTTTAGCAAAACATTTTTTAGTTCCTTGATATTTAGCTTGATATTTTATGAGTTGAGTTTGACTTATTATTGGGATAAATCAAGCATTCTTATTAAAAAGATATTGGATGAAATACTTTTCTTTAAAACAATTATTTTTAATTACAAATATCTGAATTTTTATAATATTTATTTTACTTTCTATGATAAATTATTTACCTTTATTTTTGGTAATTTTTTACACTTTAATATTTTTTCAATGAACTGTAAATCCTATTTATCAATCTGAAATTATTGAATATACCTATATAAATGATAGATGAGAAATTATGTGAGTTTTGAGTTCTCTACAATCTATGAGTATGTTTATATGACCTTTAATTTGATGATTATTAATTGATAGAAATATTTCAATGTTTATGTTCTGAGCAGTAATTGTATTTATAAATATTTTGATTGTTTTTAAATTAGTAAAGAGATTAAAATAAATTTATCTTATAAACCATAAAGAGTTTCAGGTATATGTTCCACTATTCCAAAAAATTGTGCTTGGAGTGTAATATGTATAAAGCCAATTTACTGATCTTGAAGAAGTTCATGAAATACAAGTTCAATCTGTTTTTTGATAATAATTTATTCATGATGTTATCAATGAATTTTCTCAACAATCTGTTACTCAAGGTCAACTAGGTCATCAAACAACAGCTAATCAAGCATAATATGTACAAATTTTTTTAGTCCAAAGTCACGAAGATAGAGAATCAGTCCATCTCATATTACACATTCTTCATACACTATTCCATTGTTCTGTTGAGGAATCTATTTTAATATAGTTATTATAAGAAGTTACACTTGGTGATGTTACTTTTATTATTTTATCAATACTTGTTGATAAAATTGCATTTATAGAAATATCTGAAAGTTTTGATGTTTTTAAATTTGTATCTGTATATCACAATATTTCTCAAGAGTTATATAAGCTTCCTCAGTCATTTGTTGATTTTCAAATTAAAGTCCATCATCATCACTCGGTAGTCATATCACAATAAACTTGTAATATTCAAGTTCAAGTTGGATTTATAGTATAAACTCAATTTCAAGTTGATTTTCAAGTTAATAATATATCATTGCAATTTCTTGAAGTTATATTTGATAAAATTGCATTTAATGATTGATATATAATATTTCAAGAAGCTGTTAAGCTTCCACTACTTAATAATAATTTATAAACAGTTCAACTATTTGTTGTAAGTAAATCTATTCAAGTTGAT
>JAQUKG010000011.1 GCA_028719245.1 Candidatus Altimarinota bacterium | reverse complement strand
TGAAGTAAAAAAACTGACGTAAAATTTTTCGTCAGTTTTTTTTTAAAATACTATGATTTTACTTTTCTTACTTTATTCTTACATTGTAATTCTACTATGAATTTGTTTATTTTTATAATTCGTTTATTATGAAAGAAAAAATATTTTCACTTTTAGCTTGAATTTTAATTTGAGTTATACTTTGCTTTTGATACAATTATTTTTTAAACACTAAAACAAATCAATCTTTTAGTAGAAATTGATGAAATTCACAAATGACTCCTGAAAAATTACAAAGCACAGCTGACAGACTTTGAATGACAAAAGAGGATTTACAAAAAGAACTTGATAGTTGAAAAAATATTAGAGATATAATGACAGAAAAATGAGTTAGTTTTTGATGATGAAGATGAGCTAGTTGATCAACTAGATGAAGTAGTTGATGATGAAACTGATGATATGGTTTTTCTGGATGACAAAATTCTAATCAATAATAATATTATTTAAAAAAGAAATTATGTTTAAAAAAATTAGTGTTTGATATTTAATTTTTGGTATTTTAATAAGCTCGTGAAGTTATTATTATTATTTCATAAAAGCAAAAACTTCAACAACTTCAACACAAGCAATTACTTATGAAACGGTTGCAACTTGAAGTATAAAAGAAACTATTGATGCAGTTTGAAGCACTGAGTTAATTAATGAACAATCTCTAAGATTTAATAAATTATGAACTATTACACAAGTTAATTTTAAAGATTGAGATAAAATTAAAAAATGACAAATTATAGCAAAACTTGATGATAAAGATTGACAAAGTTCTGTTAAACAAGCTCAAATAAATCTTGATAATGCAAAACTTAGTTTAAAACAATTATATAAAGCGACTGATGAAAGCCAAATATTACAAGCTCAAAACACTATTTCAAATTGAGAAAAAAACCTTGAAATTGCTAAAATTTCCTTAGAAAACCTAAAAACTACTCAAGCAAACTCTTTAAAAGATTTAAATGATAATATTGATAATGCAAAAAAAGAATTAGAAAACTTAAAAACTTCCCTATCTTCACAACAAACAGATTTAGAAACTACCAAAACTCAATTAAATACGAATTTATCAAATACACTTTCAAATAAATCAAATACTATTTCTCAAATAGAAACAAGTTTTTTAACTGAAAAAACAAATATTTCAAATATTATAGAACAAATTGATTTAGTTTTAGGTTATACAACTAAAAATAAAAATACAAATGATAGTTATGAAATTTATCTTTGAGCAAAAAATACATCTCTAAAAACTCAAGCAGAAAATTATTTATGACAATCTATATCAGCTTATAATGATTTATTAATTAAAATAAATTCATACGATAATTCTTGAGATTCTGATAAACTTAAAATAATATTATCTAGTATTTTAGATACATATAAAATACTAGAAAAAGCTGCAAATTATACATACCAAACTATAGATAATTCTATAAGTTCATCTACATTTTCAGATACCACAATTTCTTCAATGAAATCTAGTATGTATAATAATGATACAAATACTCAAACAAAAATAACTTCTGTAAATAATTTAATAAATACACTAAATACTTTAACTGATATAGATAGTTTAACAAAATCAAATGATAATACAATTTCTTCAAAACAAAACTCTATTAACTCAAGTATTTTAAACATAACTCAAAAAGAACAAGATTTAGTTTCTTTAGAAAATACTTACTTAACAACTCAAACAAAAAATCAAATAGATTTAAATACACAACTACAAAATATTAGTGCATTGGAAAAATCTTTGGAAGTAAGTAAACAAAGTTTGGTTGAATTGCTTGAGTGACCAACTGTTGAAAATGTAGCTAAAGCAAATAATTCAATAGCACAAGCTCAAATTAATCTTCAAAATGCAAAAGATGCATTAAAAGATTATGAGCTAGAATCACCATTTGATTGAATAGTTAGGAAAATTGATTATAAAGTTTGAGATAAACTATTGTCAGATAGTGATAAATATGTTTATATAGAAAATCCAAATCTTGTTCAAATTCCAGTTTCTCTTGATCAAGTTGATATAGTAAAAGTAGAAGTTTGAAAAAAAGCAATTATTACATTTGATGCTTATCCAGCTATAAAAGTTGAATGAACTATTTCTTCTATTGATTATACTCCTGTAAAAACTTCGTGAGTTGTTAGTTATACAGTTTATTTAGTAATAAATGATAAAACTTTTGATAAAAAAATTCTTTCTTGAATGACAGCTGATATAGAAATAACATCTCAACAAAAAGATAATATACTATTACTATCTACAACTGCAATTACAACTGAAAATGATAAATATTATGTAAATTTAGTTAAAAATTGAAATACTATTAAAACAGAAATTACAACATGATTATCATCAAGCTGAAAAACAGAAATAATTTCTGGATTAAATTTATGAGACCAAGTTTCTAGTGCAGATTTTACTTCAACAACTTCAACTACAAAATCTAGTTCTTCTTCAATATTTTGAATAAGCACAAATAGAAGAAGTTCTTCTTCTTGAACTTCCTCTTCAAATAACAATAGACCTCCAGATTGATTTTAATAATAATTTAAAGTTATGATAAAACTTAAAAATATCACAAAAGATTACAAAATGTGAGAAAACTTAATTTGTGTACTTAGGTGAGTTAATTTGGAAATTAAGCAGTGAGATTTTGTTTCTATAATGTGACCTAGTTGAAGCTGAAAATCAACTTTAATGAATATTATTTGAATGCTTGATATTCCAACAAGTTGAAATTATGAATTTGATTGAATAAATCTTGATTGACTTAGTGAAGATGATTTAAGTGGTATTAGGTGAAAAAAAATATGATTTATTTTTCAAAGTTATAATTTAATACCAAGAATGACAGTATTAAAACAAGTAATGCTTCCATTAAGTTATCAGTGAATTTCAAGAGGTAAAAGAGAAGAATTAGCAATACAGGCATTAAAAAAGGTTTGACTTGAAGATAAAAAAAACAATAAACCAAATGAATTATCATGATGACAACAACAAAGAGTTTCTATAGCTAGAGCTTTAGCTATAAATCCATCAATGATTTTAGCTGATGAACCAACATGAGCACTTGATACAAAAACTTGACAAGAAATTATGGAACTTTTGACACAGTTAAATAAAGAATGAAAAACTATAGTTTTAATAACTCATGAGCACGAAGTTGATGCTTATGCTAAGAGACATATTTTAATTAAAGATTGATTAATAGTAAAATAATATTTATGTTTACAATAATTGAAAATATACTAAATTCTTTAGAATCAATAAAAGCTAATAAACTTAGATCAGCTTTAAGTATGCTTTGAATAATTATTTGAGTTTCTTCAGTTGTTATTTTAACAGCTATTTGAAATGGTTCTCAACAAACAATAGTTTCAAAAGTTCAAGAAATGTGAACTAATATATTAACAATATCTGCTGGATGATGATTTTGAAATGTATGAGCAAAATCAACTTCAAAAGATATTTTAAATATAAATGTTTTAAATAATATTAAACAAATTAGTTGATTATCTTGAGTTTTACCAATCGTATCTTGAAACTGACAAATTGTTTATTCAAGCAATAATATGAATGCAACAGTTTACTGAATAAGTACAGATTATTTTAAAATAAAAAATGTAAAAGTAATATATTGATCAAATATTACCCAGAAGAATATAGATAATTTGGATAAAGTAGCCGTTATCGGGCAAGATATTTTAACTGAATTATTTAATTCTACAAATCCTATTTGAAAGAAAATTAAAATGAATAATAATGTCTTTGAAATAATTTGAGTAATTGAAACAAATTCTACACTTTGAAGTTATATGTTTATTCCACTTTCTACGGCTTCAGTTAGAGTATTTTGACAAAAATATTATTCTCAAATACTTGTTTATGTGGAAGATTCAACAAAAGTAAGTGAAAAAGAAGATGAAATTAATAATTCTTTAATTAAATTTTTAAAAGTAACTGACACAAATAATTTACCATATCGTATTAGAAATCAATCTGAAATGTTATCAAATCTTTCTTCAATTACTTGAACTTTAACTATGCTTTTGAGTTGAATTGCTTGAATATCACTTTTGGTTTGATGAATTTGAGTAATGAATATTATGCTTGTTTCAGTAACAGAAAGAACAAAGGAAATTGGTATTAGAAAAGCAATTTGAGCTTGAAAAAAAGATATTTTATTACAATTTTTAACAGAAGCTTCTTCTCTTAGTATTATTTGATGACTAATTTGAATAGCATTTAGTTATTGAGTTGTAGCTTTACTTAACCACTTTTCTATTTCAGCAATTATTACAACTAATTCTTTAATAATGAGTTTTTGTTTTTCTCTTTGAATTTGAATAGTTTTCTGACTTTTACCAGCTTATAAAGCAGCAAAACTTAGACCAATTAAAGCATTAAGATTTGAATAAATTTGACAAATTATTTAATTAATACATAATATACTTTAGTAATTTTCTTAAAATTACATTTATTTAATAACTTTTATATTATGAAAAATAGAAAAATTCTAATAACATTTATTATGTTATCTTTACTTGGTATTATCTACTCTTTTGCTTGAGCAGATTTTGATTGTTCTACTTTTAATAAAGCAGATTATAAAATTGCCATTGAAAAACAAAAATCTTGAATTACCCTAACAAATGATGAAACAGCTTTGATTCAAAATTGAAAAAGTTGTATATGAACAATATATTCTGATGTAATTCCACCACCAAAAATGACGGATGAAATAAAGGCAATTTTAGAAAAGAAAAAAGCTTGAACAGAATTAACTACTGATGAACAAGCAAAATTAGATACTTTTAATGCTGATGTTAAAAAAGCTTTTGAGTCTAATAAACCTAGTTCTAATTTAGTTTCACCACCAAAAATGACGGATGAAATAAAGGCAATTTTAGAAAAGAAAAAAGCTTGAACAGAATTAACCACTGATGAACAAGCAAAATTAGATACTTTTAATGTTGATGTTAAAAAAACTTTTGAGTCTAATAAACCTAGTTCTAATTTAGTTTCACCACCAAAAATGACAGATGAAATAAAAGCAATTTTAGAAAAGAAAAAAGCTTGAACAGAATTAACTACTGATGAACAAGCAAAATTAGATACTTTTAATGTTGATGTTAAAAAAACTTTTGAATCTAATAATAAATTAAAAGTTTTAAGTTGAAGTTTAAGTAATAAAAATTCTTCATCTTTATCGGTAAGTAATAAAAATCTTTTAGATAAGAAAATTTCTTGAATAATTTCTTCTTTATCTTCTTATAGTGATACTGATAAAATTACAAAATTACAAGCAATAGTGGAAAAATTACAGTGAGCAATTTCAACTATTAATTCTAGCACAACATATACATTATCTAAAAAGGAATTATATGTTAATATGATTAATTATTTAATAAAACAATTTAATTCTGAGATAGAATCTATACAAAATTCTTGAGATTCAACAGATTTAATAGATAATTTATTATGACAATAAACTCTTACTTTATTCTTAAATACTAAATATAAAATAACTTTGTAAGATAAATTTCTTACAAAGTTATTTTTTAAACTCTTATATAACTCTTAAAAATAACTTTTATAATTAAAATGTAATTTAATCGGCCACAAATTACAAAAAATTTTATATCTTAACTTTTATAATATTATGAATAATAGTAAAAAACTAATAGTAAGTATATTACTTACAACAGCATTGGCAACTTGAATAACATTTGCTGCAACTTGAACTGGATCTTGAGCTTTAAATACATTAAAACATTGATTTGAAAAATATAATCAAGATGAATGGTTTTTAGATTGAATGAGATGATGATTTTTAATGCAAGATAATCTTACAGATGCAGAAAAAACAGCTTTAGAAACTATGACATCTGATGATAAGAGAGCATTTTTTGAAAAAAAAATAACTGACGAACAAGCTAAAAAAGAAGCACAAGAAACAGTTATTGACAAACTTTTAGCTTGAACAACATTAACTGCTGATGAAGAAATCATAAGAACTGAAATTATTAAACAAAGAGCTGAAAGAAAAGCTGAAATGGAAGCTAGAAAAAAAGAAATAGCTAGTATAAAAACTATAATAGAAAAGAAAAGAGCTTGAACAATATTAACTACTGATGAACAAGCAACATTTGATAAATTTCAAGCAGATATGCCAAGATGAAAAATATGAGAAGAAATATTATGAAAAAAATGAAAAATGTGAGAAAAATGAAGACATAAAAATTGTAAAACTTCAACTTGAGCAACATCATCTTGAAGTGAAAGTTTATAAATAAGCCTTTTAAAAAGTAAACTTTTAAAAAACTAAGAAAATTTTCTTAGTTTTTTTGTTTTCTTAAAAACTTGATTTTTAGATTTTTTTATTTGACTTTAAAACTTTTTAAATATAATCTACCAAACGATAGGTATTTTATTTTAAAATTAAAAATATGACTAAACAAGAAATTATAGAAAGAATTGAAGAATTATTTTATGAAAAAAGCTTTGCAGAAGTTTCTATGCAAGATATTGCAACAAAAATCGGCATGAAAAAAGCTTCTTTATATTATCATTTCCCTTCTAAAGAACAATTAATATGAGAGGTTTTAGATTATAGTTTTTGAGTTTATTTAATTTTTATAAATGAAATTATTAAGAATTGGAATGAAAATAATTTTTTAGAATTATTACAAGAATTTTTAGATTTTTGAGATAAAAATAAAAATATTTTCTCAATTATAAACCAAAACTGATATGAAGAAAATGATGATATTACAAATCATAATAAAGAAAAACAGAAAATAATTTTTGATACAATTCATAAGGCTATGGAAACAAAGAATTGATTTTCAAAAGAAAAAACTTTTTTGTTCCTAACTATTATAAACCAAATTTGAAGAAAAAAATCTATTTATAATTTGTGTGAAATAGATAAAAATAAAATATTATGAGAAATTGAAAAATTATTTTTTAACTAATTAATTTATGAAAAAAATCCTAATTTTAATAATACTTACTTCCCTATTTTTAACTTCTTGTTGAAAACAAGAAGAAGAAACTCAAAAGAAATATTACAAAACAACAACAGTCCAAAATTGAAATGTGCTTGATAGTGATAGTTTTGTTTGATATACTGATAGTTTTAATAATGTCCAGCTTTCAGCAAAAGCCGGATGAAAAATTGTTTCTATTAAAAAAAATGTTTGAGATAAAGTTAGTATTTGAGAGTTAATTGCAACTCTTGATTCAAGCGAAGCAAAAACTTGATATAGTTCAAGTAATGAAATTATTTGAAGTTTAGAAACTTTAAAAGTTTCAACAAGCCAAATGTATGATAGTCAAATTGATGTAATGCAAGAAAAAATAAAATCTGCAAAAGCTTGAATAGAAATAGCAAAAGTTTGAGTTTCTTGAAGCGAAGAATGAAGTATTGACACAAAAAATATAATTCAAAATCAATTGAAAACTATTGATACTCAGATTTCAACAGCCGAAACTTGATTTGAAAGTGCAAAATTACAACTAGAAAATACTAAAAATACCCTAGAACAAAAAGAAACTGATATTTATTCAAACTCAAAAAATGCTATTTCAAATGCTAACATTTTAGCTAGCAATATAATTGATTTTTTAGATAATTTATTTTGAATAACTGATGCTAATAAAAATAAAAATGATAGTTTTGATATTTATATTTCGGCAAAAAATAGTAATTTAAAAACTGAAATAGAAAATGATTTTAAAAAAATAAATTCAAATTTTCAAGAACTAAAATCATTGCCTTTAGATACAAATGAAAATATAAAAAATACTTTAAATAAATATAATAGTTTATTTTCAAATGACTTTAGAAATATACTAAAGAAATCTTATAGTGCAATGGAAAATTCTATTTCTAGTCAAAGTTTTACTGAAACTTCTATTAATTCTTATAAATCTCAAATTTCAGCTTTTCAAAATCAAAATGAACAAATTATATTAACAGTTTCAGGAAATTATTTTTTAGGTTTAAAATGAAGTATTGATAGTATATCAAGTTTTAATAAAGAAAAAAAATCATCTCTTGATATGATGGAAAAACAGGTTGAACTGGCTCAGAAACAAATTGATACTCTAAATCAAACTAAAGAACAAATAAATTCTCAGTGATGATGAGCTTTAACAGATATTACGACAAAAACTCAGATTGCTCAAAAACAAAAAGATTTAAGTGAAAATTCTTTAAATGAAGTAATTGCTTCTATAGAAGCATTAAAAAAACAAAAACAAAGTGCATTAAATCAAATTGAAACTCAAATTAGTCAAGTTAAATCAGGAAAAAACGATGCAGGTGTTATGATAGAAAACTGAAAAATTATTTCTTTGATTGATTGAATTATTACAAAAAAACTACAAGAAGTTTGAGATGTAGTTTGAGCTTGAACTCCAATTTTAGTGGCTTCATCAAACGATAAAATAAAAATTGAAATTCAAGTTGATGAAGAAATATTAGCAAAAATAAAAGTTTGAAATAATGTGAAAGTTGAAATTGAATGAGTAAATGAAATAAAAGATTGAATTATTACAAAAATACTTCCAACTCGTGATATGATCACAAAAAAATCCTCTTTGGAAATAACTTTAGATAATACCAAAAAAGACATAAAAATATGAAGTTTTGCAAAAGTTTATTTTGATGTAAAACCTACTAATTCTTGAATAATTATACCAAATTCTGCAGTAGTTCAAACATATATGATTCCTCAAGTTTTTGTTTTAGAATGAAAAGTTGCAAAACTGAGAAATATAAAAATCCTAAAACAAAACGATAATTTTTCTCAAATAACTTGATTAAATGTTTGAGAAACTATTATAACTGACGGAAAAGAAAATGTGTTTGATGGGGAGAGATTGAATTAACCCATCCCCTAACCCCTTCCCTTTATTCAAATGGAAGGGGAACAAAAAAGAAAAACTTAATTTAAAATCCTTCCCTTAGACTTAAGGGAAGGTGGCTGAAAGCCGGATGGGTTAATCAAAATAAAAGCTCTTTAAAATTTTTGACAAAAAATAAAACCATAAATGGTTTTAAGTTTAAGTGTTCTTTAAAAAAGTTTGGACTCCCGAAGGAGTCCGTAGCCTAGTCCTTTCGGCTAGGATGGGGAAAGTTGCCTGGAAAGGGTTCTTTGCTGAATTAAAATATGCGGAGGAACATGTCCCCGCTTTTTCTTCAGTTTCAAAGCCTTCTGTGGCCCGGATTTTATGCGATTTTCTTTTGCCATAACTGCAATCTCCTAGAGAAAAACAATAGACTTACGAAAAAGCAAAAACTTTATAATCAAAAAAAATGACTTGTCAAAAATGAATTTTGTTTTGTTGTAAAAAAAATGTTAAAAACTAAAAAAAATACTTTATTTTAAGCCATATATTATATTTTAATTAAATTGCTTATGTTTGCAAAATTTGCTGAATTTTTTATAAAAAACTCTAAATTAACAATTGTCCTAATTATTATTACTCTTTTGTCATGAGTTTGAAGTTATGTAATAATTCCAAAACAATACAATCCTACAATTGTGGTTCCTGCTTTTCAGGTATTTGTTTCAACTCCAAATTTAGCTTCTGATGAAACAAAAAGACTAGTTACAAATGAGTTGGAAAATAAAATTATGGAACTAGAATGAATAGATGAAGTCTATTGAGTATCAGCAGATAATTATGCTTGAGTAATGGTAAAATTTAAAGTTGGTCAAGATAGCGAAAAAGCAAAAATTAGACTTTATCAGAAAATGTCAGAAAATATGGATTTAAAACCACTATGAGTTTGAGATCCAGTTATAAAATCTATAAATCCTGATGATCTTCCACAAATTACTTATGCTATAAGTTATGAAACCCCCTCTAACTCCCCCTTATCAGGGGGAGAACCTAATAATTCCTCCCTTGATAAGGGGAGGTTGGGAGGGGTTCCTATTATGGGACTGGTGGAGCTTTCTATTCAAAATCAACAAATCTATCTTCGCCAAATAGCAAATTTAATAAAGCAAAAGCTAAAAACTATTCCAAATGTAACAACTCTTGATATTGTTTGATGAATTAAGAAAAATATAGTTATTTCGATAGATCTTGATAAAATTACAAGTACAAATACTGATATAATGCAAATTTATGATGTTTTAAAGAAAAATAATATTAGCTTACCAAATGGAAACTTTGACTTAAAAACTGGAGAAAAAGTATTTTTAGAAACTTCTGGAAAAATAAATGATATTGATTGACTTAAAAAACTTGTTATATCTAATATTGCTTGAAAAATATTATATCTTTGAGATGTAGCAGATTTTAGTTATTGAGATAAAATTATTTCAAATCGGACAAAATTTTCTACAAAAGAAAGTTTAGATAAAAATGCAGTTTTACTTTGAATTTGAAAACAAGTTTGAACGAATTGAGTATTTGTGACAGATGAAGTTAAAACTCAAATGCAAGAAATTATAAAAACTCTTCCAAAAGATGTTAGTGTAGAAATTATTCAAGATGAATGAAAAGAAGCTTGAATGGCAACTTCAGATTTGATAAAAGATTTAATTGAGTCAATTATAATTGTAGTTGTGATTTTAGTTTTATTTCTATGATGGAAAAATGCTCTAAATACTGCAACTTCTGTTCCTTTAATACTTTCGCTTGTATTTTTGTATTCTTATATAGTTGGATATAATATAAATAGAATTTCACTTTTTGCATTAATACTTGTAATATGAATGCTTGTTGATGACTCTATCGTAGTTGTAGAAAATATTGTGAGACACCTAGAAGAAAGATTTGAAAAAGGTAAAACCAAACTCCAAGCAATCCTTGAAGCAACACAGGAAGTTGGAGCATGAGTAATACTTTCAACTATTACGAAAGTTTTGTCTTTTGTTTGAATGTTTGCTGTAACAGGAATGATGTGAGAATATATGTGACCAATTCCAAAATTTGCAATTGCAGCACTTTTATTTTCCATAATTGTAGCATTTTCTATAAATCCATTTGTTTCATTTTTAACTACAAAAGATTGAGTTAAAGAAGAACACTCTCATAAAAAAGAGTCAAAATATGATATTAGAAAAATTTATTTGAAAGTAATGAAAATATTTATTAGTGACAATAATAAAGCTAAAAAAAATAGAAAAAGATTTAAAATAATATTTTGGATTTCGCTCGTTCTTGTGATGATTTTACCAATTTCACTTTGAATATTTAAAGCTCGTATGCTTCCAAAATCAGATAAAGATCAAGTTTATCTTTGGATTGATTCTCCAAGATGAACTACAGTAGAAAAAAGTTTAGAAATAGAAAAAGATATTGAAAAATTCTTTTTAGAAAAGAAACAAACTCAAAAAGATTTAAATATCGTCCAATCCATCACTTCAACTATCGGAACAGCTTTTATGTGAGATTTTGCAAACTTATTTAGATGATGATTAAATAGAAACGAAAGCTATCAAATAAGTTCAAGGATTAATTTAATTCCAAAAGAAGAATATCCAAATAGGATGAAATCTGAAAATTGGACTTTTACTATTAGACCACTACTTAGAAATTATTTGCTTGAAAAATATCCAGATGTAAAAATTAGACTACTAGAAGATCCTCCAGGACCTCCAGTTAGAGCAACTTTTATGATAAAATTAAAAGGATGAGATGAAGGAGTCAATTTAGATAATTTCACAAAAAAAGTTTATAGCGAAGTTAAAAAGCTTGAAGTTTCGCAAAAGTTAGCAGATTTATGAAATTCCCTTTCAACTACTTATAGAAAAATTGAAATTAAACTTGACAATGAATCAATCGCAAGAGCCTGACTTGATAGTAATCAAGTAGCTTATAGCTTATATATTGCCAAAAATACTATTCCGATTAGCATAATAAATAATTCTAATTCTCTAGAACCTACAAATATTATTTTGTGAGTAAAAAACGATCAAAGTGAAACTTTAAATATGCTTGATAAAATTAGATTTACTTCTAAAGACTGAGTAAAGATTCCACTTTCAAGTATTGCAAAAATAAATTATAATTTTGTTAATCCAGAGATAAATACCGACTTAAGAGAAAAAACAAATTTTATTTATGCTGAGATGTGAGATAATTCTGTTGTTTATCCAATTGTAAAACTTATGTCAATTTTTAAAAGCAAAGAATTTTTGGATTGAAAATACGAAGTGATTGAATCTTGATTTTATGGTATAAAATATAGATGATTGCAAGATTGAAAAATATATAAATTAGAGTGGGATTGAGAATGGAAACTAACAATGGATACATTTAGAGATCTTTGAACTGCTATGATTTTAGCATTACTTACAATTTACTTTTTAATGGTTGGACAGTTTAGAAGTTTTGCAGTTGCTGGAATAATTATGCTTCCCTTTTTACTTGGATTTTTTGGAATATTTCCTTGATTTTCAATTTTATATTTACTAAAAAATGAATATTTTAATGCAACAGGAATGATATGAGTTATAAGCTTGGCTGGAATAGTAGTTTGAAATGCAATACTTTTAGTTGATTATATTGATATACAAAAGAAAAAATGATGGACCATAGAAGAATCAATTATTTCTGCTTGATATATCAGGTTTATGCCAATAATGCTTACAAGTATTTCAGCAATATTTTGAGCAATTAAAATTACTTCAGACCCAGTATGGAGCTGACTTGCTCGGAGTATAGTTTGGGGGCTTTCTTCAAGTGCAATTTTAACTCTAATTGCAATTCCAATATTTTATTATGATAGTCAAAAGAAGATTTGGGATAAATGTATGGAAAAAGAAAAAATTGAAAGTTAAAAAACTTCAAAACCAAATGGTTTTGAAGTTTTTTTTATATTTTTAATCTTCTTCTTCAGTCATTATTTTCTTCGTTAAAAGCTATTTTTAGCAAAGATATAAATATAATTATAAAATAAGAAATAAAATATCTTTCTTGAATATTTGGAAAAATTGCAAACTTAAAAATTAATGTGAAAGTTGAAATTAATAACAATCATACATAAATATTATTTAATTTAACCTTATTTTTCATTGCTAAAATAAATGTTATCATAGCCAAAATTATATAAAATGGAAAAAATGTAATTGGTTTATTATCTCTTAATCCCAAAAGTAAAGCTATTTTTTCTTTAAATATAGATAAATATTCTCTTAGAGTTATAATAGCTTCAAAACTACTTGGATAAGGGATTGCTTTAATAAATGAATTATAATATAATTTCCAATACCCAAAATTATCAAAATAGCTATTTATTCATTTATAAAATCAAATAGTTAAAATACTTCAAATAAAAAATGTTTTAAAATTAATTTTATATTCATTATAACCAAAAGCTTTTAGATAAAATAATAAAACTCAAATAAAAATTATATTATCAGTTCTTACTCAAAGCGAAAATATTAATATTGCAATTCATCAAATTAATTGTTTTTTTAATACTAAAAAAACTCATAAAAACAATAACATTGCTCCGAACATATCTGGAGTTGTGCTTCTAGCAGCTATTATTATTGGTGAAGAAAAAGTAAGTAAATATAGTGGAAAAAAAAGAAGTGTTTGCTTTTCAATTTCTTTTTTAAAAACAAAAAATAGAATTGAACTAAAAATTAAATATGAAAATATTGAAATTGCTAAAATAGAATTAATTATTGATAATCAAGTTTTTGATAAAAAATATATTGAATAAATATAAATAAATTTAATATTATAAAAGGGCATAATATCATAAAATGCTTCCTTATCTTTAAAAATATCTTTTCTATACTGATTTGCTTGTTTTATAATATCATACCTTTTTTGGTCTAAATATTCTCTTAATTCATTATAAGTTTCTTTATGAATTATTTCTATATTTTTATTTTCAATATATTTAACATTTCAAATGTAAGAAACTATATCCCAATCTACCCAAGGATTTCTAAAAATAAAAAATGAATTAATTATAAGTAAAGCAAAAAAACATATAAATAGTTTTATTATTTTAGAATTTTTCAACATAAATTAAATCAATAAAAATAGGTAAAAGTATTTTATTTATTATATCAATCAAACCAATAATTTAGTTTAATATATAATAATTCTATCAAAGTTTTGATACTGTCTTTTATAGGATGAAGTCTTGATCAGTCAGAGTTTAGCCATGAAACTGGAACTTCTTTTATACTATATCATCTAATTTTTGATATAAATAAAATTTCCATATCAAATCACCATCTTTTAATTTTTTGGGATTCAAATATATCATTAGCACAATTATGTTTAAATAATTTAAATCAACATTGAGTATCTTTTATTCATTTTATAAGTATTAGGTTTATTAATTTATTTCATAATTTTCAAACAATTCTTCTATACCAAGGTTGTTTTATCATAATTTCAGAATCTTCTAAATGTCTTGATCATATAACTACATCATATTTTTCAATATATTTTTCTAATTTTCAAAAATTATCAATTGGAGTTGAATTATCTGCATCTATAAATAAAATATACTCTCAATTAGATTCTAAAATTCAATTTTTTATAGAAAATCATTTTCACATATTTTTTAAATTTTTCACTACCTTTATATTTTCATCAAAAGATTTTACAACCAAAATAGTATTATCAATACTTCAATCATCAACAACTATTATTTCATATTTATCTCATTTTGATAAAAAATAATTTTGAACATTTTTTAATGTTTCTGTAATTCTTTTTTCTTCATTATATGCTGGAATAATTATTTAATATTTTATAGGAAAGTTCTGTTTCTCAGGTTTAATATAATTTTGAGTTTTTACTGTAAAAGTCCAAAATCTATTTCAAAAATAATTCCAAAATAAAACAATTATGGAAGTAAATACTTTTGAAAATAAATAATAAACATTTAGAAAATCAACAAAAATATACATCAAAATTAATGTAAGAAATAATCAAATTATTGAAACAAGTAAAAATTTGGCAAATTGTCTTTTGTATTTGTTACTTTTATTTTGAAAAGTCCAGATTTTATTTAATATAAATCAATTAATAACGGCAAGTAAAAAAGAAAAGACTACACCAAAATATAAATTTATTTTAAAAATATCAACAAATATATAAAGAAACACTAAATCAACTAGTGTAGATGAAACTCAAACTATCGAATATTTTATAAAAACAATGTTTTTTTTGATAAATTGGACAAACATTTTATTTTCTAAATTACAAATAATAGAGATTTTTAACTTGCAGAATATATGATTATTTTATTAAAAGTCAAAAAAAATGAAAAATAAAAAAATCTAATATGGTATTTGATAAAAATTTCATTTTCAATATATTTCTTTTTTATTTAAAGATGTTATTGCAGGAATAACTATATCACATTTTCTAAGAGAAGATAAAAATCATACATTATAATCACAAGGACAAGTATTACATAACATATTTCAAAAAATTGAAGATCAATTTGATGGATAAATACAACTTGAAACTAAACTATCTGGTAAATTATTTACTTCACAATATCAACTTTTATTACAAAAATATCAAGGATTACAACTATTGTTTCCTAAAATATTTGTACTATCACATTCTTGTTCCAATATAGGACATCATAAATTACTCTCTGGTCATTTAATAATTATACATTTATCATTTACATCATAAATTCAATCTCAATCTGTATCTAATAAATTTCAAGTATTATTAACTACTATAATAACTGAGGCTGTAGCTGTATTTCAATTTTTATCTGTTATTTTTAAATTAACACTATAAACTCAACTTTTTTTAAAAATGTTAATTGGATTTTGATCAATTGAATTAGTTCAATCTCAAAAATCCCAATTAAATTTGCAATTATCACATCATTTAACTATTGATTCAAAATCAACTTTTAATGGTCAATCTCATATAATTGGATCCGCTTTTATAGAAACTCATAAATTATTTTTTCAAGTTGTTGTTAAACTTGGATTTAAATAGTTTATTTCATTATAAACTTCTACTTTATTTCAATTATCATCTGTTGAAACTAATTTTATTTGCCGATCTCAATAATCATCAAATTTATAATTATCTATATATTCTCAAGTTTTAGTATAACTTTTTCAAGTAGTTTTATTATAAAATGTCCATGTATGTGTCAAAGTTCAACTAATTCAGCTAGTTTTTACATTAGCACTATAATCATAAACTCAACCACTATTATTTAAGTTTGATATATTACAATTTGTATCTCACTTTTTACAAGTTTCATCATATATTTCTATCTTTCATGCTAATGAAGATTTTTGAACTCACTGGGTTACTTTTATAACTACAGTTGCTGAGCTTTTAGATCAATCAGAGTTTGTTACTGTTAAATTGACATTATAAACTCATGGATATATAAAAACATTTAATGGATTTTTAAAGTTTGAAATATTTCAATCTCAAAAGTTCCAACTAAATTTGCAATTATCACATCATTTAACTATTGATTCAAAGTCAACTTTTAATGGTCAATCTCATATAATTGGATCCGCTTTTATAGAAACTCATAAATTATTTTTTCAAGCTGTTGCTAAACTTGGATTTAAATAGTTTATTTCACTATATGTCTCTACTTTATTTCAATTATCATCTGTTGAAACTAATTTTATTTGCCGATCTCAATAATCATCAAATTTATAATTATCTACATATTCTCAGGTTTTAGTATAACTTTTTCAAGTAGTTTTATTATAGAATGTCCATGTATGTGTCAAAGTTCAACTAACTCAACTGGTTTTTATATTAACATTATAATCATAAGTTCAATCACTACTATTTAAATCTGAAATATTACAATTTGTATCTCAATTTTTACAACTTTTATCATATATTTTCATATTTCATGCTAGTGAGGATTTTTGAACTCAATTATTAACATTAATAACCATTTTTGTTGTTGCAGTATTTCAATTTTTATCTGTTATAGTTAAATTAACATTATATATTCATTCTTTTGTGAAGGTATTTGTTGCATTTTGATTATTTGAGCTAGTTCAATCTCAAAAGTTCCAACTAAATTTGCAATTATCACATCATTTAACTATTGATTCAAAATCAACTTTTAATGGTCAACTTCACATTATTGGGTTTGCTTTTATAGAAACTCATAAATTATTTGTAGAACTTGAGTTATCAGGTATTATTAAATTCTGATTTAAATAATTTATCTCATTATAAATATCAACTTGTTTTCAACAATTATCCCTTGAGATTAGTCTTATTTGCCAATTTCAATAACTACTAAATTTATAATTATCTACATATTTTCACTTCTTTTCAAAATTTTCACCAGTAGATTTATTATAAAATAACCAAGTATAATCTAAAATTCATTTACTACAATCAGTTTTCACATCTGCATTGTAATCATAAATTCAATCAATATTTTTTAAATCTGAAATACTACAATTTGTATCTCAATTTTTACAATCTTTGTCATATATTTCTATTTTTCATGCTATTAAAGATTCATTTGAATTATTATTTACTCAACAAGAATTAATTTTTGTAATTATATATGACATTTTTAAAAATTCTTCTTTTGAAATATATTTTTTGGGATTTAAATTTCAGTTACTATCAACTATAACAAGTGGGTATTTTTTTTGATTTCAGTAAATATCATACTCTGAATAAGAAAGTTCTAATGCTTTTTTAAAATATCAATAAAATGTATAAACATTTCAATCTAAACTTTTTGGTTTAACATCATTTGATAAATCAGTTGTAATAATTCAAGAATTTATATCTGAAATTATTTTATTATTATCTTCAATTGTAAATATTGAAGAATTTCTTAATAAAACAGCTAATGCTTCCTCTAATGTAATATTATTATTTGAACAAAAAGGTATATCATTTGCATTGGTAGTTCAATCTGAACAAACATATCAAGGTAAGTATCATTTTACTACATTAGTATCTTTAGCCTCAGCAATACAAAAAAAGTATTTATTGGTTTCTTTTAAATCATAAAATATTTCTTTTCAAGTATATTTTAATATATATTCAAGTGCTGTGTTTGGTTTTATACATTTTTTACAAGAAACTTCCATAACAGTTCAAACAAACTCATCTCTTGTCAATAATTTACTTGGATTAAATTTATTATTTTCGTCAGGTAATATAATTCATTTATCATATAAACTTTGTAATTCTGGTAAATATTTATAACTACTAGTAATATCAATAAAAACATCTTCTGCTTTTTCTAAAGCTCAAAAACTAACAAAATAAAATAAACACAAAAATATAAAAAATAAATATTTAAAATTTTTTTTCATAAATTATTTTAATTAACTAATGCATACATAACTATTCCAGCCGCAACCGAAACATTAAGTGAATTTTTTTTTCAAACCATCGGTATTATAATATGTTTATCACAAAAGTCCAAAACTTCTTGAGAAATTCACAAAATTTCATTTCAAACTATTAAACATATTTTATCTAAATTTAAATTAAATAGAGTTTTATAATCTATTGCATCTTTTGTCAATTCAACTGCAAATATTTGAAATCAATCATTTTTTAAATTATTTAAAACTACAAAAATATTTTCATAGTATTCCCAATTTATATAATCTTCAGCTCAAAGTGCAGTTTTTTCTATATCTCATCTTGGTGGAGTTGGAGTTTGTCAAACCAAAATTATTTTATCAAATCAAGCTCAATCAGCATTTCTAAAAATAGCTCAAACATTTTGCATTGAACGAATATTTTCTAAAATTATAATCTTTTTTTTCATTTTAATAAAATTTTATATCATAAGCTAAACGATAATCTATATTTCAATTTTTATCAGTCCATTTAAAAAGCTTTGTTTGATTTAAATCTATTCATAAATCAAATACATTTTCTAAAGCTAAATCATTTAAGTTATAATATTTCAATGAATAGATAAGATATTTATTTCAATCTTTATCATAAAATAAATTATTATTAACTTCATAAAAAGGAAGTTTTTGTTTTAAAATATCCAAAGTTAAATTATCATCATATTTTAGTCAAAGACTAATTCTTTTTCAAATCTTTGACATAAGCGGATAATTTTTATATTTATCATAAATTTCATACATATTTTTTAAAACTAACTGCTTTCTTGAATTTAAGGAAAGATTTTTATATTTTTCTGGAATCTCTATTCAATCAAATCTGTTAACATATATTAAATCATATGGTAATTTATAATAAATAAAGTTTAAATTAGATATACTAGTAGATCATATTGGATCATCAAAAGTTGAATCATAATAATAATCTCCTATGCGAGTCCAAGCATGTCAAAAACTTAAAAAATCCTCACTATCAAAAGCAAATCATCTTTTTGTTTCTACATTATTTATTCAGGCAAAAGACAACATATATGAAAATAATTTCGTATATCAATCACAAACTCATATTTTATTTTTATAAGTTAATATTCAAGAAAAAATTTGTTTATTTCAATCCGAATAATTTTTATAATAATCAATATTGTTAACTACCCAAGAATATATTACAAAAATTTTTTCATCATCAGTTTTTTTATCTTTTATTAAATCAAGAGTTAAATTTTTTATTTCTAATAAAATATCATCATAATTATTATCAATATTTCTATTATCATCTAATATATTATACAAAAATTCATTTTTATTTGTGATCCCCTTTATAATATTTTCATTAACTAATCTAACTTTTTTATATTCATTTGAGAAAAAATAAGTTCAGTCAAGATTTTTGATAATAAGAGTTTTATCTAAATTTATATTATTTCATTCAAGATCTCATAAATATAATCAATCAATATTGTCTTTAAAAAATAAATAATAATTGTATTTATAACTAAAATACTCTCAATTAATTAATATATATGGATTACTATAATCAATTTTTGTTTTAAATAAATTATATAATTCCAAGTAAGAATATTTTTTTTCAATTTTATAATCATTTGTAATTAAAAAGTCTCCTTTATATCTAATTATATAAGAATTTTCTAATTTATTTTTTATAAAATAATTATAATTATCTTTATTTAATATGTAATATTTTTTGAAAATAAATCTAAAAGTTTCATTATTTTCATTATATTCATAATCATCATTCAAAGATAAATTTTTATATCAATTATCAATTAATTCTGCAATAAATGGATTATTTCTTATAGTATTTAATTCAATACTATTTTTGATTTTTTTTAGTTTTAAAGAATTAATTTTTGTTTTATTTATTGATTTTAAATCATTTAATATTTTAATTCTATTCTCTGATTTTGAATTATTAATTGAACTTGAAATGCTTTTATCTAATTTCTGTAATTTTTCAATAACTAAATTTAAATCTTGTATATTTTTTTCTAAATTTGAATAGAATTTAGAATATGCTAAATTTATTTCGCTTTGATTATATCAAAAAGAAGTATTTAAAAGACTAAATACTATTACAACAAGAAATATTAAAGATTTTTTTAGCATATTATTTTAAACCATTTAAAATATAATTTAACTGATTATCTTCTCAAGTTTTAAATTTTTCAACATCAAGTGGTAAGTCAATATCTGGATAAATTCAAATTCAATCTATTCAAGTTTTGGTTTTTCAAGTAAACCATTTTGCAATCGTGTATTTTAAACTACTTCAATCAGTATAACTTTTAATAGTTTGAACTGATCATTTTCAATATGTTTTTTCTCAAATAATTTTTATATTTGGAAAATAATCTTTTAAAGTTCAAGTTAATATTTCTGAAGCTGAAGCAGTTCAAGAATTAACTAAAATATAAACTTCATAATTATTTAGATCAATTTTGTTATATCAATAAGAATTGTAAAAATAATCTGAACTTTTATATTTTACATAACAAACTGGATTATTTTTCCCAATAAATAAACTAAGTAAATTAACAGCTTGATCTAAGTATCAACCTGGATTATTCCTTAAATCAATAATAACTTTTTTTATTTCTTTATGATTATTTAATTCATCTATTGCTTTAGAGGTTTGTGAAAATATTTTATCTCAAAATATCTTCATTTGAATATAAAAAAAATCATTATTAATTATTTTATATTCAACATCATTTATAATTATTTTTTGTCTTATAATTTCAATTTGAAGCTTTTCATTTCATCTAAGTATATCCAAAACAACTTTAGTTCATGCTGGACCTTTTATCATTGAAACAGAATCAGACAAAGTAGTATCTTTAGTAATTTCAATTCAATTAATTTTAATAATTTTGTCTCATCATTTAAGTCAAGCTTTTTCTGATGGACTTCAGGCAATTGGAGAAATAATTTTTAATTCTCATGGCTTTTCCATATCAACATAAGATCATATTCATTCAAATTCTCAAGATAAAGTTTCCTGAAAGTCTTTATTTTCAGATGGTGGGAAAAATGATGTAAATTTATCTTTTGATCATTGTGCAAGTCATTCAATACTTGAATATATTAAATCATTCTGATTAATTTTAGAACTATCATAATAATCATTCAATATAGTTTTATTTACATCTTGAAAAATCTCCATTTTTTGCTGATCTCATCAAAAAATTTTTAATAAATTTTCTTTATCTTTTTTGAAAGTTGGAATAATTGAACTTGCTACAAATAAATCAAAATTAGTAGTATTTCTAGATTTTAAAACATTTATATTTGAAGAATTAATAAAATTATATCAACTTTCTTTTTCTAAAATCTTATAAAACAAATAAGAATTTAATTTTAAATTTAAATTTAATTTAATATTGTTATTTTGAATCAAATCAGCATAAACTAATTTTTGTACATATTCATAATTTTGTGATTTTTTATCTATATCAATAAAGTTTAAATTTATATATTTATAACTATTTGGAATATCTGTTAAAACATCTTTAGAAATATATTTAAAAATAATTTCCCTATTCACTTCATAAACATTTGAATTATCTCAATAAGATAGAGTAATAAAACAGAAGAAACTAATTATCACCAAAAAAAATTTTTTCATTTTAAATTATTATTATATATTAAAATCACTTAATTTGTGCTTGTGAATTTGATGAAACTCAAAATATTAATTCAAGTCATCAAAATGGATATAACACTCACCAAAAAATCAAAAAACATCAAATTAGAATTAGAATAAAGTATGTTCCTCAATGTCACAAATATTTTTCAGCCCAAACAAAATTTCAAGTCCAAGACTTTACAGTTCTCCTATATCTAAGTATAAGATATCAAATTCCAATTAATAAAGCTGAATAAAATAAACTAATAAAAAAATGCATACTTTATTTTTTATCAAATACAGAAACAATTTCTTTTAAATATTCTTTAAATTCATCTTTTATTTCATCATTTTTTAAAGCATAATTTACTGTTGCTTTTAAAAATCATATTTTACTTCAAGTATCATATCTAACTCATTTTATTTTTAATCAATATATATCTTTTTCCCTCCTCATTAATTCAAAAGCATCTGCTAATCTTAATTCTCAATCTTTTCAATTTGGAACTCTTTCTAAGTAATCAAATATATCTGGAGTTAAAACATATTTTCATATTACTCAATACCTAGATTTAGTTTCTGATGCTTTTGGTTTTTCTAAAAATTTAGCAACAGAAAAAACATCTCATTCGTTATTTTTTACTTCAATTATTCAATAATTACTTACTTCATTATCATTTACTAAAATTGTAGAAATAATAGGATTATTTTTTCTATAATAGGTTTCAACTAATTGTTTAGCTCAACTAACTTCATTATCAATTAAATCATCTCAAAATAAAACTAAAAAAGGTTCATCTCATATAAGATTTTTTGTTCTTAAAATTGCATCTCAATCTCACTTTGGATAAGGTTGTCTAACATAAACTATATTTGCTAAAGTATTTAATCATTTTACTGTTTGTAAATAATCAAATTTTCAAGATTTATCAAGTCTTTCTTCAAGCTCAAAATTTGAGTCAAAATGATCTTCTATAGCTCTTTTACTTCTTCAAGTAACAATTATTATATCAGTACATCAAGCTGAAATTGCTTCTTCTACCAACATCTGCATAACTGGTTTATCAATTATAGGAAACATTTCTTTGGGTAGAGCTTTTGTGGCAGGAAGAAATCTAGTTCAAAATCAAGCTGCTGGAATAACACATTTTGTAATCTTTTTCATAATTAAATAATAATAAATAATATGTTTAGTTTAATAAATTTTACTTTTTTATCAAATTTTAATTACAATAATAATTCTCTAATTTATAGGGGCAATTAATTTGTCTTCATCATTTTTCTATTTTTTCACAAAATCTTTGAATTATTTGTTCATATCAATTTTTTATTTCGGTAGTATAATTAAAAGTTTCTGAAATATAATCATTTTTTAAATCATATTTAAGTTTATATTTATAAGAAACACAATAAACTTTTTTACTTCAATTAAATTTTACTTTTTTTATTTTTATATTTTCATATCAACTTTTTGTTTTTTCCCAGAAGTTAGAAAATCAAGATAGATTTAAAGATGTAGCTAAACATAATTTTTTTGATAATAAAGAACAACTATCTTTGTATAATCATTTATTTCAAAATTCAAAATACGATTTTATTAAATTTTCTCAAACAATAGTCATAGAAAAATCACTTCTATAGTTAAAATTATTATTAAAATATTTAAAAACATTTCATCAATCTTTTATATAACTATTCAAAATATCACTAAAATTAATATCTTGTATAGCTTCAACTTCTCAATTATTTATTTTTATATTTTCTTCTTTGTTTTTTATTTTTAATATTTTCTCATCATAATTTTTAAATGTTTTATTTTGAATAATTATTTGCTTATTTTTATTTTGAATATCTTTTGAAATATTTTCTAAATCTAGTTGATTTGTTAATTTAAAATACGAATTAAAATAATATATCAAGATTGATAAAAGAAAAATAATAATAAAAATGAGAAGAATTTTTCCCCAGCTTATTTTTATGTATTCGCTACTTAAATTATTTTGAATACTTTTTTGTTTTTCTACTTCTAATATATTCTTTAAATATTTTAATAATTTATCAACATTTTCTTTTCTATTATCACATTTTTTTAAAACTAAATAACAAGCTCCTAAAGTAAGTAAAACATCTTCTTTAGGTCTTCATCATGTTTTTTTATCAATTATAAATGAAAAATTTTTATTTATTTTTTTTTCATTATTTAATTCATCTTTAGCTCTATTTACAGCTCATAAAAACCTTTCCCATTTATCATATCAAAATATTTTCATTATTTCCCTAGCTGAATAAACTTTTTCTCATCAAATATTTTGTTGTTTAGATTTGAATTCTAATATCACATCCATATATTAAATATTATATATTAAAATAATTAATCAATAATATATAAATTATAATTTGAAAATCAAATTTATTTTTAAATACTAATATCAACAACTTTTGCTTTTAATTGTTTTTTTCCCATCCAAATATCTTCCATTAAATCAAAAATGATATCAATTTTTTTTAATCATTTTAATTCTTCAAAATATTCTCAAAATCAAAATCATAAAATATTTATTCAATATCTATTTTTTATAGTTATATGTTCCATAGTTTTTCAAAGATATTCTATTTTCTCTATTTCAAAATTTTTAAACATAAAAATTGGTTTTAAGTTTCATATTCAAAAAGGTTTAAAACTTTTTATTTTTTCGATTAAATTAAATCAAAATTCTTCTACTTTAATAATTTTATCAATATTAATAATTTTTCTTTCTTTTGAAAAATCTAATTTATTTAATTCAATTGAAAATTCTTTTTTAAAATCTCCAAATTTTTCTTTTGAAATACTAAATCAAGCAGCTTGTTTATGTCATCAAAAGTGCAAAAAATAATCTTTATATTTTTCTAAATATTCTACAATTGAAAAATATTCTGGACTTCTACAACTTGCAACAAGTTTTTCTCACTCATCTTTTAAAACTATTGATGGCTTATGAAAGGTTTCAGTTAATCTTCAAGCAACTATTCAAATAATTCAATGTTCAATTTCTAGACTTTCATAAAATATAATATTATCTTTATTTTCTATTTTTCCCAGTGCATCTTGTGTAAAAATTTTTGTCAAATCTTTTCTTTTATTATTTATATTTTCTATATCTTCTATTATTTCATCTATTTTATTTCAATTATTTAAAATAAGATTTACAGCTTTATAAGCACTATCAAGTCTTCAAGCTGCATTTAACCTCGGACCGATTAAAAATCAAAATATATCTGCATCTAAATCATTATGTATTTTTTCTTCAATTAATTTTCTTATTCAATTAGAACGAGAATTTTTAATTTGTTTTAATCAT
The DNA here is from genome assembly GCA_028719245.1 of Candidatus Altimarinota bacterium. Classification (GTDB taxonomy): domain Bacteria; phylum Patescibacteriota; class Gracilibacteria; order BD1-5; family UBA6164; genus UBA7396. The sequence continues at coordinate 5,916 of JAQUKG010000011.1, read as the reverse complement.
TCTAAAACTATTATTCTATTTTCATCTATTAATGGCATACAATCGGCAACAGTTCATATAGCAGCAATATCTATTGTTTCAATTAAATATTTTAAAGATTCTTCTTTACTAAAATATTCTTTACTTAAAGCTATCACTAATTTAAAAGCAACTCAAGCTCAACTTAAATATTTAAAAGGATATTCACAATCTAATCTTTTTGGATTTATCATTGCAATAGCTTCACTGGGAATAACCTCTGGAACTGCATGATGATCTGTAATTATTACATCAATTCAGAGACCTTTTGCATATTTAATAACTTCTATATCACGAGTTCAACAATCAACAGTTATAACTAAATCAACTCAAATAGAGGCTAGTTCATCCATAAAATAATTCTTCATACCATATCAATCAGTAATTCTATTTGGTAATCTATAACTAGCCTGTAGTCAAATTTTCTTAAAAAAATGCATTAAAATAGATGTTGATGTAACTCAATCAACATCATAATCTCAAAAAATTATTACTTTTTGATTTTTTTGCTTTGCAATTTTAATTCTTTCAACAGCTTTATCCATATCTTTTAATAAATATGGATCATATAAATCATCTAAAGTTTTTTTAAGTTCATCATTTTGAAATCTTGAAGATAAAATATCCTCAATATCTTGAAATTCACTAAATTCATCATACCTAATTATATTTCATTTAATAGAAGTTTTTTCTTGCATTTATATAATTTTAACTTTTAATGTCTTGATTATATAAAATATAGAGAAAATGCAATAAATTTAAAAATACAAAAAAATTGCTAATTTTATTTTTTTTTATAAAATACACTCACTTTAGCCCCCATAGCTCAGTTGGAAGAGCGCTAGGCCGCGAACCTAGGTCTGCCGTGGGTTCGAATCCTGCTGGGGGTACCATTTTTTTGAATTAAAATTTTAAGATGTTTCAATTAAATTCATATATTACTGTTTTACAATCATATTTTTCAAAAACTGAAACTATTAAAATTCTTTTTATTAGCTTAATATTGATATGAATTTTTCTAATATTTTTACTAATAAAATATATTTTTGTTAAATTTTGAAAAATTATTTTTAAATTATCTTTCAAATTATTTAACATAATAATACAAAAAATTTTATCAAATATTTATGTAAAAAGCTTTATAAAAAGCCATCCAAAAATATTATTATTCATTGGTAATAGATTTAAAAAATATGACTTTTTATGATTACCTTTAACGATATTATCATTTTTAATTTTATATTTATCAATTGAATATATTTGACTTACTGATTCTATTTCTGATTGAAAAATTATCACACAAATTGATGTCAGATTATCAGAATTTTTCTATTATTTCAAAGATATAAGACTTATAAATTTATTTTTACTAATTAATTATTTTTGAGAGTTTGTAACTATTTTGTTAGCAACAATAATTTTTTCTGCAATATTGTTTGTAAAATGAAAAAGAATTGAAATAATTTGATTGTTATCTTCAATTTGAATTATTAATATAATCTCTTATATATCAAATTTAATTATTAAAAGACAAAGTCCAGAATTAGCTATTTATAAAGATTTAAATTATCATTTTCCAAGCTTCCAAGCAAGTTTACCAATTGTTTTATATTGATTTATAATTTGGTTATTTTTAATAAAAATTAAAAAATTAAAAAAAAGGGTTAATATAATTTTCACCTGAATTATATTGATATTTTTAATTTGATTATCTAGATTATATTTAAATGTAAATTATTTAAGTGATGTGATTTCTGGCTGGTTTTTATGATTTTTATGACTTATATTTTGAATAACTATTATTTTATACTTAAAATATAAATTTCAAAACAAAAACAATATTTATTTATTTAAATATAATAAAATTATAACTTATTTTTTAATTTTACTCTGAGTTATTTTTTTAACTTTAAATTATAACGATTATTATAACAATATAATTTTCACAAAAGAAATTAAAAGTAAATATATCCAAATAACAAATATCAAAGATTTTTTTAATAAAAACCCAAAATTAAAATTTACTGAAACTATCACATGAAGACAAACTGAACCAATTAATTTTATTTTTGTTGTAAAAAATCAAAATGATTTAATAAATATTTTTAATAAATCTGGTTGGACTGAAGCTGATAAACTTTGAAGGACATCTATAAAAAAAATGTTATGAGCAACTTTTGATAAAACAACTTACCTAAATTCTCCAATTACTCCATTATATTGGAACAAAGAAATACAAACTTTGTGATTTCAACAACTTACAAAAGATGAAAATATAAAATTTAGACATCATATAAGAATTTGGAAAACTAACTATAAAGTTTGAGATGAGTTTATATATGTTGGTTGTGGAATATATGATGATTGATTAAAATGGTGAGTCATACACAAAATTGACTGAAATATTGATAAAGAAAGAGATTTTACTTTTAAAGACTTAGAAAAATCAAATCTTATTTTAAACTATAAATTAGTTAACTTAACTTGAAAAATTTCTTGAACAAATTCTTATTGAGATAAGTTCTTTACTGATGGAAATACTTATGAAGTTGAGGTAAAATAATCCTTATCTCTTCAAAATACTTTTCATCAAATTAGTTCATCAAATATTTTTATTAATAGTTAAATAATTACTTGGATAAACAACTCAAGTATTTGAATTAAAATCTAGAGAAAATCCTGCTAATCATCATAAATTTTCTAAACTCATAGAATAACTTGCAGGTAAAACTATATCACTTTGAGAATAGTCTACAAATCAAGAACTATAAATAGTAGTTCAAGTATAAACTTTATAAAATAAAGGCCCCCCATTATTTATATTTAAACTTCAAGTATTATTAGATAAAAAACTAAGATTTATAATTTCTTTTTGCCTTAAAGTATAATTATAATTTAAGAAATATTTAACTTCTAAAGACTCATTATTTTCAAATGAATAATTTTTAACACTTAAACCTAAATTTTCTAAAGAATTGCTAGATTGAAGATTTAAAATATTTTTTTTGTTTATTTCAATTCAACTTTTTATTCAACTAGAAATATATAAAAATGAAAATGAAATAAATACAACCAAAAGTATGCTCCAAATCAATATAGATCAATCCAACCTTTTATTCATAAAATTTGCAATAAATTGTAATTTATAATATAATTTCACTAAATTATTAATAATTATATAAAAAATGAGTCAAATTCAAAAAGATATTTCACAAGAAAAATTAAAAGAAATTATTTTACAACAAGAAGAAAAAAAACAGTATAAATCAAGTAAATTTAAAGAACTTGAAAATATTATTAAATCATATCTTGCAAAACAAGATACAGATAATACTTTAAAGTCATTAACTCTTTGAGCTCTAAAACTATGAAGTTCTGATGTTCATTATGACAATAATATTGAAAATATAACTGTTAGATTTAGAATTGATTGAATTTTGGTTGATATATTTAATTTAGAAAAAAAAGAATATAAATTATTTTTAGAAAGACTAAAACATTCCTCAAACCTTAAGTTAAATATAAATAATATTCCTCAAGATTGAAAATATTCTTTAGATTTAGAATGAAATAAAATAGATGTCAGAGTTTCAACTCTTCCAACTCCATATTGAGAAAATATGGTTTGTAGAATACTTGATAGTAAGAAAGCAATTGTTGGCTTTGATGATTTGGGATTTTTCTGGACAACAAAAAGGATGCTTCAAAAAGCAATAAGTAAAAAAAATTGAATGATTTTAGTAACTGGACCAACTTGAAGTTGAAAAACTACAACTCTTTATACAATTATTTCAAAATTAAATACAAGAGATAAAAAAATAATTACTCTTGAAGATCCTATTGAATATCAACTTCCTTGAATAATTCAGTCCGAAGTAAATGAAAAAAATTGATATACTTATGAAATATGATTAAAAGCATTATTAAGACAAGATCCTGATATAATTATGATGTGAGAAATAAGAGATAATGAAACTCTAAATATCGCAACTCAAGCTTCACTAACTTGACATTTAGTTTTATCAACTCTTCATACAAAAAGTGCTTCTGATACTCTTGATCGTATAATAAATATGTGATTAAAACCTTATATTTTAGCTTCAGCTCTTGATACAATAATTGCTCAAAGACTTGTTAGAAAAATATGTACACATTGTAAAGAAGAAATTAAAAAAACTCAATGAGAAGAACAACTTATTAAAGAAATGATAAAAGATATTTGAATGAAATCCATAAAAACTGAAAATATTAAATTATACAAATGAGTCTGATGTGAATATTGTAATAATAGTTGATATAAATGAAGAATTTGAATATATGAAATAATTTCTCTAAATGAAGAATTAAGGAATTTAATTAGGGAATGAGAAACAACTGAAAAAATAATTGCAGAATCAAGAAAAATGGATATGATAACTATGAAAGAAGATTGAATATTAAAAGCTATTAAATGATATACTACTATTGAAGAGATTATTAGAGTAGTATAAAAATATTATTAAAACAATTCCTATGAAAAAAGTTATCAAAATTTTAATTATAAGCTATTTAGCTATTTTTGTATTATCAGCCAATATATATGCTGATAATACAAAAGATTGTGAAACTGGAACAAAAGATATTTTTGAAAAATATCAGTGTAGAATAGAAAAAGTTTGTAAATCTTATAATGAAAATAAAAAAATATTTAATCCAGAAAAATATAAAAAAGCTAAAGAATATGAAAATAGTGATATTAGTAATTTTTTCTCAGTAACATTAATAAATCAAGTTCCAATCAAAAAAGCAATATCAATCTATAAAGAAAATATGAATAGTATATACAAATGTGCTATGATATGAATTCAAAAAAAATCTATATTAAACATAAAAAATGACTTAAAACTTGATAAAACTTGAGATTTAAATAAAAATCTAGACTCAAAAATAAATAATTTAGTTAATAGGCTAGATATGACAGCAAAATCAGCCAAATGTTTAATAGATGATAAAAATAATTCATTAAATAAATTAAATATTTTAAAACAAACAACTCAAATAACCTGTGAATATGCTTATTATATGAGTTATTTAAAAGAATATTATGATGATACAGAAGTAGTATGATTTCCAAAAAATGGTTCTTGAACTATTGCTGGAACTTGATATATAAGTACATGATCTATAACTAATGTAGTATTTGCAAAAGAATTAGCTGGTATCCAAAATAATTTAGATTTAGAATTAGAACATTCTTTTAAAATTTTTAGCATTTCTTTTAATGCTTATAATGAATATGAAAATAATTATCCAATACATTTTTTACTTGAATTAATAAAAGAAGATTATACAATTTTTAGAGATAAACTTTATGCTGTACTAAATCCAATAAATCAAGTTGTATATAAAATATCAAATGCTATGAAAAAAAATTAAAACCGTTTTTAAAAACGGTTTTAATTTTTTTAATCAACATATATATATCATTTTATAGTTTTATCATTTATAGGAACCTTTCTAACTGTAACTTCGTTCAATCTACGATAATTCATATCTTTTACAATTATATCATCTCATTTTATACCTATTACAATTCAAACATGTCAATATGATGGATTATATCCTCTTCAATTAAATACAACAATTGATCATATTGATGCATCACTTCAAGTAGAATGTCATTTAGCTCTAGCATTATATAACCAATCTTTAGCATTTCAAGACCAATCTACATCTTTATATTGAGCTACATACCGGGTACAATTTCCCCGATAAAAACTCCACTGAGGTGTTCTTTTAACCAAATCATAATCTCATTCATCTTCTATATATTCTGATTTTCATCAAGTTTTAGAAGTATATCATTTTTTAGTAGATTTTGATGATTTTTTTGTATTTTTTACAACAACTACTTTTGGT
>JAQUKG010000010.1 GCA_028719245.1 Candidatus Altimarinota bacterium | reverse complement strand
CCATTATGGATTTTTGGTTTTCTAAATTAACATATCTATATTTTATTAAATAATAATTAACCTATGGCAACTCTACAAAAAACAGATTCATTTGATGCATTTTTTGCAAATATGATGAATAGTGATGATTTTAAACATCTTACAAAAGATTTAGAAAATATGCAAAAATCCATGAAAGAAATGGATGAGAGTATGTCAAAAGCTTGAGACTTAACAAATTCTTTAAATAATACTTTTGCAACTCCTGAAGTCATACAAGAATGACAAAAATCAACTCAAACTTGATGAGCAAAAGATGATAAAACTGTTTCAAGTGTAAAAGTAGAGTATTTCATAAAAGATAATCCTGAAACTTGGGGATTTAATTGAATTGCTTGAATGTCAGATTTAAAAAAAGAATTACTTGAAAGCTTTGTAAATCCTTTAAAATTTAAGTTTTTAGTTCAAAATCTTGAAAAACAAACTGACTTAGATCCTAAAAAAACAGAAATTTATAAAAAATTATACTCTCAATACGAAAAATTTAAAATTTCAATTCCAACGGGATTATTATTTTACTGACCTCCAGGAACTGGTAAAACTTTTATTACAAAAAAATTAGCACAAGAATTATGAGCTTGACTTATAGTAAAATCAGCCTGAGAATTTGGTTCATCTTATCAACATCAAACTAGCCAAAATATTAGAGCATTTTTTGCTGATTCTAAAAAAGAGGCTGAGAAATGACCTATTATATTATTTTTAGATGAAATTGATTCTATATTATCAAAAAGAACTAATAATATAGATGCTGGGAAAGCAGAAGAAGTTTCTCAATTTTTACAGGAATTTAATAATCTCGCAACAGCACAAAATTTAATAGTAATTGCGGCAACAAATCGTCCAGATCATCTTGATAGTGCAATTTTAAGAAGCTGAAGATTAGATAAAAAAATATATATTTGACCCCCAGACTTTATAGCAAGAAAAGAAATGTTTGAAATGTATATTAAAAAAGAAGATAGACCTCATGATGAGCTTGATTATGATGAACTTGCATTTCTTACAGAATGATATGTTTCAGCTGATATAGAAACTATTTGTGACGAAGTTTCTCGTGATGCTTCAAAACATATTTTAGATTTAGCTTGAGAATTAGAAAAATGAGATTTTGATGAGAAAGATATTTTATCAAAAATAGAATGACAAAAAATTACAATGGAGCTTTTAAAACAAGCTATAAAAGATACTACATCTTCGCTTAAAATGGTTGATATGAATATTTATACAAAATGGATTGAAAGTTTAAGTTAATTTTTAAAAATAACTATGGAAAAAACTGCAAATCTTTTAAATAATCAGAGGTGTCTAATATCACAAAAATGAAGATATTACGAAATAATTAAAAAATAAGTTACCATATATGAACTCAAAGAATATTAAAATATTACTTACTATAACTTTACTTTATGTGATAATAAAGTTTTTGCCTTTTTGAAACTATATTTTGTATCCTGTAAATCTAATTGTCACTTTTTTACATGAATTTTGACATACATTTTTTGCTTATATCACCGGTTGAATGGTTTTATCAATACAAGTAAACACAGATGGTAGCTGACTTGCATATACAAGTTGATGAATAAAATCTTTAGTGCTTATGTGATGATATATATGATCAGCATTATTTTGAAACTTGCTTTTATATTTTTGATTAAAATCAAACAAAGTATCAGAAAGTATTATATATGTATTATGAGGTTTGATGATATTTTGTTCAATATTTCTTTATAGTTGATTAATTTCTAGTATTATATTGATACTGATATGAATTAGTTTAATTTATATAGCAAATAAACTAGAATATGATAGTGTAATTTTGAGTTTTTTATGATTGGCTAGCATATTTCATATAATTGCAGATTTTAGAGTATGACCTAGCTGAGATCTAGCAAAATTTAGTAGTATATTTGTGTTTATTCCACAATTTGTTTGGATGTATATTTGGCTTTTTATAGTAATTGTTATTTGTTTTTATAATTTTAAAATAATATTTTATGGAAAAAACGATTAACTTTTTGAATAATCAGAGATATATATTAGGAAGTAAAGAAAAAAAGAATATTTTTCAAAAGTATGTACTTGAGTTAAATCTATATAAAATATATAAAATAAATTCATATTTAAATTATTTATCAAATATTTTATTAAATGCATTTATATTATCATTATTAATATATACTATTTATTTTTTATACGAACAATATAATGAATGATATTTTTTTATAATTCCATGAATAAGTATTATTTTAATAATAATTCCTGCATTTTATTTTGTTTTTTTTAATCTAAAAGAAGCAATAAAGTCTTTTTGAAAAATTAATTTTATTACATTTAAAAAATATATTTTAGTAGAAAAAAATGATGGGTTTTTTAATATTACTTCTAATATACCTTTAGTAATTACTATTATGTATTTTCTTTTCAAATATTTATATATTTTTTTAGAGTGATTAGATGTTTTTTCCAATTCATTCTTATTTTGATTATTATCTTGACTTTTTGTATGACTTTTTATTTTGTTAGGATGATTTTTATTGTTTGTGAAGATAATTAATTTATTTTTATTAATCATTAGTATTCCTATTTTGTTAATAATCTTTTTAAATTCTTTTTTTATTAGTTACAAGAATTTTAGTATGATTAAGTTAACCTCATCTATTAAATTATTTAGAAAGTTTAATGAAATTAATAAATATTATGCAAAAAACAATTATTACGAAATAACTAAAAAATAATTCTAAAATTTGCATTATACTGTAAAAAATATATAATATATTTACAATAGAAAGTAAAAAATATAAATATGCTAGAAAAAATAATTGAAAAATCAAATATACTAATTTCAAAGGTAAATATGGATTTTGTGAGAGATGTTTATAATGAAATAGATTTTTCTCAGAAGCTTGTTTGAATTGTATGACAAAGATGAGTATGAAAAACTACTCTTATTTTGCAGTATTTAAAAAATAATCCTAAATTAAGCTCAATGTATTTTTCTGCTGATAATGTAAATATCATTAATTTATGACTTTATAATATAATTGAAAAATTATACTTTGAATATAAAATAAATGTTTTTGCTATTGATGAAATTCATAAATATCAAAATTGGAATCAAGAACTTAAAAATATTTATGATGATTTTGTTAATATAAATATAATATTTTCTTGAAGTTCATCAATAGACTTAATAAAATGAAAATATGATCTATCAAGAAGACTTACTTTATATAAAATGAATGGTTTTTCTTTTAGAGAATACATAAATAAAACTAAAAATTTAAATTTACAAAAAATATCATTAAATGATTTAGTAAATAACTCACAAGAAATTTCAAAAGATATTTACCAAAAATTATGAGATGAAATATTGTTTTTATTTAGACAATATTTAGAGGTATGATATTATCCATTTAATTTTGAAAGCGAAAATAAAGAAATTTATTTTAATAAACTTATTTGAGTAATTGATAAACTTATCTATGAAGATATATCAAATTTTTATAAAATTGACTCTTTAAATCTAGAAAAATTAAGAAAAATAATTATATTTTATGCTTTTTCAGCTCCTTGAGAATTAAGCATAAATGCATTAAAACAAAAACTTCAGCTTGCTTATGATACAACAGTTAATTATTTAGAAATTTTACAAGAAGTTTGACTTTTAAGATGAATTAATACATTTTGAGTAATTTCAAAATCAATAAGAAAAGCAAAAAAAATATTTATAGATAATTCAAATATAATTTATGCTATTCAATCACAAGCTTTCTATAAAATTGAAATTTGAGTTTTAAGAGAAATATTTTTTGTAAATCAATTTGGAAATGAATTATTTTTTTCTGACAATGGTTGAGATTTTACAATACTATGAGATAAAAATTATATTTTTGAGGTCTGATGAAAAAATAAAACTAAAAAACAAATTAAAAATCTAGAAAATTCATTTATAGTAAGTGATGATATAATTTTTGCTATACAAAATAAAATCCCATTATGGCTATTTTGATTTTTAAAATAACTAAAAAATAATTTATATTTATATTTACTTTCTAACTAACTATTTATGTGAAAAATAATAAAAACAGAACTTGAAACTGTTCAAATCAAGAAAGAGAAATTTACTTTGTGAATGAAATGAAAATTTACAATAGAGTTTATAAATGATACATTTTGACCGTATGATTATAAATTTGGTAGAGAAGATTGCTATTATATTGATTGACTAGAAGATAGATGAAGTATTAAATTTCCACTTAAAAATAAAGAATTTAATAATACAGAAATATTTTTAGAACATGATGATATTATTATATGTACTTGAGAAAGAACAAATCTTTCTTGAGAAACAAAAAATTTTATAGATGTAATTAATTTAAAAACAGAGAAAAAACAAAGAATTATAACAGATGAAATAAATCTGATTTATAATTCTAATAAAGAAATAAAAATAAATGCAAATATAAATTGAATATTTAAAACTTTAACTTTAAATATTGAAACTCTAGAAATATTAGAAGAAAAAGAAGAGAAACTTTTAGCATTTTTCAAATGTATTTATAATGAAACTGAAAATAAATGGTATTTGCTTGATTTTCAAAAAACAGCACAGTGATGGAATGATGGATATTTTAATTTGAAGGAAATTGATATAAAAGTAAAACCAGAAAAATTTAATAGGGAAGAATACAAAGTAAATTGAAATATTGATATTTGGGAATTAAGTTGTAAATAATCAGTATGAAAAAAACTAATTTAATAAAAATACAAAAGATATCTTGAACTCATATAGTTTGAGATTTATATGAATGTGATTTTGATTATTTTATAAATAAAAAACCTCATAAAGATTTAGAAAATTTTTTTAAACAAAAAGTTTTAGATTTTGGACTAAATGTAATTTGAAGTCAAATTCATAGTTTTAAAAATAATTCATTTTCTCTTATTATTATGTTGAGTGAATCTCATCTTTGTATTCATACTTGGCCTGAAAATAATTATGTTTCCTTAGATATTTTTGTTTGTAATTATACTCGTGATAATTCTATAATTGCAAAAAATTTATTTGATGAAATTATAGAATATTTTAAAAGCCAAAATAAAAAAATAAATATTATAAATAGATAATTTTAATTTTTAAAAAACAATAAAATATGAAGAAAAACATTTTATTGATAATCACATTATTTTTTATTAATAATATTAGTATTTGATATACTCATAATGATTTAATAAATTCAATAATAAAAAAATGAGTTAAATTAAAAGAAGTAAGTCAAAAAACTCAAATACAAGTTTGAGATATTTCTCAGGAAGTTTTTATTGTAAAAGAAAATTGAAAAGAAAAATTTTATTATGCAATGTGAAAATGACTTTGTTTAGATTATTCAAAAATAAGTGAATTTAATAGTTATTATAATGATTGAAAAGAATATGAATGAATTTCTTATAAAGATTTAAATATATATTATAATAAAAATGATAAATGATGTGTATATACTATAACTTTTTGAAAACAAGTTGTTTTTACTAATGAGAAAGAAGCAAAAAATTATTGAATAAATAAGGCCAGTAATAAAAATGATATAAATAAATTAATAAATAATGAAAATAAAATTAATTCCAAAGAAGTAATAAATAAAACCTTTGAATTAACAGATTGTAAAATAAAATGAGAAATATTAACTTCAAAATCAAAATATCCATGAGTAAGTATTGTTTGAAAACAACCAATACACTCAGCTTGTGATAAAAATGATATAATTGTTTGTACCTGAAAAAAAACATGATATATAATATCTGCATGTAATATTTGAGCTTCAAAATCTTGAACTGGGGCAGAATCATATTGAATGTATTTTCAATGGTGAAGAAATAAATGATTTTATTCCTCATATAAGGATTTAAAAGCAGAGTTTATTGATTGAAAATTATGATTAAATGCAGATGCTGATATATATCCATTAATTTGATGAGAATCATTTTATGAATACAATTGGAATAATTCATATGGTATACATAGTTTATCTTGGTCATATAATAATATTGAAGACAATTGGGGGTATATAACTAATAATGATATATCAAAACAATGACCTTGTTCAACATGATATCATGTTCCAACAAAAGAAGAATGGGAAAATGTAATTATGTTTAATTCATGGCAACAAAATTGACCTGATATTAGGGATATGTTAAAGTTACCTTTTGCTTGATATTTCTCTCGGTATCAATGATTGTTTTATAATTGACCAAGCGGTATAACTTGAAAATATTGGTCAAACACACCTTTTATAGATGATAAAAATGATTATAAATTTTCTTACTTATTAAGTATTTATACTAGTAGTGGTACTTCATTTTTAAATAATAGTATAATAGAAAGATCTGTAAAAATATCTGCTAATACAATTCGTTGTTTTAAGAATAATATTAATAATAATTTAAAGCCTTTTTCAGATTTAATAAATAATTATTTTCAAGAATATTTTGAAGTAAATAAAAATAATATATTTAAGAAGTTTTGAAAATTTTATAAATTAGAAGTAAAAGATGAAAATAAAATTTCTTATAACGAATTTATAGAAATAGAAGATAAATTTAAAGAAGAAATTAAAAATGAAGTTATTTATAAAAGATGATGAGAATATTTTTATTCTAAAGGTTGATATTATTTTATAAAAATAAAGTAAATGAATATAAGAAATATAATAAATTTTGTTTTGTTATTTACGGTTATTTGATGACTTATTTTTTGGTATAAATTTGATATAGAAACTATAAATAAAAATTGATATATTGATTTATCAAATAGATTAATTTGAAATAATAACTTAGCTAATATAGAAGATTATATAAATAAAAATAATATTACTTATATTAAAGTAAATTGAATAAATATAGATTTAAATAGAGTTTTGACTTTAAAATTAAATAATAAAAAAAATATAACTTTTGAAATAATAAATTCTAAAAAATTGGCTTCATTAGATGAAAAAGATATATATAATTTAGTTTATAGTTATAAAAATATAATATTAACACCAAATAATAATTTAATTAAAAATATAGATTTTTCTAAAAAAGATATTTCCATAAATATAGATAATAATATTACCAATAAAGATTTTTTTGAATTACTTTTTATTTTTAAAAACAAAAATATTAATAAATTACAAATTGAATGAATAAAAACTTTTTTAAATTATCAAACATGTATTAAAACTTTGTTAATTATGGATAATATAAAAGAATTTTATATTTATGATGATTTGAGTGTAGAAGAATATTTATCACTTCATAATTTTGCAATGATAAATAATAAAAAAATATTTTTTTCTAAAAAACAAGAAATACAAAAATTGGCTAAATTACCAAATAAACCAAAAGATTTGATTTTAGATTATATTACAAATTGATTAGAAATTAAGGATATTTTAGATATAAATACTATTTTTTGAAATCACGAATTTGATTTAATAAGTTTTAAACAAAAATTTGTTAAATCAAATTATAATTATTCATCTTACAAAGAAGATTATGATCTAAATTTAGAGTTATTAAATAAATATATTAATTATAAAAAAGCAGATTTAAGATGAAATAATATTGTATTTAATAAAGATTTTGATATATGTAATGAAAATAAAATTTTATATGTATCAAAAACAATGGAATTACAAGATATTTGTTGATTACATACTTTTGAAAAATTTTGACTAAAAAGTAGTAATGGCTTTAATGAAAAACAATTAATTTTTATAAAAATTAATTTTGATTTTTTTATTGAAAAAAATATTAATGATTTTAATGAATTAATAAATATACAAAATGATAATTCTTTTGAAGAATTTTGGCTACAATTTAATGATGAAAAGAATTTAGTTAATTGAAAAAAAATTAATAAATATGATTTAGATGAATTTGTTATAGTAAATAGTACAGAATGACTTAATTTTAAAAAAATAATAAATAAATGTTATATTTGATATATAGATAATCTAATTTATCTTTATAAAAGTAACAAGAATTATGAAAGTAATAAGAATAATAATTATTTATTTAATACATTTATAAAATATAAAAATTATATTTATTATAATAAATTATTAAATAAAGATTTTAATATTACTTTAGATAATAATAATTATTTTTTTAAATATTTACTTTGAGAAAAATCATATAAAGATATAAATTTTTTTAAAGTTATAGATAATACAAAAAATGGTTGAGTTTTAATCTTTTATACTGCAAAATATGATAAATAGTAATTTCTTACAATCTCAAAAATATATTAAAACAAATTTATTTGAATTTAAGTTTATAGTTTTTATAAAATGAATTTTAGTATTTAATATGCTGTTAAATACAATATTAAACTTTTTAATGTCATATTATTTAACATATATATTATCTATGTTATTTGTTCTAAAAATTAATAAATTACAAATAATTAATTGATGAATAGTTGAAAATAATAATATATTATTTATATTTTTTTCTTATTTTTTTTTATATATTATTTACATAATCTTTTTTAAGATTAAACTTGATTTAAAAACAATCTTAATAAAGAAATTCAAAATTCTATGAAATTTTAATTATTTAGTTTACTTTTTTATAATATTAATATTTTGAAGATTATTTTTCTTATTTAAATTATATGAACTATTTTATTTTAAAATATATTTATTAATATATATTGTATTATTTATAGTATCATTTATAAATATAGTATTTTTACACAAATTAGCAGTTAATATTTTTTTAACAAATCCGATAAAGTTAAATACAATATTTTCTTTTTTTAGAAAAAAAATCTACGAAAATATTATATTTGATAAACTTGAAATAACTAATAAATAACCTAAAATATATGTTTTATCTATTTGTTTTAATTCTTTCCACTTGTGCTTTAGTTTATGAGTTTTTACTAAGCACTTTAAGTAGTTATCTTATATGAAATTCTGTTTTACAATTTAGCTTAACTATTTGATTATTTTTATCTTGAATCTGAGCTTGATCTTTTTTATCAAGATTTGTTAAAAATCCTCAAAAAGTATTTTTCTTTTCCGAAATAACTTTATGAATTTTATGAGGTTTTTCTATGGTAATTATAAAATTTATTTATGCATATTTTTTTAATTATTTAATAGTTTTCTATGTCTTTTATTTTTTAGTCGTAATTATTATTTGAGCCCTAGTTTGATTTGAAATTCCTATTTTATGAAATTTAGTAGCTTCAAAAGATAATAATATTGATGATAAAAAAACTTTTAAAAATGTTATTTCAGATGTTTTTACTTATGATTATATTTGAGCAATTTTTGCAACTTTTATGTTTCCTTTTGTATTATTACCTTTTTTATGATTAACTTATACAGCTCTACTTTTAGGATTTTTTAATATTTTGATAGCAATCTTATTTATTTATCAAAAGGAAATTAGAATATATTACATAGAAAATAAAATACTTTTTAAATATAGTATTTTTTTAGTGATCATTTTAACATTTTATTTTATTTGAGGATTTTTTATAAAAAATAATTTTGAAAATTTTTGGGATCATTTTTTTTACAAAGAACCAGTTGTTTTTCAAGCTCAGTCAAAATATCAAAATATTGTTATTACAAAAAGGTGAGATGATATTAGACTTTTGCTTGACTGACATTTACAATTTCTTTCACTTGATGAAAAGAGATATCATAATAGTTTGTGGAGTTTACCAGAAAGTATTATTTTAAATGATAAAACAAAAAATAATATTCTAATTTTATGAGGTTGAGATTGAATGTTAGCTAGAAATGTAATTGAAACTTTTTGAAAAAATAACTTTAAAATAACTTTGGTTGATATTGATAAAACTATGACAGATACAGCAAAAACAAATAATATTTTATCTTCTTTAAATAAGAAAAGTTTATTAAATCCAAATGTAAGTGTGATAAATATGGATGCTTTTAGATTTTTATCTGACAAAAAGAGAGAAAATATTTTTGAATGATATGATATAATAATTGCTGACTTTACTGATCCTAGAGATGTTTGAATTGCAAAATTATATTCTCGTGAATTTTATTTGATATTAAAAAATGTTTTAAAAAATCCTTGAATTTTTGTAACTCAATCTTGAAATGCATTTTTTGCGAAAGAAAGCTTTTGGTGTATAAATAAAACTTTATCTTCAGTTTTTAATGAAAAAGATTATTCAATTATTCCATATAAAACTTATATTCCATCTTTTTGAGATTGGGGATTTAATGCAGTTATAAAATGAGGTTTGAATTTAAATAATTTTTATAAAAATGATTTAGTTAATACGAAATTTGATAAAGATTATATAGTTGATATGTCAAAAATAAATATAAATACAATAGAAAGTTCCTCTATTATTAATTATTTTAGAGATTGACGGAAAAGATTTAATTTGTAGATAATTTTTTAAAAAGATTTGACTTATTTTTTTAAAATCAATAATTATATTTAGCTACCTAAATAAGGTATTTATTATTTAATAACCTCTTTAATATGGAAAAAATAAAAAATAAATTATTAATGATTATTATTTTTATTTCATTTTTATTAACATATACAATAGTAAATGCAGAAATATCGGAAAATATTTGATATGATTCAATTTTAAAGTCAATAATTTCTCATGATTGAACTTGATTTTGATATATTTATTCCAAAACTTGAAAATATTATGTTAGTTGAAATTGAGTAGTTTATTGACCTTTTCAGTCAGTAGATGCTAATAGTTTTAAATATACAGATAACTGAAATAATTTTTGATATACTGCAACAATAGATTCAAAACAATATGTAATGATAAATAAATGGCAATATTGACCTTATGATCAAGTAAGTGAATTCAAATTTGAAACATCAAAAGATAATATTTTTAGTTTTAGGTATGTAAAAGATAAAAATATTTATATAAATCTTAATTGAAAATCTTTTTGACCTTATGAAACAATTGATAAAGTTGTTTTTTCACAAGATTGATTAAGTTATTGATTTTCATATAAAAAATTATCAAAATATTATATTAATATTAATTGAGAAGAATATTGAGAATCTTATGATTGGGCTTGAGATGTAAGAATAGCTGTTGATTGAATTAATTTTTGATTTGCATATAAAAAATGAGATAAATTTTATGTAAATGTAAATAGAAAAGAATATGGACCATTTGATAATTATACAAATGATAATTTAAAACTTTCAAAAGATTGAACTAAATTTATTTTTTGATATTACAAAGACAGTAAATATTATTTAGTTATAAATAGTGTTAAATATTGAGGTTATAAATGAATTACAGATATTTTTAGTTCAATAGATTATATTCATAATATTTTTAGTTATAGTGTTTCAGGTGATGCTGGAACAAGTTATTATGTAAATGTTGATTGAAAAAATTATTGACCATATATAAGCAAAGATAAAGTTACATTTTCGCAAGATTGAACTAGTTTTTCATTTATTTATAATATTTTAGTTAAAACAAAAGATGATAAATGAAAAGATATTTCAAAAAATGAAAAATATTTAAATATAAATTGAAATTCTTATAAAGTATTGGATTGAGTTTCTCAAATTGATATGTTATTATCGGATGATAAAATTCCATTTTGATATAAAACAACTGATAGTAAAAGTATAAAAAATTTCTATGTTGATTGAAAATCTTATGGGCCATTTTATAAAATTAATAAATCAGCTTATTCAAATAAAAGATGGGCTGTTTGAGTTACTGATAAAGAATGATGAAAAGATTATGTTTATATTAGTTGAACAAGATATTGACCTTTTGATGAATGAGAATTAGAAAATATTATATTTAGTTCAGATAATGTTTGATTTTTATTTAATTATAAAAAAGATGATAAAAGATATATTTACATTACAAATAAAGAATATTGACCTTATGATCAAATAGATGCTATAAAGTTTTCACTTGATTGAAAATGAGTAAGTTATAGATATTCTTTAGATGATAAATGGTATATTAGACTAAATGATAAAATTTATTGACCTTATGATCGTAGTGATTATTTAAATTATTTATCTGATTGAATTACATATAATTTTCGTTTTGAAAATAATTCAAAAAGATATATCAATTTTAATTGAAAAGAGTATTGACCTTATGATAGTTTTATAGATTTAAAATTCTCTGATAAAAGTTCTAAATGATTTTGATTTATATATAAAAATAATTTTATGTATACTATTGTTAATGATAAAACTTTTTGACCTTATCTTGATATTTCAGATTTAAAATTATCTCAAAATAATAAATGACATATTTTTAAATATAAAAATAATTGAAATTTTTTTGTTAATTATAACTGACAAAGATATTGACCTTGTGATGATGTAAAAAATTTAGATATTTCTGATAATTGATATACACACATATTTTCTTGTTTTAAAAATTCAAAATGGAATGTTGTAATTAATGATGTTTCAAAAGTTGATAGAGAATTATTAATTGAAAAAGAAGCTCTAAGAAAAATGCTTAATAGTAAAATTAGAAATTTATCAAAACAAAAATTGGAAATAGTTTATGTTAAATTAGATAAAATAATATTAAATTATAAAAACAAAAAAACTAACTTCTATAAAAAATTACAATTATTATCAGAAATAATTGATGAAGAAATATCTAATAGATAGTTATATTTAAAATACCTATATTTAGGTATTTTTTAATATTTAAATATTTTTTATGAAATTATTTATATTAAGTTCTATTTGAGAAAATATATTTATTAATAAATCAGAAATAGAAGAATTATTAAATAATTTTTCTTTGAATCTAGATTTTGTAAATATTTGATGTATTTGCTGATATTTTTGAGAGATTGAAAATGATAATTTTTCTTTAATATTGCCAGTTTTAAATTGATTTACTTGAAAATATTTTTTTTATAATTCATTAAAAATATCAATTCTTCCAAAATATATTTTATGAAAAAATATTTTGGATTTTGAATATGATGAAAAAAAAATTATAATAAATTCAAAACAAATAGAAAATATTAAAATTGAACTTGATAGTAATAAATTAATTACAAACTCTAAAAAACAAGAATTTTTAGAAATTATATTATTGTGAGTTTATAATATTTGAGGATTTTTAATTAAAACTTATTTTTTAATGGATGAAATGATTTCAAATAAAAATGATTTACAAAATATTATAAATAATCCAAATTGATTTATAGAATATAAATCTCAGGCTATATTGCTTGATAAAATAGCCTTTGATAAATTAGATTTAATAAAAGTTAGGTTTGACTTAATAAATCTACAATTGGCTAATTTTTCACAAATACTTTATAAATATTTTAACAATTATATTAAATAATATGATAAATTTTGAAGAAATAGATAATAAATATTTTGTATTTTCTGATTATGATATTTGAAAATATTGACCTTTTGATAGTTTATGGGTGAAATGAATTTTTCAATGAGAAGAATTTATTTATGATTTTTCAGATTTAAAAAGTTGGAAAAATACTGTTTGAATTCTAAATTCAAAAATATATTTATTTGAAGAAGAAAATTGAAAATTAAAGTATTTAACAAAATAATAAACAATACTTTTGATTTTTTTATACTATTTATTATAATTAGGAACATAAATAAAAAGTTTTTATTAAGCCTTATAAAAATAAAACTTTCTATTATTTTATAATTTAACTTATAAGATTATGGTGTTAAAAACACAAATACATACTCCAGACGAAGATCGTGAAGTTGTTGAGAGACTTGTTTGAGAAAACTTAAAGAATAAAATTTGAAGTTATTTAAATAAACTTGATTGAGAAGATGTTGAATGAATTTTAGATTTAAAAATAGAAAAAAATAAAAAATGATTATTTATTTGAATTTTACAGATAAATATTGATTGAAAATCTTTTAGATATGAAAGAGAAGATTATAAAAATCTTGATGATTTAGTAAATCATTTATTTGATCATTTTAAGGAAGAATTAGCTAAAAAATAAAACTAAAGGAGAATTTTCTCCTTTTTTTACTTTTTAATTTTAAAATATGTCTACATCAATGCAAAATTATGCAAAATTTGATTCTCGTATTGAGGAATCTTTATGATGATTATCTACTTCTAATGATTATGCCATTCATTGATCAACAAATAATTCCTTTTTCATTTTAATATGAAATTTCCTAGAATTTTTATATTTAATAATTATTTGAATTATAATTATTTTGTGACTTTTTTTTCTTTTATATATTATAATATCTCTTTTTACTAAATGATGAGAGAAAACATCACAAGAACTTAAAAGCTTTTTAAATTGAGCTTACAATATTATTGTTGATGTTTTTAAAAAAATATTTTTAAAACTAAATTATATATTTTCTTACATAATGAAAAGAAAAACAATTTCAGTATTAATTATTTTATTTTTAGTTTTATTAAATTTTCTTTGAAATATAGTTAATTGAAATTCAAATATATTAAAACTTACAAAAATATGAGATTCTTATGTCTGAGTTGATATAAAAAATAATAAAATAATTAAACCTTGATATTTTTTATATTCTCCAATAACTACAAATTTTTTCTTATCACCAACTAATAATTTTGATTTTGAAATAGCAGAGGTGACAGCAAATACATCAGAAGAATTATGAGTTACACTTGATTATAGAGTTTGATTTAAAATTATTGATGAAAAAAGATTAGAATTTTATAAAAAGTATTGAGCAAAAGATATAAAACTTGTGTCATCAGATATAGTTATGCCAAGGCTTTTAGAAATAATTAAATGAATAATTAAATCATATTCATTTAAAGATATTTCGTCTAAACATAATGAAATAAAAAATATTACGATTGATGAAGCAAATAAGATTTTAAAACCAATTTGAATAGAATTACAAGAAATAAATATTCTTGATATAAGGCTTCCAGATACTTATTTAAAATCAAAAGAAGATTTACTTAATGCAGACAGTGAATTAAAATTGGCTGAAGCTAGATTGGAAACTCAAGAAAAAGAAGCACAAAGAAAATTACTTGAAGCAAAAAATTTAAAAAGTGTTAAAATAATTGAAGCAGAAGCTATTGCAGAAAGTAATAAAATAATAAATTCAGAAAGCATAACTCCAGAAATGTTAAATATGAAAAAACTTGAAAATGATGAACTAAAGATAAATAAATGGGATTGAAAACTTCCGGCAAGTGTTTGAAAAGAATTTGATTTTTTAAAATAATAAAAAAATAATTCTGCAGTTAATTTGCAGAATTATTTTTTTATTAAGTCTAGAATTTCTTTTTTATTTAATAAATCTAAATTTTTAAATATATTTTCTTCGGGGCTTCAAAAAGCAATGTTTTTATTGATATATTTTTTGAGTAATTCATTTTCACTAAAAGTTAATTTTAGTTTTTGCTTTAAATTAGATATTCCTTCATCAAAGTTATTTTTAGTATTTTTAGAAATAAAATTTTCAATTTCTCTAATTAATCATAAATAATTAAATCATCTTAAAGAATCTTCCAAAGATTTTAAATCAACTTTCTTTGAATTTTTTGAAACTATATCAAAAGGTTTTTTTATAATTATATAAGGAATTTTCTCTTTATCACAAATAAAATCAATTCCAGCACTTTCCATATCTACAAAGCTTTCATTTTCTAATTCATTAAAACTTGTAATGATTTTATCACTAGAAGCAATAGACTTTAAATTTCAAAAATTTATGTAAATAGGACAAATTATTTCTTTATTGTTTGCCAAGTTTTTAATTCTATAAACCTGAAAGAAATCTAAAAAACAATCATTTATTTTTCCACAAACTCAAATATTTATAATAAAATCAGGTTTTTTATTTTTACTTATATAATCTTTTATAGAGTAAATTGTATTTAAAACTCAAACTCAAGTTAGCAGAAAATCTATATTTCTAATTTTTAGATTTTTAAATTCTTCTTTTAGAATTTTTAATTCTTGTGAAAGTGCAATTGCAAAAAGTATCATATTTTAAGATAGTTTATTAATATATCAGCTTACTTTTGATTGTAAAGCTATTGCCATTCCTCTAGATTTTTCATTTCAATTAGATGCTATTTCCTCTAAGGCAGTATTTACTTTTTTCATTGATAATAATAATCTACTTTTAAGTTCCGTCATTTCATTATTAGGTCATAATTTATTTATAGAGGCTATAATAGAATCAATTTTCTGGAAATTATTATTTAATGCTGGTTCAATAATAGCTAAACATTCTCTTACAAGTTTATGACGATTTTTTTGATCAAATAATTCAAATGTACTATATCGATTTCTTAATTCTTGAATTCTTTCATTAACAGACTGTATTTGCTCCTCTATTCATATTATATCACTTTTTACACTTTCTGCACTCATATTATGAAAAATAAGAATTAAGTATTTGTTCTCATTGTATAGTTTCTTGTTGACAATACAAATCTCAAGCTTCTTTAATACATACTATACTATTTCTGTATAATCTTTGTATACCATTATTAATTTCATCTAATCACTTTATTAGATCACTAATACTAGATTTAAGTTTTATTGCTTTTATAACTTCTCCATAGTTTAATAATATAAAATCATATAATTCTGTAAATTTATCGTCAGGAATATTATTTACTTCAGAAAGAAAGGATTCTTTTTCTTCTTGTGTAAGTTCTGTTGATTTATATATTATATTAGATAATAAAACTCTTTTTTCTGAAATATTTTCAGTAGTTTTATATCTTTCTTGCTCAGGTCTTGGATTATAATTAATACTCATAAAATATAATAATTTATAATTTCATTTTCATTATAACATAAAGTATATTTTATATCAAAAAATAAATTACTATTTTTATTAAATTAATTCTAAAATAATTTTATCAATTAAAGCTATTCATTTATCAGTTATTTTAAGTATTTTATCTTGAAATTCTAAATATCAAGTTTTTATAAACTCTTCTAACTTTTCTTGATTTAACTTTGAGTAAATATCTTTTTTAAGTCAATTAGTTCTTAGTCAAAACATAATTTTTTCTAAAAATATTTCTTCTTTAGTTAGCTTCTCTTTATAGTCTAATTTTAAAGCATAATAACCTAAAAAGTCATCTTTATAAGCATAGCGGACTCAATTCAAAAAACTGTGACTTCCAAGTCAAAAAGAAACAACTTCACTATGATTCCAATAAGATTTATTATGTTTGCATTCAAATCCAGTTTTTGCAAAATTAGATAATTCATATCTTATAAATCTATTTTTTTCTAAATAATTTTTAATTTGTAAATATTCTTGTAAATAATTTTCTTCTTTAATTCATAAATTTCTCCAATTATTTGGATAAACTATTTTTTCAAATCAACTTTTTTCTTCTATTATTTCATAATAATCTTCTAACATATAAACTGAAATATGTTTTATAAAATCATAATTTTTCAAAATATATTTAATATCTTTTAGTATTTCTCCGGATTCTACATAAGGAAGTCAAATAATAAAATCAATAGAAATATTTTTTATTTTTGAGGTTTTTAAATTTTCAAGTCAATTTAAAATAATATTTTTATTATCTCTACCAATTTCTGCTAAAGTTTTATTATTTAAAGTTTGAATTCAAATACTAATTCTATTTATTCATAATTTATGCCAAGTATTTAAATTTTCTAAAGTAATATTTTTTGAGGTTGTTTCCAGAGTTATTTCAATATCTTTTTTAAATAAGAATTTACCTTTTAAAGTTTTAATAACTAAATCTAAATCTACTTCTTTTAAAATACTTGGAGTTCATCAACCAAAATAAATGCTATTTAAAAAATCTGAATTTTTAAAATTTTGTATATTTTTTAGCAAATGTGATAAATATTTTTTTATCAAGGCTTGGTTTAGGCTTCCAATTGAAGCAAATCTACAATATAAACATTTACTTTCACAAAATGGAATATGTATATAACAATACATAAAAGTTTTATTTTATATTAATTAATGAAAGTATTATAATTATTTTATGAAAAAATCAAAACTAATAATTTCTTAAATCTCTCCATATTTTTTTAAATTTATATTTAGTATTTTTTAAATTATTATTATATTGTTCTTGAGAAAACTTAGTTTAGGTTTTAAGTAACTTAATTTTACTGGTTTTTCTCTATTTTGTCATATAATTTAAATATTCATTTTCCTAATGGGAGAAAAAGAACTAAAAATACTTTCATTTAATTTAAAAATTTATAAAATAAAAAAAATATTTTTTCTAAATTCATTTTATGTTTTCAACTTTACTTACAAAACAAATCCTACATACAACAGATAATTATATAAAATCATTAAATAAATGATGAATTTTAACTATTTGAGATTTAATAAATTTCTTTCCAAAAACTATTGAAGATAGAACAAATGTGCTTGATAGTTTTTCTTTTGTGAATATTAAAGAAAAAAATACTATTTTAGTAAAACTTGTTTCAATAGATAATACAAAAACTTCAGGATGAAAATTGCTTACAAAAGCTATTTTTGAAGATAAAAATTGATTTATGTCCGAGTGAGTTTGGTTTAATAGAAATTATTTAGCAAAAGAATTAAATAAATTTATTTGAAAAAAAATAATTTTATCTGGAAAAGTGAAATATGAGTATTGAAAATTGTCTTTTGTTTCACCAGAAATAGAAACTGATTTATCAAAAACTTCTTGAGAAGTTATTCCAGTTTATAGTGATTTTAATTATATTCCTTGAACTTGGATTTTATCAAAAATGTCTAATATAAGAGAATATATAAAATTAATTTCAGAAACTTTACCAGAAAATATTATAAAAAAATATAATTTTATTTCAAAATCTGAAGCAATTGAAAAGCTTCATTTTCCTAAATCAAAACACGATTTTGAATTAGCAAGACAAAGACTTGCATATGATGAACTTTTTGAAATAAATTATAAATCTATATCAAAAAAAATTGAAAAACAAAATTTAAGTGAATGAAAAGCTATTTGTGTTCCGCTAAATGTAGAATTTATAAAAGAAATTATTTCTGCATTACCTTTTGAATTAACTTCACATCAAAAAATTTCTCTTTTTCAAATATTAAAAGATATGGAAAAAAGTCATTCTATGCAAAGACTTTTACAGTGAGATGTTTGAACAGGGAAGACTATTATTGCAGCAATTTCTATAATTCATAGTATTTTGGAGAGTGAAAAAAAATGAAACAAAATCCAAGCTTGTTTTATGTGTCCGACTGAAATTTTAGCTCGTCAACATTTTGAGTGACTTGAAAAAATATTTTCAAATTACTCATTAAATTCAGCATTACTTGTTTGATCTACAACTAAAAAGCAAAAAGATATTATTAAAGAAAATCTGAAATCTTGAAATATTGATATAATAATTTGAACTCATGCACTTTTGGAAGAAGATGTAATTTTTAATAATTTATGATTTGTAATAATAGATGAACAACACAGATTTTGAGTAAAACAAAGAGAAATTTTGGAAAGATATAGTTCTCCCCCTGCTAGGGGGGAGTTAGAGGGGGGCTTAATTTTCCCACATTCTCTAAATATGACAGCAACACCAATTCCAAGAACTTTGGCTTTAACTTTGTATTGAGATCAAGATTTATCAATTATAAACCAGTATCCAGTTTGAAGAAAAACTATTTGGACAAAAGTTGCTTCAAGTGATCAAGAAAGGCAAAATATTGAACTTTTTGTTAGAAATCAGATTGAATCTTGAAGGCAAGTTTTTTGGATATCTCCTTTAGTGCAAGAGTCAGAAAAAATAGATTTAGCAAATGCTATTTCAACTTGGCAATCTTTAACTGAAATATTTTCACCATTTAAAGTATGACTTTTACATTGAAAAATGAAAGCAAGTGAAAAAGCTGAAATTATGAGACAATTTGCAAATAATGAAATTCAAATACTTTCTTCAACAAGTGTAGTTGAAGTTTGAGTAAATATTCCAAATGCAACAATTATGTGTATAGAATGAGCTGAAAGATTTTGATTATCACAATTACATCAATTTAGATGAAGAGTTTGAAGATGAGAATTTCAATCTTATTGCTATTTATTTCCATCAAATTGATATAAAACAGATAGATTAAAAGCTATGGAGAAAACTGCTAATTGATTTGAATTAGCTGAAATTGATTTAGAACTAAGATGACCTTGAGAAGTTTATTGAGTAAGACAATCTTGAGAAATAGAGTTTAAAATTGCAGATATAAAAGATTTAGAACTTGTTAGTCAAATCAGAGAAGATATTGAAGAATTGTTTAAAAAATAAAATTTACTTAAATTATAAAATAAATATATTAGATTAAATTAATAAAAAATCTATATGAATTTACTCCAACTTTTTTTTATCATTTCTTGAATAATTTTATTTATTATTTCAATAGATGTTGCTAAGAAACAAAAATTTAATGCACTACATTTCTTGGTTTTTATTTGAGTTTGAGCTTGACTTGTTATTTTTACATTTTTTCCAAATGCACTAAATACATTTTGATGATTTTTCTGACTTCAAAGATGAGCTGATTTGCTAGTTTATAGTTCAATAATTTTTTTGATGTATTTTTCAGTTTTACTTTTAAATAAAGTAGAAGAAAATAAATCTGATATTACGAAGCTTGTTAGAGAAATTGCTATAACTAATTCTAAAAAAGAAATTATTTCTTGAGAAATATGTTTTGTAATTGCAGTCTATAATGAAGAAAAAGTAATAAAAAATACTATTTTAAATTTATTAGATTATTGATATAAAAACATCATACTTATTAATGACGGTTCAAAAGATAATACTTTAAACGAATTAAAAGATTTTAAAGACCAAATAGTTATATTAACTCATTATAAAAATAGATGACAATGAGCAGCTCTTGAAACTGGATTTGAATACTTAAGAAGGTATTGAGAAACTAAATATGTGTGTACTTTTGATGCTGATGGACAACATCAACTAAAGGATTTACATAAATTTTTAAATGCTTTTAAAGATGATAATTCTTTACAAATAGTTTTAGGTTCAAGATTTATTACAAAAACTAATACTAATGTAAACTTATCAAGAAAAATTATTTTAAAGCTTTGAATACTTTTTACATTTTTTATAAGTAGCATAAAGCTTACAGACTCTCATAATGGTTATAGAGTTATGAAAATAGAAACCTTGAAAGATATTTCAATTACGATTGATTGAATGTGACATGCTTCTGAAATAGTTGATATAATTGCAACAAAAAAACTGAAATTTAAAGAAATTCCAGTTGATATACTTTATACAGATTACACTTTATCAAAATGACAAAGTTCACTAAATGCCATAAATATTGCATTAAAAACTATTTGGTATAAATTTTTTAAATAGTTTATTTTAAAATTTTAACCTCCCAATTTCAATCAGGTAAGAAGTCTTTTAAAATCCACATATTTAAATTTTTTATAGTTTGATAATTTTGTCAGTTTTCTAAAGCCCATTTTTTTAAATCATCTATTTTTCAAACTTTAATAATTTTAATTTTAGGCTCCAAATAAACTCAACCAATTATTTTATTAATATAAGCCTTTTTACTTTCATAATCTTTTATTACATATTTTATAGCTAAAATTCTAAATACATATCTTCAAGTTTCTTCATTTAAATATAAATCATAATAATTATCTACATTTTGATCCTTTAAAGCATTTTGTATTCAAGTTTTTCATCTATTATAAGCTGCAGCTACTAATGTCCGATTTTTAAATGTTGAGTATAAATCTTTAATATGATTAATAGCTCAGATAGTTGCTTTTTCAAAATTATATCTTTCATCAATATTATCATTTACAATTAAAGAATATTCTTTTGCAGTTTCTGGAATAAATTGCCAAATTCAGGCTGCTCAAGCTCCAGAAACTACATCATTTCTTAAAGCACTTTCAGCTATTGGTAAATATTTAAAATCCAAAGGAATATTATTTTCTTTTAACTTTTCTTCAATATATGGTAAATATAAAGGTAATCTTTTAACATATAAAAAAAACTGGTATAAATTATAAGAAGTATTTAAAAATTCTTTGTCAAATCTTTCTTTTATAAAATAATTTTTATCAAAATCAGGTAATTCTTCTCAAGCAAATTCTAAATCTTTTCAAGGGTAAGAAAAAATTATATTGTTATTAATTGAATTATTTTTTTTACTTAAAATGTTAAAAACTATTAAAAATATAGTAATCAAAATGATAAAAAATATTATTAATTGTTTTGATAGGTTAGACATTTTTAGATAGTTATATGTTAAAGTAAACTATACCTTGTTTTCTTGTATAAAATAGTTATACAAAAATATTTGTCAAAAGAAAATATAAGTTTGACATATATATTTTTTTTTATAACTTATCACTAATTTTTAATAAATCAAATTATATTATTTAAGGATTATAAAAAAATTTATGGAAAAAGTTGATAGCCTAAAAAACATATTAAATTTAATATTAAAAGATATAAAAAAACAAGATTTTTTGGTTTATTTTAGAAAAATTTCAATTATTGAAGTTTCTCAAGATAAAGTAATCTTTTGAGTTGTATCTTGATTTATGGAAGATAATTTAAGGGCTAAGTTTTATGATTTGATAAAAAAAACTACTTTAAGTGAATTTCCAAATATTAAAGAAATTGATTTTATAGTTGATAAAAATATAGAAAATACAACTAATAAAGATGTTGTTGATTGTAGTGTTTATTTTAAGGAATTTTCAAAAAGACCTAAAAAGATTATTAATAATAATACTTCTGATTTTAAAACTAAACAATTTGAAATAAATAAAATTGATGAAGATTCATCAAAGTGAAATGTAAGTGATAGATATACACTAGATAATTTTATAGTTGGACCATCAAATCAATTACCATATTCTGCTTGTGAAGCAGTTGTTAGAAATCCTTGAAAATCTTATAATCCTCTTTATATTTATTGAGATGTTTGACTTTGAAAAACACATTTACTTCAATGAACTTGAAATGCAATATTAAAAAAATATAAAGATAAAATAGTTAGATATATGACAGCTGACAAATTTATAACTGAATATGTAAATGCTGTAAAGAAAAAATGAGTAGAAAAACTTAGACAAAAATATGCTGAAGTTGATGTGATAATTATTGATGATGTTCAGTTTTTACAAAAAAAAGAACAAACACAAAATGAGATGTATAATATTTTTAATATATTATATGATTCTCAAAAACAAATTATTATTTCTTGAGATAAACCACCAAAAGAATTAACAGAACTTGAACCAAGACTTAGATCTAGATTTGAATGGGGAATAATAGTTGATATTTCAAAACCAGATTTTGAAACTCGTTTGGCTATTTTACAGGAAAAAGCAAGAAGTAGAGAATTTTTACTTCCACAAGATGTAGCTGAATTTATAGCTGCAAATGTATCTGATAGTATTAGAGAATTAGAATGAATTTTAAATCAACTAATAGCTGAATACGAACTTGATCACTCAACTCCATCACTTGAAAAAGTTGCAAAAAAATTAAAAAAGCTTAGTTTTACAACTGATATGCTCGGGGAAACTAAAATAAAAAAGACAACTACAATTAAAAGTTATGAAGATATTATTCAAGCAGTTTCAAATCACTTTGGTATAGAAAAAGAATGAATTTTATGAGAAAATAGAAGAAAAGAATTTATGATCCCTCGTCAGGTTGCTATGTATTTATTAAAAACAAAAATGCATTATACTTATGAAAGAATTTGAAATATTTTTTCTTGAAGAAATCATGCAGCAGTTTTGTATAGTTGTAATAAATTAGAATCAATTATCAAGAAAGATAAAAATTTGCTTTATGAAATAAATATCTTGAGAGATGGAATTTGAATTTAAATTATAAAAAATCAAAAGAATTATTTTTTGATTTTTTTTTATATATTATATAATTCCAACACAATAATATATATTTTCTAACATAAAATATGCAACTCTCAAATAAAAATATCATAAAAATATTCCTCAAATCCTTAAAAACTACAAAAGCCTTCACATTAGTAGAACTAATAATAGTGATAACAATAATAGCAATATTAGCAACAATAGCATTTACAAGTTATCAATCATTCACAAAAGATGTAAGAGATAGTAATAGATTATCAACATTAAAACAAATACAAACATGATTAGAAGCATATAATGTAAAGAGTTGATTATATCCACAAACAGAGAGTTGAATAAATATCCTAGCAAGCTGAAGTATTATAGCAACTCAATGATACTTTTGAGATAATGCTACAAGAATAATAAATATGAATCAAATACCACTAGATCCATTAGATAAAACTAGATATACATATTTAACAAACTCAGATAACACAAAGTATGAATTATTAACACTACTTGAATGAAATCCATTATCATATAATCCAATAATCCAAGAAGTATATGCTCTGGATTATACATTAAGAATACCCAGTGTATTATGAAATAGTTTATGAGTAA
Organism: Candidatus Altimarinota bacterium; assembly: GCA_028719245.1. GTDB lineage: Bacteria > Patescibacteriota > Gracilibacteria > BD1-5 > UBA6164 > UBA7396. Next base: position 7,224 of record JAQUKG010000010.1, on the reverse strand, counting down.
TACTAGATACAAGCAATAATCCAATTCAAACTTTGAGTTTAACTTGAGTTGATATTATAAATACGAATACTACTTACAAAGCCATTTTAGATAATTCGGCTAGTTGAAGAATAAGTTGAACTGGTTGAATATTAGCATTTTTAACAAGTTGATGATGAAAAAATTGTAATAATATTTTACAAAACAAATTTTCAAATTGAGATTGAGTTTATTACATAAATCCAACATGAACTTGAAGTTTTCAAGTTTATTGTGATATGACTAATGATTGAGGTGGTTGGACTTTGATTAATACTAATCTTTTATGAAATTCAACTTGAACATATTATAATGAAAATTATTTATTAAATTGAAATTGAATAAATATAAAAATTACACCAACTTCTGGTTGATGTTGAAGTTCTCCAAATTCAAATCATATGATTACTATAGCCCCAAGTATAAATTGGAGTAATATAAAATATACACAAGATTTTTATTGATCATCTGCTTGTTGGGGTATTTTCTGAGTTTCTGCTGGTTGATATAATACAAATATTATACCTTTTAATAAAAATATAGATATAATATTAAACCAATTAAAAATGAATACTGCAACTGATAATATTTTTGATTGAATCACAGCTAGGTGTGATAATAATACAAATAATAATTTTTGGCATTGAAATAAATGATATTGATTAAGGGATGCAACAGTTATATTGAGAAAAAATAATTTTAAATTACCTTGAAGTTTATATGTTCGGGTTTCGTGTACAGATACCTTGAGTACAAATTGGGTTTATAAAAATATTTATGTTAGATAAAAAATCAAAAGAATTATTTTTTGATTTTTTTTTATATATTATATAATGAAATTAATTTAATTTATCATTTTTAATAAATGTCTCACGAAAAAGAACACGAAAATCATTGAAATTATAAAGAAGATCATGAAAAAAAACATAATCATTATGATGAAGAAATTAAAAATGAAGAATATGTTGAGGAAGAGGAAAGTGAAGTAGAAGAAAATGATTTTTTGGAAGAAGAAAAAGAAATTAAGAAAATTATTGATTTAACCCTGCCAGAAGAACAAGAATCAAAAACTCTTAATTTATCAGAAATTTTTATTTTATCCAAAGCAAAACCATTAAAAAAAATCTTTAAAAAAAATACTCTTGATTTGTTTGCTAAATTAAAAGATATAAATTTATGGGTAAAACCAAAAATAAAAATCCTAAATTTAAAAAGACCAATTTCTGATTTATTTAAACCAAAGAAACTTACATTTTTAAATTTAAATCATAATAAACTTACTATAGATGAGTTTTCGCTAAACTTGCTTGATATTGAAAATATAGATAGAAAAGATTGACCTTATAGTGATATTATTCAACCAAAATTAAATTTTAATAAATTACTTAAAAATACATTTTCTAAAAAAAATAAATCTAAATTTAAAAAGAATTTTTCAAAAACTCTCATTTATATTTTTGTTATTTTAATTTTTATATTTTCTTATTGATTGCTTACAAAATATAAAATCCAATCTACTATAAACCATTTTAAAGAAATTGAATTACAAACAGATATAAGTAATTTTAAACCTAAATTAATTGAAATTAAATCTGATTTAATAATTTGTGACTTTTTGTTAAAACCAATATTCGCTTTAAATTATTTTGTAAATAATGAAACAATAACTAATTCTAAATATTGACTTGATTGAGTAAAGTTTTTTATAAATTATGCTATTAATACATTTGTTATTTATGATTGAATTGATAATTTAATTAAACAAAAATGACCAACTGATGTAATGTATAGTGAATTAATTAAAAATATTGAACCTAATTTGTTACAAGCAAAAAATGATATAAATGCTAGTGTAATTTCATTTTCTAAAATCAAAAATTTAGAATGAGTTGATATAAATAAATTGTTTACACAAAAATTTGATTTAATTAAAAAAATTAATAATTACACAAATATTTTTTATGGTAATTTAAATATTATAAAGAATTTGCTTTGAGATCAAATAAAAAGAAATTATTTAATTGTTTTTCAAAATAGTGATGAAATTAGACCAACTTGATGATTTATGTGAAGTGTTTGATTTGTACAAGTTTATAAATGAAAAATAATTAATTTTGAAAAAAAAGATATTTATGCTTTAGAGTGGCTTATAAAAGATACTTTTAAACAGAAATCTCCAGATTGACTTGCTTCAATTACTGATTATTTTTCACTTAGAGATGCAAATTATTTTTCAGATATTTGAGATTCTAGTAATGAAATAAAATATTTTTTAGATAAAACTGATTACAAAATAGATGGAATAATTTATATAAACCAGAATTTTATATTAGATTTTTTAAAAAACTTTGGTTGAATATATTTTGCTGAAACAAAAAACACTATAAATCAAGATAATTTTTCTATGATTATGTCAACTTTAGTAGAAGCTAAAATTACAAAAACACATACATTAGCAACTCCAAAACAAATTTTATTTGATTTTATAGATTTATATTCAAAAGAATTAAAAAAATCTTGAAAATATTGACTTTATATAAATACAATACTAAAAAGTATTAATAAAAAAGATATTATTTTTTATAGTTTTAATAAAGATGAAAACCAATTTTTTTCAAAACTATGATTTAAAAAAGATATAGATTTTTCTTCTTTTATGGATTTTGATTACCCAGTTTTTGCTTCAATTTCTTGAAATAAATCTGATAGGTATATACAAAGAGATTTTAAAAAGGAAATTATTATAAATAATGATTGTTCTATAAATACAAAATTAATAATTAATCAAAAACATAATTTTGATATAAATGAGGAAACTAATATAAAAACATTACTTTATGATATGGATTTACTTTGAAAAGTTGATATAAATGCTACTTTAGCTATTGAATGAAAAGCTAAAAATAAGCAATATATTAGAGTTTATATTCCTGCAAATGCAATTATAAAAGAAAATCCAAATATAAAAATAACACAATTTAATGATAAAAAAGAAATTAGTTTTTATCTAAATACTGATGTATGAAGTTCATCAAATTTTTATTTGGATTATATTATTCCAAACCCAACTTGTAAAAAATATAATTATGTTTTCGTAAAACAACCTTGAATAAAACAATATTGATTAAATATTATAAATAACTGAAATTTAGTAATTGATAGTTTTTTAGATAATAATTATTTTATAAAGTAATTTTTTTAATTATGAGAATAAAGATTTTTTTAGTAGTTTTTTTAGTTTTTTTAAAATTAATTTGTTTTTGAGACAATGAAATTCAGCAAAATGTAGAAATTACACAAACTCAATGTATTCCAAATAAATATGATATATCTTGAATATTTGATACAAAAATAAATAATAATATTTCTTATAGTGTTAATAATAACCTTTTTGGGGAAGATAAAAAAGATATTTTAAAAGTTGATATTTCAATTACAAAAGATTCTAAAGAAATAGTAAAACAAAGTTCACAAAAAATTACAGCCAATTTTGCCGAACCATGAATTTATGAGATAAAAGCAAATATTATTGAAGATAATTCAAAATGTGAATATAATTTTAAAAAACAGATAAATGTTTTTTCTAAGATTATTACTTTTATTTCAGATAAAGATGATTTAGATTTATTATTTGATAAAAATTTTTCATCAAATAATATATACTTTTGAAAAATTATTTTAAAACAAGAAAAATGAATTTCACTTCAAGAAGAGTTTTTATCTAAAATAACTGACAAATTATACATTTTTCAAGATTCAGACATTATTATTATAAACTCAAATAATTTTTTAGAAATACTTCAATGATTTGAAAAAATATCAAAAATTTATAGTATAAATTTTCCAAATAAAAAAATATTTATAACAACAAATTCAAATTTTATATTTTCAAAAAAGGTTTTAAGTAATTCTATAAATACTTTAAATGCAAATGTTTATACTTTATATCCGGCAAATTTACTTAATTTTTTAAATTATTTATCAAAGTGAAATTCTGCTAGCGATATGATAAATAATAGAGATTATTTGATTAATAAGATTTCTTTTCAACCAGATCAAAATAATATTTTATTTTTAACTAATTTTACAAATGAATTAATTTCAAAAGGTTTTTCTATAAGTATTTTATGAATTATTTTTTCGCTTTGAGTTATTGTAACACTTTTAAATTTTGTAAGACAATTTATTTGAATTTCAATCTTTAGTTTATATTACCCAATACTTTTATCTTTAAGTTTTTATTTATTTGATTTCAATTTAACATTGATATTTTTGGTTTGTTCTTTAATTTGAATTATTTTATCAAAAATAATTTATTCTAAAGTTCATTTTTTATTAAATGCTAAATTATCAATATTTTTTGTTATTTATCTAATGATTTTTATTTTAATTTCTTGATTATTAACTAAATATATCAGTTTTGCTGAATTAAAATCAAATCTTATAATTTTTCCTTTTATTATAATTCCAATGATTATTTATAAAATAACTGATGAAAAGAAAATATTTTCATTTTGATTTTTTATATATTTATGAGAGTTTGTTTTACTTAGTTTTTTATCTTATTTTACTTTGAGTTCAGTTTTTATTCAGAATTTATTTTTATCATATACGGAATTAATTATAGTTTTGATTTTGATTAATTTCTTGATTTGAAAATTTTCTTGATTACAAATTGTGGAATATATTCGTTTTATACCACTTATAAAAAAACATTTTTCAAAAGAAGAAGAATAATTTTAATTTTTAATACTTAGATTAACAAATGTTTGATTTTTGAATACTTTCCATAAATGATAGAAATTTAAATTATATAAAGAAATTAAATCCAAAACTTTCTATAAATCTTGTTGACAATAAAGTTGAAACTAAAATCTTTTTAGAAGAAAGATGAGTTTGTGTTCCAAAAACTTTTTTTATAATTTCAAATCAAAAAGAATTATCTAATTTTAATTTTGATTTATTAAAACAAGATTTTTTTGTAATAAAACCGGTTTATTGAAGCAGATGAAGATGAATTTTAATTGTTGAGAATTTAAAAAATTGAAAATATAAAATTTGAAATGAAATATTTTTAAAAGAATTTTTAATAGATCATATGCTTGATATTTTAAATTGAGATTTTTCTCTTAATTATTGACATGATAAAGTTTTAATTGAAGAAAAACTAGTTTCTTGAAATTGATTTGAAAGATTTTGTGAATATTGACTAGCTGATATAAGAATTATAGTTTATAATTTGGTTCCAGTTGCAGCAATGATTAGAATGCCAACAAAATCAAGTGAATGAAAAGCAAATTTACATGCTTGATGAATTTGACTTTGAATAGAAGTTTGAAGTTGAATTGTAAATACTTTGTATTTAGATTGAAAAGTTTTTCAAAAAGACTTTCCAGATAATTATAAAAATTTAGAAAAATTTAATATTCCTTTTTGGGATGAAATACTACTCGCTTCATCAAAGGCTCAATTTTTTGTGAATTTGTGATATTTAGCTTTAGATTGGGTTATTACAGACTCTTGACCAAAAATTCTTGAAATAAATGCAAGAGCTTGACTTGAAATACAAAATGTTTGTTTATTACCATTAAAAAATAGACTTAATAAAATAAAAGATTTGAAAATTCAAGAACCAGAAAAATGAGTTGAATTATCAAAATCATTATTTTCAAAAAAAGTTTCTCATAAACAGATTTCTTCAAAAGTTATTTATTTATCTCAAAATGCTAAGATAAACTTTTTAGAAAATTCTCAAGATATTTTATTAAAAGTTGATATAAATAATCAGAAAAATTTTATATCTAAAAACTTGTTTGATATTATAAAAGGTCTTGATTTCAATATTGAGATAGTTTGAGAAGATATTATTTTTGCTAATTTGGATTTTGAAATAAACAAAGATTTAGAAAATAATATTTTTGTTTTATGACAAAATAGTTTAAAAGATTTTTTAATAAAAGCAGAAAATAAAATTACAAAAGATGTTTTACTAATACCAAAAAAAGCAAATAAAAATGAGATTGATTTATTAAAAATAATTGATGACAAAATTTCTAAACTTGATAAATCCGTTAGTCTAACTTATTTAAAACCAGTTAATTTTTTACTTGAGTTAAATAATTTTATAAATCTAAAATGAAATTATAATCCTATTTTTGAATATGATTATTTAAGTGAGAAAAAGTTTGATGAAATAAAAAATGAAATTATTTCTTTAAAAGAAAAATATTTTAAAAAATGATTTGAGTTAAAATCAGAATTTGCTAAATTATTTTTAGAAAAAATAGAAGAAATAGCAAATAAATTAGAATTATTACAAGCATATAAAACAAAAAATTTTGAAAATATAGATAAATATAATAAAAAATTATTTTGAGAAATTAGTAAGAATTTATTTGAGGAATCTGAGAAAAAATTATGAATACTTGCTAATTATGATGTTTTATGAAGTTTATTACAACCTATTGAAGTAGTTAAATATATTCAAAATTATTTAGATAAATCAAAAATATTTTCTAAAATAAAAGTTGTATTATCTTCTGGAAATATTTCAAGAATTTCAGTTTCAAGAAAAAAACAAAAAATAGAAGTAAAAGTTGCTATTGACTGAATTTTTAGAGAAAAAGAACTTGATTGAATAATAGCTCATGAAATCTGAACTCATTTACTTAGATATTTAAATTGACAAAAAACCTGATGGAATATATTAGAATCTTGAACAGCAAATTATTTACCTGATGAAGAATGATTAGCAGTTTATAATAGTTTAAAATATTTTCCAGAAAGTTATGAAAAAAATGCAATGTATAAAAATTATTATTTAATTGAGAAATCTAAGGAGTTAAATTTCAAAGAATTAGCACAAATATGATTTCGTTTAAATTGAAATGATTATGTTAAAGTTTTTAAATCCATAACTAGATTAAAAAGATGAATAATAGATACAAGTATAAAAAATACTTGAGCATATTTTTCAAAGGATAAAGTTTATCTTGACTGATATACAAAAGTAAAAAAGTGGATTGAAAATTGATGAGATTTAGAGAAATTGATGATATGAAAAATAAAAATTGAAGATTTAGACTTAATTTAGTATTTTATTTTTTAATTTTTTTGATTATGAAAACTGTTGCGATAGTTCACTGATATACAAAAGTATATAGTTTTAAAAATGATTTATATAAAGATGCTTCTATAAAATTAAGC
>JAQUKG010000009.1 GCA_028719245.1 Candidatus Altimarinota bacterium | reverse complement strand
GCTTGTTTTAATATAGAAACTTGATTTTTAATTGAAGCTTTTACAAATTCTTTTCATTCTTCTAAACTTTTTCAATCTTTACAAAATTTTCATAAGATATCAGCTTGCGAAGTTGCTATAAAAGTATGAACTCTAATATTTTTTGCATTTTTCACAGCTTCTAAACTTTTTGTAGTATCTAGTTCCAATGTTCTTCACAAAACCGAAATAAATGGAGGATTTTTATCATCGCTAAAAAAATCAACTAGTTCTTTCACATTTTCAAAATCAGTTGCTCAAGCAGGAAATCAAACCTCAATAGTATGAACTCAAAGCTCTCTTAAAAGCAAATAAATAAGTTTTTTTTCATCTTTATTAAAACTAGTTAAAGGTGCTTGATCTCATTCTCTAAGAGTTACATCTGTTATTTTTATAGATTTTAATTCATCATAATCTATTGCTGGTCAAAAAACTCAAGAAATTAATTTATTAATTTCATCTTGATTTAAAGTTTTCAAATAATCTTTAAATTTATCATTTAAAGATTTATTAAATATGCTTCAATCTTTCATAGTCTATCTAATATTTATCAAAATAATAAAATATTAATTGTCAGTATAATCTTTTTGTAAATATGTCAAAAACTTTGTATATAAAAAACATAGCACTAGATTTTAAAATTTTGACTTATTTTTGTATTTAGTATAATAAATTAAATTTAAAATTCATAAATATGCAAGATATAAAAAAACTAAATCTAAAAATTACAAGACTTGTTGATAGTCTTTTTGTTTGAAATTATAAAACAGCTTTCAAATGAAGATGACTTGAATTTAGTGACTATAGACCTTACGATGAAAATGATGATGCAAAATACATTGATTTTTTAGCTTCTGCTAGAGAATGAAAATTATTAATAAAAAGATTTGAAGAAGAAAGGGAATTGAGTGTGTTTTTTTTACTTGATTTAAGTGAAAGTTTAAACTTCTGACAAGAAAAAACTAAAATTGATACTTTAATAGAAACTTTTTATATTTTGTCATATTCGGCTATTAAAAATAATGATAAAATATGAAGTATTATTTTTGATGATAATTGATTTGAAGTGATAAAACTTTGAAAATGAATAAAAACTATTTCAAAAATTTTAGAAATTATTAAACAAAAAAATATTAAAAAAACTAAAAACTTTGAAATAAATAATATGATATGATTTTTTAATAATTTACCAATAAAAAATTCGCTTATTTTCTTATTAACTGATAAAATGTGAGAAATAACTGATAAAAATCTTAAAATATTATCACTTAAAAATGACTTTATCTACATAAATATTTTTGATTATATAGAAAATAATTTATTAGATGAAAATTGAATTTTTAGATTAAAAAATAGTATAAAAACTTTTTTTATAAACTTAGCTAATAAACAAAAAGTTTTAAAATATAGAGAATTAAGAAATTTTAAAATTAATGAATTTAAAGCAAAATTAAATAAATACAAAATTGGTTATTTATTAATTGATAATAAAACAAATATTTTTGCAAAACTTTTAACATTTTTTAAAAATAGGTAATATGACTGATGTTTATGATATAAAAACATTTTTATTTTGATTTATTTATTCATTTGATTATTTATTTATAATATTTGGAATTATATTTTTTGTTTTATTTTATTTATTATTTGTTTATTTTTTCACCTTAGATAAATGATTTATTAAACAAAAAATTGAAAGTAAACTTGAAAATAATTTAGAAAATAGACTTAATTATTTATTCAAAAATATAAATAATTTTTCAAGAGAAATATTTTATAGAGAAGTTTCTCTATTTATTAAAATGCTTATTTTTAAAAAATTTAAAGATAAGAGAATTTTTTTTATGACTTTAGAAGAAATTCAAAATAACTTTAAAAATGATTATAATAATATTTTAAAAGAAATTTATTATTTTGAATTTAACCCAAATATTGAAGATAATTTAGAAATTAGAACAAAAATTTTAAAAAAGCTAGAAAATTTATAAATTTTCTAGCTTTTTTATTTTTGCTATAAAAAATCATTCTGTTTCTTGACTAGGAATTATTCTTATAGTTTTTGAAACTTGAGAGTTATAAATATATTTATCAAAAGATTTGATTCATTTTTTTATATATTTTTTTATATTTTCATTTTCAAAGATATCATTTATTTCTTCAATTACTAAATCTTTATAATTTGAAAGTAAAAAATGAATTATTGCTTCATTTTCTCTTGGATCTATGGTACAAGTAGAATAAATTAAACTTCATCAAATTTTTAATAAATCAACAGTATTTTTTAAAATATCTTTTTGAATTTTATAATTTTTCTCATTAATTCATGGTTTTTGTAAAAATAAATAACTTTTTTCATTGTTTAAATTTATTCTTCATTCAGCACTACAAGGCAAATCAGCAATTATTAAGTCAAAATATCAATTTGGAAACAAATTTTTTAAATTTCTAGCATCTCAATGTATAACTTTTATATTAGTACATCACTGTCTATTTATAGTGAAATTTAACTTTTCAATTCTTATAGTATTTAATTCATTTGCAATTATTTCTCAATAATTTTGCATTATAGCTGAAATATGAGAAGTTTTTCACCCAGGTGAAGCTGTTAAGTCAAGAATTTTTAAATCTTGATTTTTAAAATCTTTTTGCACAATTTCTCAAATAAATTGGCTTGTAATTCATTGTAAATATATTTTTCACTCAGTAAAAATATCTAAATTCCATAAATCCTTCTCTAATCAATCTATAAGTTTATATCAATTTGTTAAATATGATATTTTTTGAAATTTAATATTTTCTTTATGTAAAATACTTTCAATTTCTTCATTTGAAGATTTTAAAGTATTCACTCTAAAACTAACTTGTCTTTTTTTAAGTGAATATCAAGAATAGATTATTTCAAGTTCTTCTTTAGAAAATATTTTTTCTAATTTTTGAGTGAAAATTTTTGGTAGGTTTTGCATATATTTTTATAATTATTTAATTATATCTTTTTTTTCAAGTATAAGTATTTATGTTTCATTTAGTTGAATAGTTATCAATTTTAGTTTTATTTTTTGAAGTTTTAAAATATCAAAAAACATAAGTTCAGTTTTTCTTTAAATATCATTTTTGATATTTTGCATAAGTAGAGTTTATAGCTGTAAAGGAAAATAAAGCTATAAGTAGTAAAGAAATTAGTTTTTTCATAAAATTAAATATTAAAATTAATCTAATAAATCTGAAATTCTAGATAAATATGAATTTATCTCTTCAAGCATTAAATCTAAATCATTTATAAAATCATTTTTATTATATCAATTTATTCTTATCTCAATATTAATGCTATCTTCTCAATTCTCAAAATTTCATTTATACCACTTTGTTATAAATGCCTGAGAATTAATTTCATTAATTGTTTTATAAAAAATATTATTTTTTTCTTCTTCATAATGTTTTCATAAAGTATATGTTGAAGTAAGTATTATTATATTACTTTTAAATATATTAATTGTAAGATTTGGATTTTTTTCATGTGTGAAAATAACTCTTATTCTTCAATCATCAGCTAGGTTATCATAATATCAGTCTTTTTTATATCATAAGAAATCCATATGATTTGAAAATTTTTCGGCTAAGTCAAAAATTGTATTATTTTTATTTGAAATTACTTGCTCTTTCTTTATGTCTTCATTTTTAATTTTTGTATTTTCTAAATCATTATTTTTAGAATTTATTTCCTCAGCACAATAAGGACATTTTTCATCTGAGTTATCAATTAATTCAGTACAATAAGGACATTTAATTTTTTCTCACATAAATTATAAATTAGTAAATAAATTAATTATTTTTAAATTGTTTAATAAATTTTATAAAAAGAACTATTAAAATAATATCAGTTATACTCCAAATAAATCTATTTAAAGCAATTAGGAAAAAAGGATTATATGCAATAACTATAAAAATATAAGTCCAAAATCTAAATTCATTTTTAAAATATTTTTTTTCTTGAAATATTAAATATAATCATAAAAAGAAAACTAATAATTTCAAAAGTAAATAAAATTCATAAGGTCAAAACCAAATTATAGAAAGTCAAAGCATTCATATAATTACTTTTAAAATCATTATATATTTAGCATTATTTATCCATTTAAAACAATACCTGCATTTTACAGCTTTATCTTGAATTAAATTATTACAATAAGGGCATTTTTTCATACTATTTTTCTTATTTCTATAATCAAAGTGCTTCTTTTGAGATACTGTCTTCTGGATCTATTTTATTTGCTAATTCAAACATTTGAACTGCTTCATCATACCTTTTTAAACCAGAGAGAGCTACTCATTTATAATCTAGTATAGCAACTTTTGTTGTAGTAAGGTCTTCTGTTTTAAAGGTTTCATCAAAATTTCTTAAATATTCATCACAATATACTAATGCATTTTCATATTCTTTAATGACTACTTTATTTATACAAATTAATCCTGTATTTTCATTATAGTAAGCACTTACAGATGGTGTATATGTTTGCTCTTTTGCGAGCAAGCTTATTTTTAAAGATTCCTCGTATTTTTCGAGTGTAAAAAGTGATAATGATTTTGAGTATAATGTCATAAAATTATTCGGTTCTAATTTGAGTGCGATATCATAATACTTTATAGCTTCAACATCTTTTAGCATGCTTGAAAGTATAAATCATTTCATTTGATACATGGTTGCCATACTTTGATCTAATTCTAAAGCTTTATTAATACTTTCTAGAGCTTCTTGTGACTGTCAGAGTTTTACTTCCATTAAAGCTTTATTATTCCGTGAAATCCCATCATTTGGATTTATATATATTGACTTATTTACCATTTCAAGTCATTGTTTATATTCTCACAAATCTGATAGAATAATTCCCTTCGTACTATATGGAGTATCTATACTGCTTAATTTTCCGTATCAATCTTGTTTATTCTCTTCTAAATACCAATATTCAATCGCTTTGTTTTCTAATTCCAGTGCATCATTAAATTTTCATGATTCTTCAAATATTAATGCTTTATTATGAAGAGCATAAGCATTTTTTTCTTGATACTGTAATGCAGAGTCACAATCTTTTAGTGCTTCTGAATTTTGTTTTAGAGATAATTTATATAAACATGAATTGGAATAAATAGAGCTTAATACTATTTTATCTCTACTTGGAATTGATCCTAAATCAATTTTTTTAAGAGTATCCAGAGCTTCTTGATATTTCTTTTGTTGGAATAATAAGAGTGATTTATCATTAAGTCCCAAGTAACTATTTGGATATTTTTCTAAAAATTGATTATATTTTTCTAATGCTCAGGTAAAGTTGCTATTGGTGAATTCTTTTTTTGCTTCATTATACATATCTTTTTCTTGATTTTCATACAATCAAAATAAAAACAGTACTCAAAATATTGCCAATGAATTAATAAGTCCAGCATGTTTTTGATAAAAATTGGGTGGTTTATAAGTTTGTGTAGGTAATGGATTTATTATTTCCTTTTCTGATTCTTTTGATATAGCAATATTATCGTTTATCCATTCTCAACAAAACCTACATTTTTTAGCTTCATCTTGAATTTCTTCAGAACAGTAGGGACATTTTTTCATATTTTTTTATTTAGTTATTTGAATTAAATTTTTATTTTTATTTTCTAACATAAATATTATTATTACTCATAATAATGATAAAAGTAGCCATAACAAGTTAAATCAACTTCTTCATTTGAATTTTAAATAAAAGTAGAAAGATAATAATATGCTTAGGGATGATATAATAGCCAAAAATCATGTTATTTGATCTAAGTTATTACTTCAAGAGATAAATATTAATATTAAACTTATAAACCAGCTTATTCAGAATATATTACTTATTTTTTTATATTTTAAAATTTTATTTATTTCATTTATGCTATATCCTATAGATTCATTTTTTAACCATTCTCAACAAAATCTACATTTTTTAGCTTCATCTTGAATTTCTTCAGAACAGTAGGGACATTTTTTCATAAATATTAAAATTAATAATTAATGTAAACAAAAAAGGACAACTTATGAGCCTGAGATGTTTGCAGACAATCTTAATACACTGAATACCTTAAAAAGACAAAAAGTGCAAAGCAACATAAGTTGCCCTTTGCTACCTTTTAAGGTTTAAATTGTATTAAGTTTATCTGCTTTTTGTTTATAACTTTTTTTCTTATTTTTGCAAAACTTTTTTAAAAGCCTACTTTAAAAGTAGGCTTTAGATTAGAAATTATGTTTTTAAGGAAAAATGTTATAAATATCTTTTCTACTTCTTACTCTTAAAACAATTATAGTTTCTCAACTTAATTCAAATCAAATTCTATAATCTCAAACTCTTATTCTATAAAATTTATCAAATCATTTCATCTTTTTTACATTAGAAATTTCAGCTACATTTGATAATTTTTCTATCTCATCTAATTTTTCTATAACTCTTTTTTGAACTATTTCATTTTTCAAATTTTTAAAATCTTTTTTAAATGACTCATCAACTTCTATAATCATAATTCATTTTTAAAAGAACTAAAACTCTGAATATTATTAGTTTGTCATTTTAACATTTGGTATCACAAAACTAAATCTTCAAAATCTTCGCTATTAATAAACTTTTCTAAATTAGTTAAAGAAAAGTGTTTACTTGTTTTTTCAGTTATTTCTATAGTAGAGATTGTCATATTTTTAAAATTACATTTTAAACTAAAATTATTATATACTTTTCAACCTTTTTGCAAAGTTTTTTATAAAGCTAATATTCATCATTTTATATTTATAAAAACATATTGTGGCATAATTGGAGTTAGTTGTTTTTGTAAATATCAACTGCTTCATCAACTATGACAATATAGAGCAAATATAGTTCATTTAGGATATCTTCAATCAAAAAGCTCATCACTTGCTTCAATAGATCACTCCAAAGGATGTCAAATCATATCAACCAAAACTATTTTATCTCAAAGTTCATCTTTTTTTTGTTTATATTCTTTCCAAGTCCAAGATTCAAGTCAATTTCATCTTCCAAAAATACTACAAGCATTTGCATCATACATATCATTTATTCACATAAAGTTAAAATTAAATATTAAATTATTTTTTACTCATTTCTTCTATTTCAAGATTTTTTTCATCCCAATATTTTTTAAATTCTTTTGATTTAAACTTATAAATATAAATTCAAATAATTACTAAAATTCATAAAAATATCATTCAAGAATAATTTAAAATTATTTTATAATATGCAACAAATAAAACTCATAAAACTACTACCAAAGTTGCCCGAATAATTGATCAAATAGTATTATATAACATAAACTTTCAGCTTTTCATTCAAGTTGTTCAAGCTATAAAAGGTAAAAAAGTTCTAGTTGTAGCATGAAATTTTCAAAGTATTATTCACCAAGCTCACCATTTTTCTATTCAAGACTTTAGATATTTAACTTCAGTTTTTCAAATTCATATATATAATCAATATTTATTAAAAAATCTCTCTCAATATTTTTTTCCTAAAGCAAATCAAACATAATTTCAAATAATAGCTCAGATACTTGCAATAACAATTAAAAAAACTAAATTTTCTTTACTTAGATTTCAAAAAAATCATCAAACTAAAAGTAATACATTTGTTCAAGGTAAAAGTCATCATAAAATTGGAAAAGCTTCAATACAAGAACTAATTAAACCAATTATATAATTCCAGTTTCAAAGTCAATTTATAACGATTTTTAACCATTCTATAGCTATTTCAATCCATTCTTTTTTAAAAATTGATACAAATATTAATCAAAATGTAAGAATTATAAATAAAATATTAAGTAAATTTGTAATAATTTTTATTATTTTTTTAATCACTATTTTCTAAATTATCAATTAAAATTGACTTTATTGTATTTAACTTATAATAAATGCAACTTTTTATTTATTAAAATTTTGTTTTATGTTAGATGTAATTAAAAATAGATATATTTATGTATGAACTTCTTTTTTAGTAGTTTTATTTGCTTTATTTACTATAATATTTAAAGACTCAAATTTATGAATAGATATGACAGGATGAACTCAAAGTGAATTTAGTTATACTTGAAATATAAATCTTGAAAGTTTACAGACAAATTTATGAAATTTAAAAGATGATTTCAATAAATCTAATAATAATATAATAAATGCTATTAGTATTTATAGTGTTTCTTGAGAAGAAAAAATAGTAGTTGAAACTTGATTTTGAGTTATTGATGACGAAAAAACTTTAGAAAATAACAAAGTAACTTTTAATTGATTAATTCTAGAAACTTTAACAAAAAATAATTCAAGTTTTTCTTTATCAAAATATATAAATATTTGAAAAAGTTTTTGAGATTATATCAAAAAAACTGCTTGGCTAACTTTGTGAATTACTTTGATTGCTATTTCTCTTTATATAGCATTTACATTTTTTGGGGTTGCAATTTGAATTCCTTCTTCTTCATTTGCTATTGTTGCTTTAATTACATTATTTCATGATGTAATAGTTGCTTCAGGATTTTACATTTTTACTTGAATATTTTTTCCAGAATTTAAAGTTGATACATTTTTTATAACAGCATTATTGACAATTTTATGATATTCTATAAATGATACAATTGTAGTTTTTGATAGAATTAGAGATAATATTAAACATTATGTTAAATCAAAAAAATTAGATGAGTTAATAAATATGTCAATTAATGAAACTTTGGCAAGAAGTTTATTTACAAGTTTAACTTTATTTTTTGTTTTACTAACAATTTTCTTTTTCTGACCTGAGACACTTAAATGATTTATGTTAACTTTGATTTATTGAGTTGCATTTTGAACTTATTCATCAATATTTGTTGCAGCACCATTACTTTATGAATTTAATAAATCAAAAACTTTAAAAGTTTATGAAAAGAAAATTATTAAAGATGAGGATAAAATAATTGTTTAAGTAAAAAAAATAAAATGCACCTTTGAATAATAATGGATTGAAATCGTAGGTGGGCAAAATTAAAAAGTTTGCCTACAATTTTTTGACATAAAGCTTGATTTGATAATGCTATGAAAATTATTGAATTAGTAAGTGATAAAAATATTAAATATATTACACTTTGGGCTTTAAGTAAAGAAAATCTAGTAAAAAGAGATAGCGAAGAATTATCTTGAATTATTAAATTAATTAATGAACTTGAAAAATTAATTCCAAAACTTCAAAAAAATAATATCAGATTTGAAACTATTTGAGATATAGAAAAATTACCTATTTGATCTCAAAATATCTTAAAAAAAGTAAAAGCAGAAACTTCACAAAATACTAAAACATTTTTAACTGTAGCTTTAGTTTATTCATGACAAGACGAAATAATTAGAGCTGTAAAAAAACTAATAAATTCTTGATTTGATATAAACAATTTGGATGAAAAAACTTTTAGACAATTTATTGATACATCAAATCTTCCACCAGCAGATTTAATTATTAGAACTGGTTGAGATATAAGACATTCAGGTTTTATGCTTTATGATAGTGATTATAGTGAATATTATTTTTCTAAAAAGCTTTGGCCAGATTTTGATGAAAAAGAACTTGATAATGCACTTGATTTTTTTGAAAATTGTAAGAGAAATTTTTGAAAATAAATCAATAATTTAAAAAATAAAGTATTTTCATACTTTATTTTTTAAAAAGGGTTTTTTCATTTCAATTTTCCTTGAAATCGTTTAGTTTTGTTTTTAATTCTTCTAAATCGTTTAAAATATTATTTAAAACTCAATTTACAGTTTTTCTAGAACTATCATCTCAGTATATTTTTGATATTTCAATAGCTTCATTAAGAGAAACTTTTGTAGGAATTTCTTCAGAATATAAAAATATTTCAGTTGAACAAATAAAAATTGGTAAAACATAAGATAAATCCATATTTTCTATATCAAATTTTGGAGCATATTTTTGGATTAAATTAATTAAAAAACTTTCATTTTTTATAATTAAGTCATACATATTTTTTAAATACTCTTCATCAAGATTTGATTCAAATACTCAAGAAAAAAAAGATTCTCTAAAACTTTCAATATCAATCTTTGAAAAAGTTGAAGCATATAACATTTGATATAAAAATTTTCTAGTTCTAGAACGAGAAAAATTAGACATATTTAAATAATTAATAATTAAATATAAATTAAAACTGGTTTTAAAGTAAACCAGTTTTAATTTATTAGGATTATGTAATTATATTCTAGTTACACTTTTCTTTTTAGTTTTAACTTTAAAAACTTGTCTATCTTTATAAGTTCCATCAAGTTTAGCAAAATGAGCAAGTCCAACAGCTTCTCCAGCTTCATTGTATTGTAATTGAACTCTATTTAAAAGTTTTTTAGCAGATAATTTTATCCAGTTAGTAGTTCTTCTTTTTGTTCTAGTTTTAGAAACTTTCTTTTTTGGAGCAAAAGTCATAATTCAAAATTATAAAATAAATACTCAGAGATTATATATTTTTAAAAAATAAATCAAGTAAAAATTTGAAAAAAAATAAAAAATTCTTAAAGTAGTTAAAAATTAGTAAATAAAAACCAATTTATGCAAAAAATACTTATAATTGAGGATGATATTTGAATATCAAATTCTTTAAAACTTTATCTTATAAATTCTTGATTTGAAGTTGATGTTGAAGATTCTTGAAAGAATGCGGTAGAAATTATATTAAGTAATAAATATGATTTAATAATTCTTGATATTAATTTACCAATAAAAGATTGAATAACTATTTGTCGCGAAGTTAGAATTACTTCAAATATTCCAATAGTTATGCTTACTGCAAGAAGTTGAGAACTTGATAAAATTATTTGACTTGAAATTGGAGCAGATGATTATATTTCTAAACCATTTTCTCCAAGAGAACTACTTGCTAGAATTAATACAATACTTAGAAGAATAAATAATAATATTGAAAATAAAGATATTATAAAAATAAAAGATATAGAAATTGATACAAAAAAAATAACTGTTTTTAAAAAATCTAAGGAAATAGCTTTAACAAAAAATGAATTTGAAATATTTAAAAAAATAGCTGAGGAAAATTGAAAAATGGTTGGGAGAGAAACTCTTATGAAAGATATTATTTGATATGATAACTATGCTTTTGATAGAACTATTGATACACACATAAAAAATATTAGAAAAAAATTACAAGACAAAGATATTATTTTAACAATCAGATGACTTTGATATAGATTAAATATTTAATTAAAATTTTATGACAATTTCAAAAAAAATTATTTTGTCAATTTTATGAAGTATATTTTTTATAACAATTATAAATATTGCTTCATTTTACTTCTTTTACTCTTATTATTTTAAGATTTATTTATCTGAAAAGATTCAGACAAAAAAAGAAATTACAATTGATTATGTAAATCAAATAATAGAAAAACAAGCATTAGATGAAGTTGATAGTATTTTTAATGATATAGAATTAAGTTTTTTTGAGCTTTTAGATAAAAATAAGTGAAAAATTAAATTAGATACCAAAGAAAATATTGATATAGTTGTAAATTATTTATCAAAAGCTTGAGTAAATTTAAAATATATAGAAGATGTAATTCCTAAAAATTATCTTGAAGAAATTATTAAAAATATAAAAAATAAACAAACTCCAGAATATAATTTTTTTAATAGACTTATAAATTCAGTTTTAATTACGAACTTAATATCAATATTAATATTAATATTGTTTATTTTAATCTTTACAAGAAAAATATTTCTTCCTGTTAGAGAAATTACATCAAAAATAAAAAATCTAAAAATTTGAAAAGATTTTAGAATGATAAGTTATAAAAAAGAAGATGAAATTTGACTTTTGGTTAATGCTATAAATTGATTAAATTTAAAATTAAATATCTGAGAAAATATTAGGAATAAATTACTTGCTGATATTTCTCATGAATTAAAAACTCCAATAACAGCAATTCAATGCTATGTTGAATGAATTAAAGATTGAGTAATTAAGCTTGATGAAAGAACTTTAAATTCTATAATTAACGAAATGCAAAGACTTATAAAACTTGTAAATAAAATTATGGAATTTGAAAAATTTGAAAATAAAGAAATAGTTTTAGACTTAAAACAAGAAGATATTAGATGTATAACTCAAGAAGTTATAAAACAATTTAGACAAAAATTAAAAATATCTAATCAAAAAATTATTACTTCTTGACTTGATAAAAAAATCTTAACTGATAAAGATAGTTTTATACAAATAGTTCAAAATATTATTTCAAATTTTATAAAATATGCTTGAAATTGAAAAACTTTAAAAATAGAATTTTGAGTAAACTTTATAAAATTTAGTGATAATGGTAAATGAATTTCAAAATCAGAATTACCTTATATAAAGGAAAAATTTTATCAATGAAAACAAGAAAAAACTTGAGATATAGACGATAGATGAATTTGAATATGATTTAGTGTAATTGATAAAATTGTTAAAGCTTTAAATTGGGAAATGGAAATAATAAGTGAAGAATGAAAATGATTAGAAATTAAGATTATTACAAAAAATTCAAATTAAAAATAAATTCTATTCAAACAATTTATTTTTAATTTGAATTTTTATATATCAAATATTTTCATTGAATTCTCATAAACTTGTTTTTCAAACTCTTCCCAAGTTTCTTTTTTTCAATTAGCTTGTCTTAAGTCAAAAACTTTTTTTAAATTATATTTTGTATTATTTGGAATATTTTCACTTCATCTAACATCTTGTGGTGGTAAAAAAGGACAATCAGTTTCAACTAAAATTCTATCAAGTGGAATATTTGCAGCAGTATTTTGTATAGTTGGGGCTGATTTATATGTCACAATTCAAGAAAAACTTATTTTACATTCTGAAGAAAAATAAATAGCCCTATATGCAAAATCTAAATCTTCACTATAACAATGCAAAATAAATTTCTTAGCATTTAACTTTTTTAAAACTCTTAAAGTATCTTCTTTTGAATTACGAGAATGAACTATAATTGGTAAATCATATTTTAAAGCTAATTCAATTTGAGCAGAAAAAAATGCTTCTTGTAATTCTTTTTCTTCTTGAAAATTATCTTTATCTATCCAATGAAAATCAAATCAACATTCTCAAATTCCTTTAACAAAATCTTTATTTTCTAAATACATTTTTTCTAAACTTATAATAGTTTCATCTAGATTGCCTTTATATTGTTTTATATCTGTTGGATGAATTCAAATTGTTGCATAAATAATTTTTGGATTTGCTATAGCTAAATCAATACTTTTTTGGCTTGTTTTCAGGTCAATTCAAATAGAAATAATTTTGTCTATAGAGTCACTTCATAGATTAGAGATTATTTCTTGTTCGCTAAATTTTTTATTTAGGTATATGTGAGTATGAGTGTCAATTAGCATAAAATAGTAGATAGTAGATAGTAGATTTTGGAAATATTAAATATGAAATAATAAATGTTAAATTAAAAGGAAAAAGGGAAAAATATCTCCAAGTTTTAAAATCCCTCTCTTATCTTCTCTTGTCATGGGAGAAGGTTTTTGCCTCCCCCTGGTAAGGGGGATTAAGGGGGTTATTTTGTTTTTAGTAATTCCTCCAATTCTTTTTTCAATTCATCTTTGTTTTCAATTTTATTTGTAAAATTATAATTATCAAAGAAATTTTCAAAATTATCTAAAATAGTATTTCAATCTTGCTTTATATTTCAACTAATTTTTCTATTTTCAATAAATTTTATTTTTTTATATTCAAAATAAAAACATTCTTTAAAGAAATCTAAGAATAGTTTTTCATCAAATTCTAAGAGTAATTTACTATTTAGATTTTCTAAAATTATTTTTACAATAGCATTTTTTAAGGAATCTTTATTAATATTTTTTTCTAGAAATTCAATTAAATTGGCTGTGTTTTCTATATTTTTACAATCAATATTTCATAAATCAATCATTGGTCTTGATTGTAGTTCAAAACTTTCTTTTGTTTTTAAATCAGTATCAAAAATATTATATCAAATTTTATAGTTTTTTTGATTAAAACTTGTATGTTCAATACTTCCAGGATAAGTAATATTTCAAATATTAAATTGTTTATGATAATGTCCGAGTGCTACATAATCAAACTTTTTTAGTATTTTTAAATCTTCCAAAGCTATATTTATTCCAGAAATTTCATCTGTATATTCATCGTATTTTTTAGCTGAAATACCAAAATGACTAATAAAAATATTATTTTTTCAGTTTAATATTAAATTATTTGATTTTTTTAATTCTTCTTTAAAAATATTTTCGTCATGTATATGTGGGAGAATAATAAAATTTGTAGAGATAAAAGATTTTTTATCATTACAATAAATTTCTAAACTTTTTATTTCTGGTTCATAAAACACATAAAAATTATTCAAACTTTTAAATATCTCAAAAGGATGAGTAGTGAGAGTTAGTCTTGGTGTATCGTGATTTCAAGCAATAATTATTACTGGAATTCAAGCTTTTTCTAGTTTTAGAAAATTTTCTACAACAACAGAAATTGCTTTATTTGAAGGTTTTGAAGTATGAAAAAGATCTCAAGAATGAATTACAATATCAGGTTTTAACTCTAATATTTTATAAATTATAAATTCAAAATTTTTATAAAAATCTTCTTCTCTTGAAGTATTTTCTAAAGTAATTCAAAGATGTGTATCTGAAAAATGGAATATTTTCATAATTAAATTTTTAAAAACTAAATAATCTTTCTTTTTCTATAAAATCCAAACTTTATAACTAAAGTTAAAAGCACAATTAAAAATATTATTGAAAGTATATTTTCTAAAATTGGGTCAATATATTCCCAACTATTTCATAAAAAGAATCACATATAGCAAAAAAGTAAAACATAAATTATTTCTCAAATTATATCAAGAAATATAAAAGTTTTTGCTTTTATTTTAGCAAGTCAGGATAAAATATTTACAGAAGAACAAAGTCAAGTTATTAAAAAACGGCTCAGTAGAATAGTTTTTATAGAATTATTTTGAAAAACATTTTCTAATTTAATAAATCTAGATGAATTTAAAATCATTTTTCAGAAATTTATTTTTTTAAGCAACGACTTTCAATAATAAAAAGAAATAAAATATCACATATTATCTCAAATAACACATCAAAAAAAGGCAGAAATTAAAAGATAATTTATATTTAAGTATTTTTGGGAAGCAAAAGCTCAAGCTGCTATTAAAATAGTTGTTGCTGAGATTGGAATTAAAAAAGAAGCAAATAAGCACACGATAAAAATTACTCAGTAAGTATAGATTAAAAGATAAGAAAGAAAAAAATCAATCATATTATTTTTGTTTGTTTAGGTAATTATTTATAGAATTTTTAACTTGTTCTAAAAAAATATCTTGATTTATTTTCTGGTAGTTTGCATATCTTTCTAGAGGAATATTTGGATATTTTTTATCATTTATATTTAATTTATCTTTTAAATAATCTTCTGGTAGTTTAAAAATTGTATTTATATAGCGAAATGTCATCCAGCTTTCAACATAATTTACATCACTAATATTTGTTTTATGATTTCATAGAAAATCTAATAAATTTTTTCTTTGAGTAAAAATATTATTTTTATGAATATTTCTAAATAATCAAACACTAAAAAAAATAATTAATAGAATTAAAATTAAAATTAAAAGATAACTTAAATGATTTTTCTTTTTTATGTTATTTATAAAATCTTTCATACATAAATTTATTAATTACTAATATTTTAAAATATTTATATTTTTCTAAATAATAAAACTCAATTTTTATTATAAATTAAATTGTATTTATTTGTTAATATTATTTTATTCCTAAATATTGGCTTATCAAGGAAATATTTTCATTGTTCTTTATTAATTAATTTGTTTAATATTTTTTCATAATCTTGTTTATTTTCAAGTGGCCAAAACTGATTTTGTAAGGCATTTTTATTTAGTATTATATAATCTGAATTATTAATTATTGGATAAATATAAATTTCTTGTCTATTTGTTAAATGTGAAACGATTGTATTTTGTGCAGAAATTGAAGATTTATCTCATATTAATTTTATAGCTTCTTTTATATTGATTCTATTTTTTATATATAAATTTTTAAAAATATTAGCTTGATAAATATTAGTTAAACAAAAATTTATAAATATAAAAATTAAAATTATAAATATATATTTATAATTTTTAACTGTTTTATCTTTTAAATAACTAAAAAAACAAATTATTGATATTAAAATAACTGAATATGTATCAATTGCATAATGAAAATTAAATCACCAAAATTCTTCTCTAGTTGATAGGAATTTAAAAGCAAAAGATGGAATAAGTAAGATTGAAGCTGATGAAAAAATAAATATTCATCAAGATGATATATAGTGAAAATATGCAATAATTTTTTGATTATTTATGAATAATACTTTTAATACATTTAAAGGATTTTTAAAAGAGTTTATTATTAATTCCATTGGATTTGCTCATATTTGGTTATATGACCAATATGATAAATTATTTCATCACATAAATGGTATAAAATAATTCATAACTAAATAAAAATAAATTAAACCTATAAAAAAAGTCAATGATCAATATAATTTATTCTTTTTAGTAATTAATTGATATATTCAAAAAAAAGATATATAAATACTTAAATTTTCTTTTGATAATAAAATAAAAAATACAAGTAAATAAAAATAAATAGTTTTATTTTTAAAAGAAAAATAAAACAACCATGGAAATAAAGAAATAGCTAATACATCAGGATGAAAATCAAATAAAATAGCATTAATATTTCAAATAAAAAATAGATAAAAGAATGTAAATATTATTCAAATTAATGGTTTTTCTAATTTCAAAATAGAAATTTTATAAATTCAATATCATCAAATTACAAAAAATAAATTTTGTAAAAATAATAATATAAGCGGTGATGGAATTAATTTATAAAAAATAGCATACAAATATAAAATAGGCTGAAAATGATCTCATAAAATATTATTTATCATTCTTATTGATGAAGATGGGGTTTCAAATATTGATAATTTCCGTATTACTTGGGAAAATATTCATAAATCAAATCAATTAGTTCAAAAATTTATATATTTAGTAAAAGTTATATAATTTATAAATAAAAAGAATAAAATTAAAAGTAAATAAATTAAATATTTATTTATTAAATTATTAATTAATAATTGTTTATTTTTAAACAAAAATATTATTTTTTCATAAAATAGGTAAAATATATATGATAGATTTAATGCTATTAAATTTGATTTAATATATCAAGTAATTCAATTATTTAGATAAAAACTTTTATAAAAAATTAAAAATAAAAATATTAAATTAATTAAAAATACTATAATTAATAAAATTTTATTTATTTTTTTTATGGAATTAATATATAACATTATAGTATTTAACATTTTTATTTTTAATTAAATATTAAATTTATTATATTTACTTAAATAAAAAAGCAAAAAATATTGAAATTAAATAAAAGAAAATATAATAATACCAATAATAATAATTAATGAAAATAATGAACGAACTACAACTTTCAAAACATTACCTAAATCTTGAATTAAAAGATTTTTCTTTAGATGATGTTGAAAAATTATCAAATCTTTTAACTTACCATAGTGATTTATACTATAACAAAGAAACTCCAATTATAAGCGATTTTGAATATGATAGCTTATTTAAAAAATTGCAAATTTTAGAAGATAAATTTAAGATAAACGAGAAACAAACTCAAAAAATCTGAAGTGATATAATTTCATCAACTTTTGAGAAAGTAGCACATTCTCGTCCTATGATTAGTCTTGATAATACTTACAATGAAGAAGATTTAAAAGACTTTGATGAGAGAATTAAAAGAGTTTTATCTTATGATTTTTGAATAAATATTCCTTATACAATTGAGTTTAAATTTGACTGACTTTGAGTTGAATTAATTTACAAAAATTGAGAATTAAAAAGAGCTTTAACTAGATGAAATTGAGTATATTGAGAAGATATTACACAAAATATTTTTACAATAAAAAATATTCCCAGAAAAATTCCTTATTTAGGAGATTTAGAAGTTAGAGGAGAAGTAGTTATGCCAATTTCAAGTTTTGAAGAATTAAATAGGGAGGCATTAAAAATTTGATGAAAAATATTTTCAAATCCTAGAAATGCTGCTAGTTGAAGTTTAAGGCTTCTTGATGTTAATATAACTGCACAAAGAAATCTAAAATTCTTTGCTTACGATTTAGCTAATTTTGAAGAATTTGTAGAAAAAGAAAATAAACAAAAATATTTTGATGTGATAAAAGATTTAGAATCTTTTTGATTTGAAATTTCAAGTTATTTTTTAAAATGTGAAAATATTTTGGAAGTTATTAAAAATATTGATAATTTTTGAGATGTAAGAGAAATAATTGATTTTGATATTGATGGACTTGTTATAAAAGTTGATGATATAAAATTGTGGCAAGATATTGGTTTTACAGCCCATCATCCAAGATATGCAATTGCTTATAAATTTCCAGCACAAATATTAACCACAAAAATTCTTTCAGTTGAACATCAAGTTTGAAGAACTGGAACTATCACTCCTGTTGCTAATCTTGAACCAATAAATATTTCCTGAGTAATTGTAAAAAGAGCTACATTACACAATTATGATGAAGTAAAAAATCTACAAATAAAAGTTTGAGACAATGTTTTTATAAAAAGAGCTTGAGAAGTAATTCCAAAGATTATTTGACTAGCTGAAAATAGAGATAATTTATGAATTATCTCTACAAAAATGGAAATCCTTCCTCCAGAATTTTGTCCAAGTTGTTCTACAAAAATCATAAAAGATGATGATAAAATAAGATATTATTGTCCAAACCATGAGAATTGTCCTGAGCAAATCAAACAAAAATTAATTAATTCTATTTCAAAGCAAGCCTTAAATATTGATTGACTTTGAACGGAGCAAATAGAATTATTTTTACAAAAAAGATTTATAAGCGATTTAGCAAGTATATTTGATTTAGAAAATAAAAAAGATTTAATTCTGGCTTTGCCTTGATATAAGAAGAAGTCTGTAGAAAATTTACTTGATTCTATAAAAAATGCTAGAAATCAAAAAATAGTTAATTTTTTAGTTGCTTTAAATATTTCTGGAATCGGTCCACAATCAGCAAAAGAACTCTCAAAACTTATAAATAGAGATGAAGAATTTTTGCAGTTTAATTTTTCACTAGAAGAATTAGAAAATTTACAAGATATTTGAGAGCAAACAGCTAAAAATATTTGGAATTATTTTAATAATGAAAAAAATAAAATCTTACTAAAAAAGCTTTTAGAAAATATAAAAGTTGAGTATAGGCATGAAATTATTTGATGAAAATATGAGTGAAAAAAAATGTGTATAACTTGAAGCTTTAACGGATTTTCAAGAGACGAACTTGTAGAAAAACTTGAAAATATGTGATGAAGTTTTGTTTCATCTGTTTCAAAAAATACTGATTTTCTACTTGCTTGAGAAAAAGCTGGAAGCAAGCTAGAGAAGGCAAATTCTCTTTGAGTTAAGGTAATTAGTTTGGAAGAGTTTTTAAGTGAATAAAATATAAAAATATGTCAAAAGAGCAACCAGAAATTCTTTGCTATTTCTTAGAAGATTTACTTGAATGAGAAATCTGATACAGAGCCAAAAGTATGTTTTCTTGATGGTGAATTTATAAACTTGGGAAAATGTTTGCAATTTTAATAGATGATGAGTTTTATTTTAAAACATGAGAAAATAACTTAAAAGATTATTTAGATGCTTGAAGTAAGCCTTTTTCTTATCATTCAAACTGAAAAAATCATATAATTAGTTATTATAAAATACCAGAAAATATTTTAGAAGACAGAAATGAACTAAAACTTTGGATTAAAAAGAGCTTAGAAGTTGTTTTAAAAACTACAAAAAAGTCAAAAAATAAAAATCTAGCAAAAGAAGTGTTAGAATATTTAAAAACTATTCCAAAGTGAAAAGTTATTACTTATAAGGTATTAGCTAGTATTTTTAAAGTTCATTCTAGAACTATAGCTTCAATTATGAAACAAAACAGAAATCAAGATCTTTATGCTTGTTATAAAGTAATTATGTCAGATTGAAGCTTATGATGATATAATTTATGAATAGATGAAAAAATTAAAAAACTACAAAATGATTGAATTGAAGTAATAGATTGAAGAATTAGCAAAAAATATTTTTTTAATGATTAAATATGTTAATAGAACTAAAAGATGACTTAAAATCTCTTTCAAATCAGCAGAAAGCAGAATTATTACAAAGATTTTTTAAAACTTGAGTTTGAGAATATGCAGAGTGAGATAAATTTTTATGAATTACAGTTCCAGAACTTAGAAAACTATCAAAGAAATATACCAGTTTAAGTTTTCAAGATTTAGAAAAACTTCTTTCTTCACAAATTCACGAAGAAAGATTTTTGAGTTTAGCTATTTTAAGAGAAAATTATCTAAAAACAAAAGATGAAAAACTTAAACAAAAGATAATTGATTTTAGTTTTAAAAATTTGCCTCAAATAAATAATTGGGATTTAGTAGATACTTACATTCCTTATGTTTTTTGAGAATATTTTTTTTCTAGAAGCAGGGAAGTATTATATAAATTTACAATATCTAATAACCTTTGGGAAAGAAGAATTTCTATTTTAACAACTTTTTATTTTTTGAGAAAGTGAGATTTTGAAGATACTTTGAAAATTTGTGAAATATTACTTCAAGATAAACACGATTTAATTCATAAAGCTTGTTGATGGATGCTTCGAGAAATATGAAAAAAAGATTTACAAACTTTATATAATTTTTTAGATAAATATTATAAAATTATGCCAAGAACTATGTTAAGGTATGCTATAGAAAGACTAAGTTATGATAAAAGGAAAGAATATATGAAAAAATAATAATATTTGAAATACCGTAATTAAAACAATAAAAAAAAGATTTTGGTTTAAATCAAAATCTTTTTTAAAACTATACTAATATATTAGTAATGTAAGTTAGTTCATCAGTTTGTTACTACAGCTCAAGCAGATGTTCATACTAATCAAAGAGTTTCAGCACCACCAGTAGTTCCTAATGTGAAACTAGTTGAAGCTAAAGCTATTGTTCAAGTAGTTTTAATAGTAGTTAAATCTTTTGAAATTTCTGTAATTACTCATGTAGCAGCAGTTGATCATTTTAATATATCTCATACTCTAAATGTACCAAATCAAGAAGTTAAAGTAATTGTTCAATTTGTTGCAGAACTAATAGTTCAAGCTGCTGTAGATCAGCTTCTTGTTTTAAAAGTTCATAAAATCATAGCAGTTGTAGTATCTTTTTCATTTATACTAGCTAATTCATAAGTTCATCATGCAAGAGATGTAACTCAGATTTTATAAATTACATTTTTAGTTGGATCTAAAAATGCATTATTATTAGTAACTCAAATTAAAGTAGAATTAACATCTCAAGCTGTATATTTAGCTCAAGCAAGAGTAACAGTACTTCAAGCTAAAAGCTCAGTACCAGCAATTTTATTTGCTGTTCAGTTAGCAAAATTCATTATATCAACTCATTCACTTAATTTAATTTCCATAGCTCTTGATATAGAAGTTAAATCATTTAATCTTTTAGAATTCCTAGCATCTTTTGTATAAGATTGGAAACTAACGAAAGCAATAGTTGCTAAAACAGCTAAAATTGTAATAACTATGATCAACTCCACAAGGGTAAATCATTTTTTATTTTTATTCTTCATAGAGAAAAAAATTAATAAATAAATATAATTAGAAAATTTCTAATCGGATGTATTATAATGTTAATTATTTTAAAATCAAATTTTAAAGACTTTTTAAAGATTATTTTTTTTATTAATAGAAAAAATCTTATAGATAACCTTATAGAATAGCTAAAAAATAAAATATTATGAAATATTATTTATAGCAAAGATATTTTATAAATAATAAAATCATTATATATTTATTATATAAATTACATTATTTAAGTTTAAATTTGAGTTTAATAAAAAATAATTATAATCTGCAAAAAATATTTTAATAACCTATTTTATTTTATGCAATGAAATAAAAATGAAATTGAAAACTTAAAATCAAGTATTGACAATTTATTTCAGGAAATAGCAAAAAAAGTTATTTGACAAAAATCTCTTGTAAGAGATTTATTAATAGCCTTGTTTTCAAAATGACATATTTTAATAGAATGAGCTCCTGGATTAGCTAAAACTTTAGTAGTTGATAGTTTAGCTAAAACTCTAGATTTAGATTTTAAAAGAATTCAATTTACTCCTGATTTACTTCCTAGTGATTTAATTTGAAGTAATGTTTTTAATCCAGTTAAAAATGAATTTTATATAAAAGATTGACCTATTTTTACAAATTTTTTACTTGCCGATGAAATAAATAGAGCTCCTTCTAAAGTTCAATCTGCACTTTTAGAAGCAATGGCTGAAAAACAAGTAAGCATTTGAGATAAAACTTTTAAACTTGATAGTCCATTTATAGTTTTGGCGACACAAAATCCAATTGAGCAAGAATGAACTTTTAATCTTCCAGAAGCACAACTTGATAGATTTTTATTGAAAACAGTTATTAACTATCCAACTGAAAATGAAGAATTAGAAATATTAAGAAATATTAAAAATATTGAAAATTCAAAAGTTAATAAAATTTTTAATAAAAAAGAAATTTCTAAAATACAAGAATTAGTAGAAAATATTTACACAGATGAAAATATTTTAAATTACATTAAGAATATAACTTTTTATACAAGAAATAATAATTCAAATATTTCAAAATATATTTCTTATCCAGTTTCACCAAGGGCTTCACTTGCAATGTTAAAAACATCAAAAACTCTAGCTTTTTTATCTTGAAGAGATTTTGTAATTCCAGAAGATGTCAAAGAAATGGCTTATCCAGTTTTAAGACATAGAATTATTTTAAATTATGAAGCTTTAGCTGAAGAAATAAAAGTTGATAATATAATAAAAATTATTTTAGATAATGTTGAGGTAATGTAAAAAATATTTAAAAAATATTTGTATTTTTTTATAAAAGTGTATAATTTAAATTATTAAATTCTTTGTATAACTTAACTTTAATTTTATGGAAAATTTTTTAAAAGAAATAATTGTTTGAGAAAAGTTTGAACTTCTAATTGATAAAAATCTTTTTTCAAAAGATATAGTTTTGAAAGCAGCTTATTGATTCCTAGATTTAGGTTATTTTTTCTTTAAACTTGATGAAAATGAAAATATTATAATGCAGTTTACAAAAAAAAGTTGAGTAAAAAAAGAACCAAAAGAAATTATTTGAGATTTTTCAGATGAACTTTTAAATGTTTATTTAAGAGATAAATTAGAACATGATAATAAAGAAATTAGAGAAAAAATAGTTTGAACAGCAATTGCAAATAGCATAGATTCTAAATGATTTGTAGAATTTGATACTGATAAACAGAATAATGATAATAAAGAGCAAAATCAAATAGATTTTGATAAAGATATTGATGAAATTTTAAGAGAAATAGAAAATGATCCAGAACTAAAAATTGATGAAGCAGAAATTGAAAGAATTCTAAAAGAAATAGAAGAAGAAACTCAAGAAATGGAAATACAAAAACCAACTATTACTTTAGATCCTAATACAGTTAAAGATGTGAAAGCAAAGTTTCAAAATAGAAAATAATATTTATAATGAAGATATTATTTTACAAGCAATGAAGGATTTTAGCGAAATTACTGAAATATCTTATAAAAATTGAGAATTAACTATAAAATCTGATGAAGATATAAATGAAATTTTTAACGAATTTATGAATTATTATTTGGCTTTAAGTAATGAATTAGCTTAATTAACCTCTTTTATATATGATTGATTTAAATAAAATTAAAAAATTAAAAAATGATAAGTTATGATTTTTTAGATTTAAAAAATTTTGACAAGATTATCTAATTACAAATGATATTGCAAAACATGCTTTCTTAACAAAAGAAGAATTTAACAATTTTGTTTTATGAAAATTAAATTCCTGAGAAAAATATGATGAACTTTTAGAAAAGAAATTCATAAAAGATGAAAGTTATGAGAAAGATATGAGTTTAGCTTTTGCTAAAAGAAATGATTTTTTAGCTTACTGACCCACTTTACATATAATAGTTACAACTCTTAGATGTAATCATAAATGTCAGTATTGTCATGCAGCAGTTGCTCCAATGACAGCAAAAAAAATGGATATGACTAAAGATACTGCAAAAAAAGTTGTTGATACAATTTTTTATACTTCTTCTCCAAATTTAACTATTGAATTTCAAGGTTGAGAATCTCTTGTAAATTGGGATATTGTTAAATATATAACTGAGTATGCTGAAATAAAAGCTTTTCATTTGCACAAAAATGTAACTTTTGCATTAGTATCAAATCTTACTTTGATGGATGAAGAAAAATTAGATTATTTATTAAATCATAATATACATATTTCAACTTCACTTGATTGAGATGAAGAAACTCATAATTTTAATAGAACTTTAAAAGAAGCAAATAGTTTTGAAAAAGTTGCTTATTGGATTAAAAGAATAAATAATGAATATGAAAAAAAATGATTAGAACAGAAAGTTTGAGCACTTTTAACTGTAACTAAAAAATCACTTTCAAAATATAAAGAAATAATTGATACTTATGTTTGACTTTGACTTCAATGAATATTTCTAAGACCACTAAATCCATACGGTTTTGCTGCTAGTGATTTAAAGAAATTATGATATACTTCAGAAGAATTTATAGAGTTTTATAAAAAATCTATGGATTATATTTTGCAGTTAAATAAATCATGAATTAATTTTAGAGAAATGTTATCAGGTATTTATTTATCAAAAATTTTAACTGATAAAGATCCAAATTATTTAGACGAAAGAAGTCCTTGTTGAGCTTGTATTGGACAAGTTGCTTATAATTATGATTGAAAAATTTATTCTTGTGATGAATGAAGAATGCTTGGTCGTATGTGAGATGAAAATTTTTTGATGTGAGAAGTCTGAGAAAAATCAGATGAAACATATAAGAATATGATAAATTCTGATACCACTAAAGTTATGGTTCTATCATCAACTCTTGATTGATTACCATGATATAATGATAGTGTTTATAAACCATATATTTGAGTTTGTCCAATTCATAGTTACAAGACTACTTGAAATTTAATTCCAAATTATTCTCTTGATCATAAGAAAAAACTTGATTATGCAGTTTTAGATTATATTTTTGAAAAATTAAGAAGTGATGAGGATAAAAAAGTATTTGAAAATTGGATTTTGTGAAGAAAAGATGATTTTGTTGTAAGTCAATGTGAAGTGGTATAAAAATATTGATTTTGAAATAATTTATATTAAAATATTTTAGATTTATTAATAATTTATGTTTTATGTCAGAAAATAAAAAAAAGTTATTTCCAAAACTTCAAAAGAAGATTAAAGCTTTTTTAACTGATGAAAGTTGAAAAATAAGTAAAAAGGATGCTTTGTGATTGAGTGCTTGAGTTATGCTTTTGAGTGGAGTTAATGAAGTTTTAGCATGAAGTGCAACATATTCATGGCCACCTCATCATAGTTGATGAAGTGATGATTCAAGTTGAACAAAAACATGTACTGTAACATGAACTTCAAATCATTCAAGTTGAAATGTTAATTGACATTATTCTGGAACACCATCTACCACTACTAATTCTCCCAGTATAACAAACTCTGATAGTTCTAGTTGTACTGCTACAACTATTGCTAGCCATTCAAGTTGAATAGTTAATTGACATTATTCTGGAGTTCCATGATCTACAACAACTATTTCACATGGAAGTCATGGTTCACATGGAAGTCATGGTTCACATGGAAGTCATGGTTCACATGGAAGTCATGGTTCACATGGAAGTCATGGTCAATGGTAGTTTATTTTTAAATAATAGAAGTATGAATGTAAAGAAAGGAACTCTTAGTGTAGTCGTTATTATTGTTGTTCTACTAAAATTGTAGGTGTAGTATTTAAAAGTTTGTTAAATAATTCTTGAAATAACATAGTTAATAATACTAATTCTTGATGAATAATAGATTATAAAAATTTGACTTGTGAGGGTTATACTAAAATGAATTTACCTACTGCTACAGGTACATTTTTGATTTATTATACAATAGGTATCTATTTTTTAAAGCGTTAGCTAATTGAGATTTACAATACTAAAAAAATATAATATAAAAAGTATAGATGCTTATTATGAAGATTATTTAATGGTAAAAGCACTTAAGGAAAAAAAATGTGATTATCTGCAAAAATATGAAGAAATATATGATTGTGTAATATATATGTATCTTGAGATTTATTAAAATTTAAAGAAGCTAGTTATGCTTCTCTGACAAGTGATTGTATGATTTCTTTTATTCTTTAAAGAATTGAATTACTATAAAATTAAAGGAGGATGCTTTTTCTAATATTTATAAATTCGCTTACTATGAAAAAAAATATTAAATTTAGATTTAGTTATATTTCTGGGTTTTATATTAGCGAATATATTTATTTACAAGCTAATTGAAAAGAAAAATTTTTTAATGAATTAAATAAACAATTTTTAGTTGAGTATAAAAAACTTAATAATGAAAACTAGAGCATATTTGCAATTAACAAAAGCTTGCAACCTAAAATGTAAGATGTGTGATTTTTGGAAGTTCTGAAGAGAAAATTTAGATATAGAACATTTTAAAAAAATTATAGATATCTTATCATTGGATGGTAATATTAGATGAATAATCTTTTGGTGATGAGAGCCTTTTTTAAATCAATATATTTATGATTTAATTAAATATTCAAAATCTAAATGATTCAATGTTGAAATAATTACAAACTGAACTATAATAAATAAAGAAAAAATAAATGAAATTATAGAAGATTTAGATGAAATTATGTTTTCTATAGATTCTTGAATATCATATGTTCATGAATTAATTCGTTGAAGAAATTGAGTTTATAATACAATTATATCAAATTTAGAGTACATGGTTAGTTTAAGAAATACAATTAATCTTAATTTGCAGATAAATATAGATGTAACTTTACAAAAAGACAATTTTAATAATTTTGAATCAATATTTGAGTTAGTTAAAAAGTATAATCTAAAAATTAATTTTGACCCAGTTCAGATTTTGGGATATTGAAACTCTATTGAGTGAAAAGATCTTTTGTTAACAGAAGAGCAAGCATTTAATTTTTGAGAGAAATTTTTAAAATTAAAACAAGAAAATCCAATTTCTTTTATTCAATCTGTTGATTCAGTGAAAAGAATTATTAGGTATTTTAAATGATATAAGATTGAAAATTATTGTAAATCATTAAATTCAGATATTTTAATTGACCCATTTTGAAATGTATTAAGATGTTGGTGAGACTCAAAGCAATTATATAATTTATTAGAAAAATGATTTATTGATAATACTCGTTTAAGTATGGATAAAAGATGTTATTCTTGCTGATTTACACATGTAAGAGAAGATGATTATAATATGTGATATTCAATAACAAATGATCGTTTTTCTATATATGATAATATATAATTAATTAATTATGCATGATTCATTAAATGTTATTGATGATAAAAAAATAAGAGATAATTTTCGCATTCAGATAATAATAGATTCAAATTGTAATTTAGCTTGCGATTATTGTGTGTTGCTTTATAAAAATCAAATATATAAAGAGGAAAGAGCAGTATCAAAACAAGTGTTAGATGCTTATATTGATTTTTTTTCTAATAATTATGATGATGTATTAAAATATTATAAAGAGATTACTATAACATTTTTTTGATGAGAACCTTTATTATCAAAAGATAAGATTTTATATTTAATAGAGAGACTGTATAAATATTCTAAGATAAATTTTGTTATTCACACAAATTGAATACTTCTTGATAGAAAGTTTATAAAATCTCTTGAATTATTTCCAAAAGATAGATATAGTTTCATTGTCAGTATAGACTGAGATTTAGAATTAATGTTAAAATATAGACTTAAATCAAAAAAACAATTTTATCAAATAGTCTTTGGCCTAAAACTGTTACGAGATAATAAGATAAAATTTTTAATTTCTCCCTCTATTATGAAGCCAAACTCAAAGGATTTATTTAGAAATTATCAGTATTTATACAATCTAAAACCAAATTGAATAATTATAAATCCGGTAACAGCTATATATAATTATAGAGAGACTGATTCTACTAAAGAAATAGTAAAATGAATAAAGCTATTTTTTGATTATTTAAAAAGTAAACATAATTTATCTGATAAAGAAATTATTAATCTTTTTTGATTACCTTTAAATATTACACAATTTAAAGATTTTTTAAAGTTTTGAATTAATATAACTTGAGATATAGATTGAACTGTTCATGCTATGAGTTTTGCATGGAAATGATTTGATGATGGTTGAACATATACTAAAGAGGATTTGAAATGAATAACCTTATGAAATGTTTTATTTAATGTTGAACAATTAAAGAAAAATATACTTAGGTATGATTTATATACAGATGAAAAGATTTGGGAAATAGCATATAGACAACAAAGAAAGTGGACTATGCCAGATTGGGATGTTCAAAATATTTTAGCTTCTATGATATTAAGATATTTTAAAGATTATTATAAAAGTAACAAAAATTTAAAAAGATGTGAGTAAAATATACTAATGATTGATTAATAGAAGATTTGCATTTTACTATTACCATCACTCATAAATGCAATATACATTGTAAATATTGTCATCTTATAAATAGGGATAAATCAATATCTTTAGATAATATAGACAAAATTGCAGATTTTTTTATCAAAAACGAAAGTGAGATATATAAGTATTGTAAAAATATAGTATTTATATTCTTCTGATGAGAACCATTATTAGAATCAGATAAAATTCTTTATTTTATAAATAAGTTATATTATTTAAGAACAAAATTTGTTATTTATACAAATGGAATTTTACTTAATAAAAAAATTATTGATAAGTTGTCAATATTTTCAAGAGATAGAATTATGTTTTATATTAGTATGGACTGAGAAGAAAAATTTATGTTGAAATACAGGTTAAAAAATAAAACACAATTATTAAATATTATTAAATGAATCGAGTTAATTAAGGAATACAAAATTAATTTTTTTATTACTAAGGTCTTATTAAAAGAAACATCAAAAGAGTTATTTGAAAATCTTTATTTTTTACATAATCTATGACCAAGGAAATTAGATTTTCAACCGGTTTCGAATTTCTATAATTATAAATTTTCGAAAAATGAAATATTAAATATACTTGAATGATTATTATTATTTTTTAATTACTTATTAAAGTCTTGATATAATAAAAATGATATATTAAATTATATATGATTACCAAAAGATAAAAGAATGTATAATAATATTTTTAATTACTATACTTGATTTTTTTTAGATATAGATAATAATGTATATTGACTATTAGATTGACTTAAACTTTTTAATTATTATAAAACATTTGATATTTTAGAATATAAAAGTATAAATGTATGAAATATATTATGTGATAAAGATAATTTGCTTTATATAATAAAGAATTATTATATTTTTGAAAAAGATATGAAAAAAATATGACATATCCGGTTTAACAGAGAATATAGTAAAGAATTTTATTTTAATAAAATTCTTGCAAATTATTTAATAAAACTACTATTTTAATTTTAATAAAGAAAATATGAAAAGTAATATTAGGAATTATTTATTGGTAATAATTATATTTATAATTATTTTAGTATGAATTACTACTTTTTTGATACAGTTTAATAAATTTAAAATAAATGATACTAAGACAGATAAAATATCATATATATATAAAAATAAATTTTGTAAAGACTTACAGGTAAGAATTTTAGTATTAAAGGGTAATACTTGATTAAAATGAGAGGATTTTCTTTTTTACTCAGCTATAAAGTGAGATTTAAGTTGTGATCAAGCTTTTCCTACTGATGATATTGCTAAAAATCTTTGTTTAATTATCAAAAACAAAGATAAAAATGCCTATAATTTTTTGGAAAACTTTAGATATAAGACTGATAATGACAAAAAAAGAATAATCTGAATTTCAAGTTTTTTTATTTGAGATAAAAAATACAAATGTGATGATACTTGTAAATCTTCAGTTTCCTATTTTAATTCTTATTTATCTTGAATTAAAGTTAAAGAATTTAAAAAAGAAGATTTATTTCTTTTAGATGATTTATCTATTTCAAACTTGATTATTTCATGAAAAATTAACTTTAAGGATTTAGATGATTTTTATAAAATAAAATGTAAGTAGTATATATTTTATATAATGAAAGTTATAGAAATGAAAACTATAGAATTGGAATTAACTAATATTTGTTTATTTAACTGTATTTCATGTTCTAGAAAAAAATTTCAAAATTATTGATTTTTAGATATATATATACTAGATAGTATTATATCATTTATAATTATAAATAAATATGAAAGAATTATATTGGCATGATTTTGAGATGTTTTTTTACATAAAGATTTTTTTTTCATTCTACTTAGATTTTTTATAAAAATTAAATGAATTAAAATATTTATATATACAAAATGAAATTCATTATCTATTGAAAATATAAAGAAAATAAAAAATATTGTAAACAGAGGATATGATTTAGAAATAATCTTTAGTTTATTTTCTTTTAATGAAAAAGATTATAATATTCTAACTTGAGGCTTATTTTGATATAAACAGATTTTTAAGAAGATGTTATTATTAAAACAAAATAAACTAAAGATCTCTACAGAGCTTTTATTAACATCATATTCTGTAAAAGACTTACAAAAGTATTATATGTTATGTAAATCTTTATCTATTTATCCAGCTATACAAAGATTAATTAACTGGGGATGAGAATTGGATGTTGATATCTATAATAGGTTGTCTATTTCTGAAGATAAATTATTAAAATGACTTGTTTGTAAAAATAAAAGAAAATTTAAAACTTGTGAATTTCTTTTTAATGATTTTTATCAAATAAATTACAGATGAGATATTTTTAAATGTTGTTTTTTTGAATATGATACCTCTTTATCTTTATGAAACATAAAGTATGTTACAAGTATCCAAAAATTAAAAGGAGAAAGTAAGTTAAAAAATAGATTATATTTAAATAGATGTAAGAATTGTCTTTATTATAGTTATAACTTTGATTAGTTTTTTTATTTTAATTTTTAAAATGATTCTTTTATGGTAAAATATAATAAAATCGATTATTCTTGTTTGGATAATATAGTTTATTTTAATAGAAAAAATGATTTATTCTTAGATGTTACTATTAATGATTTTTTTAAAATAGATAAAGGTTCTTGTAATATTGGAAAAATATATTTTATTAATACAGATTTTTTATTATCAAAGATATTACATAGCTGAAACATTAAAATATACAATAAAATAATTTCTTCAATAAAGTATAAAATTGATTACCTTAATAAGTTTAATATAGATGTGGTTTTTGATTACTTGCCTGTAAGATTTTTTTGAAAAAAATATATTAAAAATAATTATTTTTTTTCAAGATTTATGGATAAAAAGGCTTTGTCAAATTTTTTAAATAAATGATCTTTGAGATTAAGAAAATACTGAATATCTATACAGGTAATTATATTTAGGTTATATTTCTTAGATGATTTATTTATGTCCCTTAAAGAACAGTCATTAAAAGTAGATGAAATTTTCTTATTTGTTAATCTTGAACAAAAATAT